>CAZKBR010000018.1:0-15610 GCA_964551465.1 uncultured Candidatus Bathyarchaeia archaeon
CAGAAGCCCAAGGGCCTCATTTACTGCTGAAAAAAGTGAAAGCTCCATAACCTGCGTTGCAGCGCCTTCAACTGTGACGGCGGGTTGGTCGATAACGGTTTTTGGCTACCTCACCCCATCTGGCATTGGCGCCGTAACAGTCTCATTGACCTATACTAGACCTGATGGCACGGTGTTAATTAGGGAGGTCAAAACGGACTCATGGGGATGGTATGAGGATACTTACACGCCTGATATGGCTGGCTCATGGAGTGTGGTTGCTTCTTGGAGTGGCAACTATGGTTACCTGAGCGCCAGAAGCCCAAGGGCCTCATTTACTGTTAAAAAGTTTCCAACCTTCATAACCTGCGTCGCAGTTCCTTCAACGATAACTGTAGGTGAGTCAATAAAGATTGGCGGCACCGTCCTCTCATCTGGCACTGGCACTGTCACAGTCTCATTGATCTTTACTAGACCTGACGGCACGACGGTAACGAGAATTGTCAAAACGGCCTCAAAGCCACGATACTTTGAGGATACTTACACGCCTGATATGGCTGGTTCGTGGAGTGTGGTTGCCTCTTGGCCTGGTGATTATGTGAATGATGGTGCTAAGAGCTGGGTGGTCCCATTTGTCGTCGAAAAAATTGAGAGCTCCATAACCTGCTCCGTTAATCCGCGATCGATTACCGCTGGCTCAAGCGTCACGATTTCAGGATCCATTAATCCAGCCCACTCTACTTCGGTCACAATAAAAATCAGCGCAGACGACGGAGCCACTTGGAACACTTTAGCGAGCGTAACAACCAATTTGTTAGGAATGTATTCTTATGGTTGGACTCCTCCCTCCAGTGGAGCCTACTATCTTAAGGCAGGCTGGCCTGGAGACTATGACCACTGTAGTGCCGAAAGTGGGGTGGCTTCGCTCAAAGTTGAGAAAAAGGGGAGTTCCATAACCTGCTCTGTCAGTCCGCGATCACTCATTGTCGGCTCAACCGTTACGGTTTCGGGATCGATAGCTCCAGCCCATTCCGCTTCGGTTACAATAAAGATCGGTGTAGACGATGGAGCCACCTGGAGCACTTTAATCACGATAGCCTCTGCCTCGGATGGAAGCTACTCATATTCATGGATACCGTCAGCCGTCGGCACATACCTCGTGAAGGCTTCATGGGCAGGAAACAATATTTGTGAGCCAGCTGAAAGTTCACCAGCCTCATTTGCTGTCGAGAAGATTCAGAGCCAAATATCTTGTGAATTATCATCCAACAGCATAATCCTCGGAAACTCTGTAACGATCAGCGGCTCAATCAACCCCACCCATTCAGGTGCGGGTGTCACAATTTACTACAAACTCAATGACACATGGAATAACTTAGCAACCGTCACAACCGATCTGTCAGGAACATATTCTTATAATTGGATCCCTCCGTCAAGTGGGACCTGTCATTTAAAAGCCAGCTGGCCTGGAAACTCAGAATACCATGGTGCTGAAAGCCCAATCGTGCTGCTCTCAGTAGAAAAAGGGGAGGGCCCTTCTATTACTTGTGCTCTATCTTCCTCAACGATAGATGAGGGGTCAAGCGTCACAATATCAGGCTATGCAAGTCCAGTAGGGACATACTCTGTTGATTTAGATTATCGTTTATACGGTGAAGCCACCTGGAGCAGCATAACGACTATAACTTCTGCCTCAAACGGGCATTATTCCTACGATTGGACACCAGAAGAAAGCGGTCGCTTCCTTGTCAGAGCCATCGCCTATCCGAACGGTGAAAGGGTGGAAAGCCAGAGCTGTTCACTCTTAGTTGAAGAAGAGGGAGAAGAGGCAATTTCATTCGTGAGTATGGAGGAACTGTTCTTCATAGATAATTGCTTCACCGCATCCTTCGGCTACGGTACGGAAGCAAACGCCCTCGACACCGTTGGAGGGACGCTCGTGAGCGCGTTGTTCTCGTCTCACGCAACAGGAGGCACAAGCGTGGATGTTCTGACAGACGACGAAGTCACATCAATCAGCGAGGTTTCTGGTCCGCTGATCTCTATTGGAGGCCCTGCAGTGAACCTGTTCTGGCGTGAGTATAATACTCCGAGCAGCTGGGCGTACTTCACGTTCAGCGGCACAGAATGGGTGATTGTTGCTGGCGGCAACGAATACCACAAGGCAGGCAACTACGTTTACGATGGTGGCTCAGAAACCGAAGTCGTCACAGACTATGCCACCGTCCAACTCATCTGGGACGAAATGAACAACAGACCTGTATTACTGATTGCTGGCATAAGCGGTCACGCCACAAAGTCGGCCTGCGAGTGGTTCTACAACAACGCAGACAACATCATCAGTGAAGAAACGCACGCATTCATCCTAGAGATCAAAAATTACGGTAATGGCCAATGGCTATCAACCACTGTTGTCTGCACAGTCTAAAGGCTGTTTTGACATCTAAGACCACCTACAACAGTTGGCAACGAGCATTATCACAAAACCATCGAGTTATGGCACCTCAAACGTGAGCCACGGTCAGGACATGGAGCCTTTGGATCTCCATCCATTTTAAAATCTCTTCTCAGCCTAAGTATATTATCATGAACAGTTTCAGCTACTCGTTCGCCCAAACCTGCACACCCGTGTTGGTTTTCTTAGCCATTATTGCCGCCCCTCCGGCCTCCCGAATCGCATCAGCTATCTTTTCGCGATCTTCCAGAGTCGATAGTGCTATCATGCATCCTCCACCACCGGCTCCAGTAAGCTTCGCGCCTAGTGCCCCAGCTTTTCTTGCTGCGTAAACTAATCTATCCAGAGGTTCGTTGGATACCCCAATGGCGGAGAGAAGGCCGTGGTTAATAGACATCAGCTCTCCAAGCCTTTTTAGGTTTCCATCAAGCAGAGCTTTGACGGCCCATGAGGAGAGACCCCCCGCTGCATGGACTATCGGTTCTAAAACTTCTGGAAAGTCATTCAGTCTTTTCTTGACCGCGTTCACCAAATCGCCAGTTCTTCTGGGAATTCCCGTGTTTCCAATCACAATCGGAATTTCAGACTTGACTTCTATTGGATCGGGCCTTTTGCCCTTCCGATAGACCATAACGCCTCCACTAGAAGAGATTGTTTGGTCAATTCCAGATGGCTCAAAATGAACGAATCTTTCAGACTCGAAAGAAAGTTTGATGAGTTCATCTCTACTGAAGTCCGTCCCGAGGAGCTTGCCAACAGCAGCAACGGTGGCGACCGCCAACGCCCCCGAGGATCCCAAACCAGCAGCAATAGGGATTTGAGAATCAACCTTAATCTCTAAACCAGTCTTCTCCTCTAACAAGTCCAACACAGTTTTGGCAGCAATATTTACCGGCCTCAGGACACTCTCTGCTTGAGGCCCCCCCTTCTCAGGATTATATTCGTTTCCTGTATAGAAGCCTGATATACCTAAATCTGAGACGATATGTATAGCTCTGTCCGATCTCTCTGAAACTGTCACATGCACATAGCAATCTATCGCCATTACTACCGCAGGCTCACCATAGACGACAAAATGCTCGCCTGTCAGGATGACTTTGGCTGGAGCTGACGCAGTAACATTCATCTAAATTCCTCCGAAGGAGACCCCATGCGAGAGCATAGGGAGGAATTCGGAGTATAACACTCCTGTTGCTCTATGTATGAGTTGCACATTTCCGACTCTGGGAATGGCGAATCGTTTTCCGAGGAAGTTGGCGACTCCTATTTGTGTGTCTGAGAAGCTGCATGCCCAGCCTTGAACCATTTTTCCTTTCACCACGGCTTTCACACTGTCTCCTTTGCGAATGCCATGCCTGCCAGATGTGCCGCCGTACGCTGGTCTGGCACCGCCCTTTCGCGGGTTCTGCTTATACAACTGCCTTCTAACAGGGTTGTATGCGCTCCATACAAAGAACGGGGTGGGCGAATCCACGTTTTTACCGTAGTGTTTTGATAACATTGCCGTGGCGTCGTTAGCGTGGCTCTCCGGCGTTAATGCCATCTTGTCAGAGGTCTTCCTAATGCCGTATCTCTCCCTCGCCTCACCTGTCTCCCAACCATCCACTTTGATGAAGTCGGCAAGTTTCTCCAGTTCTTTGTATAGATATGATTTCCCTATTTCCACCGTTGTAAAGAATTTGCCCCACTGCTTCTTGTAGTGGTTGAACCTGACGTCCTCAACCATTATGTTGGCTATCGGATACAGCCGGCACAGCTCCCTTATGACCTTCAGCCTGAAATCCACCTTTGCCTTCTGTGACGGCGCAATCCAATCGTCCCCTCGTCTGCGGTTGTTGAACCTGTACGGTCTTCTCCTACACTTTCTACTTCTACGGGCTCTGCGAAGCTTTCTCCTGTTGATGAACTTCTTGGCTATGCCTTTTGGTAGGACACTCATCCCCTTCACGTTAGTCCCTTTCCCAGATGCCACTGCATAGCCGTCGAACTTGCTTCCTGGGTCGCAAGCCAAACTCAGCCCTTGCACCCTGCTGCCTACTGGCCTGAGCATCTGTACGTAGAAGACACCGAGCTTGCTACATCTGCCTCTTGCTTGTTTCCCACGCATCAGTCTTCCTGCCTTCGCCGGAGTAGTCGGCATCAACGGTTTTCCCTCCACGCTTACTACAGGCACCCTCATATTCTCACCTCCGATATTCGGACCCCTTTCGGAGTGTCGGTCGCCTCGCCAATGCCACACAGGCTTAGCCTCTCGACATCGAGCCTGCCAAGCTCAGAAGAGGTCAGAGCTGGCGAAACACCCTGACGTTCTTGTAGCCCATCTGGCGTAGTGCCCGAAGCACTCAGGCTAGTCAACCCTTGCGTTGCCCTAGCATTCAGGCAAGCCCCATCCATCAGGGTGGGGTGGTTGACGTTCCCACATCTTGCTGTGAGAAACGACTGGTTAATACACTATATGCTTTTAGCTGATCGAATATTGCTATTCCTTTGCTATGGCTATGGCTGCGTATCCTACTACAGAAGAGAAGTCGCCTGTTATGTCGCCACTGGTCTTATATGATAAGAGACTGGTCTTTTCTGCCCCCAGCTTTTTGGCAACGTAAATAGCTACAGAGGCTGGTCCATAACCACACATCGTTATGTTGCTGGATTCGATAACCGATTGCAGTTTTTCGTCGTCCAATTCAAGAACGGCGTCTATGGCCATACGATCCTTAGAATTGGCTACTTTCTCCGACTCATAATGTGTCAGATCAGTTGACGCTATCGTGATCACGTTTCTACCTGAAATACTCTCCACGATCGCTTCTCCGACATCTCGAGAAGATTCCAGATCCTGCATCATCATACATATTGGAACAAACCTGAAGCTCTTTCCATAGATATACTGAAGGAATGGGAGCTGAACCTCAATTGAATGTTCACGGGAATGCGCAGTATCGTCCACATCGATATACTTAGATGCGTGCTGTATCTTTCTTGCTAGCTCAAAATCTATTTCTACATCATTGAGCGGCATCCGCCAGACGCCTTCGGTCATTATTGAGATCCCGCTGCCGATACCTGTGTGGTTTGGGCCAAGGATAATGGCAGAGTCGATCTTGCCATCCTTTGCCATTTGAAAGTACGCATTTGCGGCGACTGGCCCTGAATAAGCGTATCCGGCATGTGGACACATCAGAGAGACTATCTTCCTTGGACCATTCTCGTTTACGCTTGGAATCTCTTTAGGTCCAAATCTGTGAAGAAAGCAGTCTTCAACTTGCTTTTTTAGGGTTTCCTTTGACCTTGCGTAGAAAGCACCTGCCTGAGACGGAAACCTAACCTTCATTTGTCAAATCACTTTCTTCGGTTTCCCCCAGCTCTTCTGACACCTCTGGTTTAACTTCAAAATCGTCTATCGAAGCAGTTATATCTCCATCCGCTGGGATTGCCCCTCTTTCTCTCAAAACCTGCCTAGCCAACAGCCAGTAGACCGTTGCTAATGCCCTTCTCCCTTTATTATTTGTGGGTATCACAAAATCGATGTCTGAGAAACTGTTATCTGTATCACATAATGCGAGGACAGGAATTCCTATCGAAGAAGCCTCTTCTACAGCCTGCTTATCAGCTAGGGGATCAGTCACAATCAGTAGCTGCGGCTCCAGATAGCCCCTATGACTTGGATTTGTCAACATACCTGGAGGAAATCTCCCAGTGACAGGTATGGCGCCAGTTATTTCGCAGAATTTTTTTACAGGAACCCTGCCGTAGAGCCTGGCAGAAACAACAACCACTTTCGAGGGGTCAAAACGAACGATAAACTTTGCGGCACTTCTCATTCTCTCGTCTGTCTTTTTTACATCTAGTACAAACAAGCCGTCTGGCCTGACTCTGAAGACGAACTCTTTCATGTCCTTTGTCTTAATTCTTGTCCCAATATGAATGCCAGCGGATAGAAGTGACTCTATCGGAAGTAGCAACTCTGCTTCTTCTTCCAACTTCTCTTTACTCACATCTTCGTCTAAAGGTTCTACCGCAGAAGTTTTTTTAACCGCGCCCATACCTTATCCCTCTGCACTCTCTTTTCTACTTGAATATTCAAGGACCTTGTCAATAATTTCGACGTTTGAAAGTAGCATGCGACGACAACAGTATCGAGTCACGCCAAGATCGTCCAAAACATCTTTAGGCTTTTCCCCATTTTTAACTCGACGTGTAAAATCTTCCCATTTATCGCCGATGACTTTTCCACATGTAAAGCATCTAATTGGGATCATCATACGCAAAAACCTTCTTATCTGTATGATTTCTGCTTTCTCCTTCTTGCTCCCGGACCACCAAATTTTTTAGACTCCTTCCTGCGCGGATCGCCTGACAGCATCGCACGATCGTGTTTTCTATATACTTCTTCAATCTCTGAACTCTTCAGCAACTTAACGATCGCACGCGCTATCGACATTCTTGCCGCTTCAGCTTGCGCCATAAAACCTCCTCCTCTAACGTCAACCTCTATATCTGACTTCTTCCACGAATCACCAGCCAACAAAAGCGGTTCCATAATCTTTTTGCGGGCTATCTCTGGCAAATACGCTTCAATAGGTATTTTATTAATTTCAACCCTCCCCTCTCCGGGTTTGACTGTGGCCCTGGCTATTGCAGTCTTTCTCCTGCCACTCGTGAGAAGCACCCGCTTTCTATCAATAGACACTTATTCACCACTTCTTTCTAATCAATGCCCTTGAGTGTTCTAATAAATAAGAGGCGCGCATATATTTTTCTTTCCACGGGCAAATTATGTCTATCGCGCACCAATGATAAGAACTAATCGGTCGTGTAGACCAAGTATTCAGTATTTTCCGGATTTACACAAATGTCGTCTAAGACTTTTAATCAAATTTTCGTGAGAAAATTGTAGGACCATGCTTTTTTAGACATTTGGGCGGCTTTGAGACCACTCTTGTCGGCAGAACGAACGAACTGGTATTTTCGACTAAATGATTATCTTTAGTTTTGACCCCTTAGGGTTCTTGCTGACAAACTCTGGGATTGAAAAACATTTTCCTCCAGCATCGACTATCTTCTTTGCAGCCTTACCTGAAAAGCTGAAGGCGGCAACGTATACTGGGTGATCCATTTTCCCTGAACCAAGCACCTTTCCTGGAACTATAACCTTTTCTCTAGTCTTGCTATTCCTATTAATTCGACTGATGTTTACAGCATAGCGCCTGTGCTTCGGCTTCCTTAATCTATCAGCCAAATCTTTCCAAACGGCGGAGCCCGTTTCATTCGACTTCTTTTTAAGAAAACTAATAGTCTTTAGTAGTTCCATATTTGTAGTCTTGATCTCCATCTCTCATCTTCTCCCTTTTTCATTCACGAGAGAAACCATAAGTTCGTCGGTCTTATTTCTCAAAATCTTAATTGCGCCGCCAACAATACGCTCAGGTTTTAGTGCCCCTGTGGATTCAACAAAAAACTCAACAGCATCTTTGACCCAGTCCACTTTAATTGCTGAAGGACGCTGGGGACATACTTTTTCGCAGTCCTTGCATAGAGAGCACCTTTCGAGATCAACGATTATCAGTTTTTCTTTATCTACTTTAAGAACCTCTTTGGGACAGATATCAACACATTTTTCACAAGCATCACATTTTTTGTAATCTATGCTAATAACTGGAAGGTATTTGTATGTACAGGCTGAAGTTGGTTGCCACTTTGCATGAGTCTCTCCACGACCCAGTCTTGCATAAGCTTCTAATTGAACTCGTTGCCCTGGTGCCAGCTTCACAAGAGGAATTTTATCACTTACTGGAATGACTTCTGGAGCGCTAGACTTTAACTCCCCTGAGTATACTGTTCGAACAGAATCCGAAGCCTCAACATCTAGTGTTAGCAGGACGCTACATTTAGCGCACCCCAACTCGCTTTGACAGTCGCATTCCTCTGGAAGAACGTACGCATCCAGATCCGTCTTCAAGGGAATGAGCCCTAATCTATGAGCCAGCACTTCATCATCCATGATGGAAGAGTTCTCAATCATGAAAACGTCTTCTATGGCCATCGTAGGAACTTGCGCGATCATTATCCTCCGCAGAGCATTAGCGATAGGAATAGTTATCCCTCTGAGGATGAATCGAATGCTTAGATCATTTATCTCCAAGATTTTAACTTCCATGAGGGAACCGCCCAACCACCAGTATGTCCGCCCTTTCGCACCAAAGGCTTTTCAAATTAGGGGTGTTACCCCTATATAACTTTCTTTTCGACCAGCTATCTATCAGGTCGAAGCCCATCTGAGTCTAACAAGCATGATGTCACAGATAATAAATCTAATGCATTAAACCCTCCTGCCCCTACGACCACCAGGACGTCTGGTTCCGTCGTGAGGAATTGGTGTTCGGTCTTCTATTCTTCCGATTCTTAATCCTGATCTCGCCAGAGCCCGTATCGCTGGTTGAGCCCCTGGCCCCGGGCTTTTTGGCCCGTGACCGCCAGGTGCACGTACTTGAATGTGTATAGCGCTGATCCCTTTGTCCTTCGCCTGTTTTGCCGCGGAATAGGCAGCTTGCATCGCTGCGTATGGACTGGACTCATATCTGTCTTGTTTTACAAACATGCCCCCAGAGCATCTAGCAATCGTCTCGGCTCCTGTCAAGTCAGTTATGTGAATCACTGTATTATTGTATGAAGAATAGATTCTTGCTATCCCCCATTTTTCCCTTTTTTGACTCATGTAATCTCTCCCCTCTACGAAACGGATTTTTGACAGGCGTCACGTATTTTGAATGGCCCGGCGCCAGCGTATCTACCTTCGCCATTCAATTCTTCTTCTATTCTCAATAGCTGATTATATTTGCAGTTTCTCTCGCTCCTGGAAGGCCCACCAAATTTACACTGCCCTGTATCCAACCCTACAGCAAGATCGGCTATAAATGTGTCCTCGCTTTCACCACTTCTGTGACTTACTATGACTTTCCATCCGCTTTTGAAGCTAAGGTTTGCGGCTTCAATAGCCTCCGTGACGGTACCTATTTGATTTAGCTTTAACAGCAATGTATCACAGCATTTTTCAGCTACCGCTCGTTGAATGTACTCAACATTTGTGACCAGCAGGTCATCCCCAACAACATTTATCTTGTTACCAAGTTTACTCATCAGCTCAGTCCAACCATGCCAATCATTCTCGGCCATACCGTCTTCTAAAGACACTATTTCATACTTTGAGATGAGGCCTGCATAGAATTCTACAAGCTCTCCTGAGTCATACTCATTACCATAAAGATGATATTTTCCTTCACGGTAAAACTCAGAGCTCGCGGCGTCCAGAGCCAAGAAGAGTCTATCAGAATATCCCATCTCTTCTATGGCCTGTGTCATATATTCGAGCCGTTCCTCAACGCCTTTGACTTGCGGAACGAAACCTCCCTCGTCTCCAACCAAGATTCCGAAAGCTCCAAACCTCCTCTTCAGAATTCCCTTCAAAGCAAGATAGGTTTCTACGCTCATCCTCAGAGCTTCAGAATAAGTCTCTGCTCTGATGGGCAGAATCATCTGTTCTTGGATATCATCCTCCAGACCAGCGTGTTTCCCCCCATTCATTACGTTAAGCTGCATGACTGGTAGCGTCACTCCTTTCCTGCCTGAAAGCTGGGCCAGGTATTTATATAACGGGATGCCTTCGACTGCTGCTCCTGCCCTGCAGACCGCCATCGAAACCGAGAGGATAGCGTTTGCCCCTAGAGCAGACTTTGTTTTTGTGCCGTCCAGGTTGATCATTACCTGGTCTATCTCTTTCTGCTTGGTTGCATCAATTCCGCAGATTTCCGGGGCGATCACTTCTCTAACATTTTTTATCGCCTCATTGACCGATTTTCCATGGTACCCTTCTCCCACGTCTCTGATCTCGATGGCTTCTCTTTCGCCTGTGGAGGCCCCGCTTGGCACAATGGCTAAAAAACGCCCCTTACTGGTGGTGACCTCTGCTTCGACCGTGGGGTCTCCTCTGGAGTCCAAGACTTGTCTTGCAAAGACTCTTAAAATCTTGGTCATCAAAGCTCGCCCTTCTCCCGCACGCAATCACGCCGTCTCATCAAGGGCTGCTATGGCAGACACTTCTTTTCTGAACGGATGATTCTCTTTTGAAAGGGGACTTGAAAAATGGTATGTAATGACAGGCTCTTCCTCTCTTGAAACAAGGTAGCTTGGAACCCTCACGCGCCTCTCACCTACCGAAATATGTCCGTGAACAATGAGTTGACGTGCCTGTTGAGGGGACTTGGCTAGACCCTTCTTGACCGTGACCGTTTGAAGCCTTCTTTCCAGTATATCTTTTATAGAGAGATCGAGAACATCGTCGAGAGTAGCATTCTTTGGTATAACCCCAATAGAAGAGAGTTTGGCTAAGATTTGTCCTTCAATTTCAGCACGTTCTTTCTGTGTTTCAACCAGCAGTTTCCTGGCAATCGTCCTGTACTTCGAAAGCTGTGTATAGTGGCGCCAGAGTTCACGTTTATTTCTTAGTCCGTACTCTCCAATTAGCTCTAGTTCAGCACGCAATGTTTCACTGATAAACCGATCCTTTGGAGTTCTGAACTTCTTCCTCTTTCTCCTTGGGTCTCCCATGAAGTTTCTACCTCTTCTCTTCCGCCCTTTCAGCCTCAAGCATAGCTTTCTTTGCTACTCCAACAACTCTTCCCTTTCGAGCAGTGGTCTTGGTTCTTTGACCTCGAACTTTGAGCCCAAGCGAATGTCTCACTCCCTTCCAGGTTTTGAGTTTCTTCATAAAATCGATATCGGATTTGACGCGAAACATTAAGTCAGATCCGATGAGATGGAGACTATTCCCCGTCTGTAATTCTTTTCGATAGTTTAACAGCCAAGGAGGTATACCATGCTTCGAAGGATCCCTCAAGACTTCCTCTATTCTAGCCAACTCTTTCTCATTCAAGTTTCCAACTCTCATACTTGGATCTAGCTCTGCAACTTTGATTACAGCCTCAGCCAAGTTGATGCTCACTCCTTTGATTTTTGTCAGTCCGTACCCTAACTTATCTGAACCCTCTAGGTTTGTACCCGCCATCCTCACTATGTGTTTAAACTCTTCTGGCAACTTTCACCGACGCTCAATATCAAGACTTAAAGAAAATATTTAAGCGTTCCCATTTAAAGCCTGCTTTGAGGTCTAGCAAACATCCGATCCCTCTGAGGAGAATGTTTGACTTTGCCTAGAGGCACACTAAAAGATTTCACTCCGTAGAGCACTCGCCGAAGAGATAGAACACGAAGAAGTCTTCGAGAATCTGCTCTAAGGGTTCTCGTACACAGAGTAAAACCCTTTTTGGATATCTAGGACGTAGAACGAAGGGTTTTACACTTTCAATGTGACGAAACGAGAAGGTGCGCAGACAACAGCCTCTGCCTAATTATAGAAGAAAAACGCCTTTGTCGGAGTTGCTAAGAGGAAAACCTCTTCTGCTAGAGCGGGGTTATGTGCCTTTTCAAGCTGGAATTTCTCTATCGTAGCTTCAACGGGCTCACAGATCTCACGCAATTATCACGATTTTATCCAGTGATTAAATTTTAATCCCAAACCCAAGATTCCCAGAATCATGCATGAAGAAAATCAAGAAATTGAAACACTAATTAATGAAGAAGCACTATTATTTGCCAAACACTTGAGAGGCGAAAACGACACGTGGATTCCCAGAGCTCGTTCTTTTCCGTTTCCAACAGTCCTGAGTGTGTGGTAGTCACTCAAAAATGAGCCAGCCAACGGACTTAAGCCATGCGCGCAAGACATAATTTTACTTATTGCTTACATGCAGAGATATAGAATACGTTAAGAGTGTTAAGGATGAATGTGTCAGTAGGCAAATATCGCTGGGTTATCTTAATTTTGGCTTACCTCTGTATGCTGGGGTTTGCTTTCACATTCCAGTCCCTTCCACCCGTCCTCACTTTAATTACTGAAGAATTGAGATTAACCCATGCCGAGGCTGGTTTGCTGATGGGTCTTTTTTCATTTCCCACCATATTTTTAGCGATTTTAACTGGCTTGCTTTCTGACCGTTTGGGACCGTTTAAGACTGGTCTGCTTTCTCTAATCCTTATGGTTGTAGGGACGTTAATCTTTGCTATTAGTGCTTCCCTTGTTTATGCTGGTTTAGGAAGAGTTGTTGCTGGTGTGGGAGCTACAACTATTTCTATAGTGGCTGCGCAAATACTTTCGCTGTGGTTTAGAGGACGTGAAGCGGGAACGGCGATGGGAATTTTTAATACTGCAATGCCCGTTGGTACAATCGTGTGTTTTACAACTTTTGGCAGGTTAGGTGAGGGTTTAGGTTGGCGAATGCCAATTTTTATCACTGTTATGATAGGTGTGATGGGGCTAACAGCTTTTCTACTCCTCTATAAACCTGCTCCAAACCCACGCCAAAAAATAACCCTTGAGAAGGAAGGATTGTTTTCAAGTTTGCTCGAGGTCGGGGTCTCGATGTGGTTGGTAGGGTTTTGTTGGATGTGGTTTAATGCAGCACTCATTTCCTTCTCGACTTTTGCACCAGACTTTTTCATATCAAAGGGATACAGTATTGGCTTTGCTGGTTTCCTTACCAGCCTACTAATGTGGGGTTCGTTAGGCTTGAGCCCAATAATTGGTCGTCTAGTGGATAAGGTTGGCAATAACGATCTTTTCATCGGAGCAGGTGGGATTATTCTAGCAACTGCAATTTATCTTGTTACCAAGTCAACCGATTTCCTCTTTTCAATGGTTGTTATGGCGGTGGCGGTGGCATTTATCCCCGCCCCTGTCTTCGCTTTTCCATCCAAGGTTTTGAAACCTGAGAACTTGGGATTAGGCTTTGGTATCCTCTCCGCGCTCAGCAGTATAGGAGTGTTTTTCGGTAATTACATGGTTGGTCTAGTCAGAGATAAAACAGGCTCATACGAAATGAGTTTTATCTTCTTATCCATCCTAGCCGTGCTGGTAACAATAACAGCCATCATATTAAGGGTCAAGATAAGAAGAAGCTCATAATTTGGGTTTGGGGATTAATCTTTAACCTCAACCCTCTTGATTAGGATTGGCGGCGTGAAAGCTAGGTGAAGTCTTTGCAGGTTCTCCTCGATTAACGTAGGTCTCTTAAGTAGGTCTCTTATACCTTCAACATGAGCTGCTCCAACGAACGTTAGGATCTTCTCTTTCTCACCTTTTGCAAGATTTTTTGATGCTATCCATGCGAGCCTTGCGGCCATCAGACTGTTACGCTCTTCGATTAGGACCCTCCAGACGGATGGATGAAGCCTTCGGAGGGCTTCCATCTGCCTCTTCGAGTTCTCGATGACTCTATCCTTTAGGCCTGTCTCCCACAGCCAAACAGGATTCTCATCAAGGCCGAATATCACGCGATGTCTTGGATGGACCAGTTCACCAAACGTCATATTGCTTCTTATCCTCTCCCTCATCTCTATTTCCGACATATCTATGAGCCATATGTTGCCGTCTACATTCCCCAAGGCCTCAGTAGCTCCGATAAACTCACATCTTCCTCGGCAAAATCCGCGTTTGGGACATGTTGCACAAGCAGCGTTCAGCAGTCTGAAGCGCGTCCAATCCAGCTCGATGGCCACATCCTTGGGTTTCGCCAGTCTTACAGACTGATAAGCATCGTTAAGGCTACGTTGTGTAAAGTGGGCTGTTCCAACGATCTCGACGTATTCACTATAGTCGACATTTCGGATCAGAGGAGTCTGTTCACTCATCTTTTTCATCACTCACCCGTTTATTAGCCTTCTTGGTCACTCGCCGGTCTATTCTGCCTTCGGAATGGTGATTTCGAGTACACCGTTCTTGTATTTTGTAGAGGTCTTATCGACAACAATGTTCCTTGTAGGCAAATCCATCTCTTTATAGAACTTCTTAGACTTGACCTCGACCTTCCCGCCCGTAACATTCAGCTGTATGTCCTCTTTCTCCTCGCCTGGAAGCTCTACGTAAAGCTTTATCGCCTTTTCTTCCTCGAATATGTCTGTTAATGGCTCACGAACCTTTTCTAACTCTTCGCTGGGAATTTTGAACGACCTCCCTGGCGTCAGCTCTCTTCTGGATGGTCTAAAAGGGTCAAACGGTTCTAAAGGCTCGAAAGGTTCAAGCGGACGGTCGGATCCAAATTGCCCATAGACGATATACCCTTTGACGCCGGGTTCACTTATCCTTTTGAAATCCCATTTTCCCTTGAGCTTTCCGCTTCTTATCGCTTTTTCGATATTCTCCATCTCAATCTCCATGTCCTTTGTGAATTTGTTGCTGAAGCTCTCCAGTTCCCTTAACATCTGTTCTATATCGAAATTGAAAAACGACATTGTCTCACTACTCACCTCCTTATGATTTTTCCATCTCTTCGAATTCCTTCATTAAGCGTCTCAAGGCGAGGCTCATCATCAACTCCATTCTACCAAAATCTGAACAACGGTACTTCCCCTTCTCAACCTTCTCTAGGAGCCCTCCCTCGCGAAGTTTCCTTGTGTTCTCCCAGACGAGTTTAGGATTTAGATCTAGTTCCCGCATGAAGTCACCAAAGTTCATTGTTAGGTCCCTTTCCCCCATCAATTGTCTTAGCATTCTTAAGCGGGTCTCATGGGATAGTGCGGTGAAGATCTTTGCGAGCCTGTCGAAGCCTGTTTCTAGGGTTTCCAGTTCGCGCTCTAGCTGATCCCTCGACCAGTCCTCTGGGTAAAGGGGCATCTCATAGATTACTTTACCGTCCTTCACTAATTGCAATTTCAAATCCGTTTGCCTCGCCTATTACCAAATGGTAATTTACTATTACCAAAAGGTAATATATAAACATTACTCCAATCTGAACAAAATTCGAAGAGAAAAAGTTCAGTGGCGCCGGGTGCCAGGTTTACATCTCGGTCTAAATTCTCGGCGAATTTGATATTCGAAATGACGCTGAATGTAGGGGAGCATTATTCTTAAATTTTAAAAAGCATGTGCGAAAGTACCAAAGGTCGAAGAACGTCGGATGGTTAAATATTGGAAAAAGTTCACTAAGAAGGTTCTTGATCACATCGTCACTAGACATCCAGAAGTCGCGGCTTATACTCATGAAATAGTCAAGACTGTTCAAGACCCTGACATGGTCATCAAGGGATTAAGGGGCGAGCTTAAAGCCTTAAAGTTCTATACTAAGC
>CAZKBR010000019.1:0-14686 GCA_964551465.1 uncultured Candidatus Bathyarchaeia archaeon
TCTGTGGCGGAGACGGGACTGCTCGCGATGTTTTAGATGTGGTTGATGTGGAACTTCCCGTGTTGGGTGTTCCAACAGGGGTCAAGATGCAGAGTGGTGTCTTCGCGGTCAATCCTCGTGCCGCAGCCAGAATAGCTATTAAGTTCTTGTTAGAGGGGTTGCCCCTGAGAGAAGTGGAAGTAATGGACGTAGATGAGGAGGCTTTCAGGAGTGGGAGGCTGTCCACGCATCTCTATGGTTATTTGACGACGCCCTATGAGCCGCGGTTGATTCAAGCTTCGAAGATGGCAAGCCCCTCTACCGAGAGCGAACTTCGCAACCAAGCAGCAATCGCAATCTACATCATCGAAGAAATGGAGCCAAACGTAATCTATATCATCGGTCCTGGAACAACCACACGCACGATTGCAGATCTCTTGGATCAGAAGAAAACTCTTCTAGGAGTAGACATCTTCTACAACAAGAGAATTGTAGGTCAGGACATGAATGAGAAGCAGATCCTAGAAAAAATTGAGGGGAAGGCCGCCAAGATCATCATCACCCCGATAGGGGGGCAGGGCTTCATATTCGGAAGGGGAAACCAGCAGATAAGCCCATCCGTGATTCGAAAGGTTGGCCTGCATAACATAGTTGTGATAGCAACAAAGCAAAAGCTAAATGGGCTGAATTGTCTAAGAGTCGACACTGGCGATTCCACATTAGACAATGATCTTCGCGGGGACATCAAAGTCGTGGTCGATTACGGAGAGGAACGCATAACCAAAATCAAGTGACCCTCTAACCTTCAAGGTTGAATACCCTGTCGATCGATACGAAATAGATGGCATGAGACTATGAGATAGATTTTTATGCGTAAATTGAAAAGTCTGTTTTAAGTGAACGCGATGGCCACTTATACTAGAACATACGAGTCTCCTTCCAGTATTGCTTCTCCTTATTCTGATTATGCATCTTCTGAGTAGGATTACTCTCAATTCCCAATCAGGTGATTATTAACGTGTTAATAATCTTCGACATTGAAGCTGTGCTCGTGGACGGCGAGTTTCTTCCGGATCTAGCCAAGAGTGTTGGAAAAGAAAAAGAAGTCATGGAGATCACTCTGAAAGGAATTCGCGGCGAAATAAAGTGGGAGGAGGGTCTGAAAGAGAGGATAGGAATCCTGAGAGGAATAAGGTATGAGGATGCTTTGAAAGTTGCTCGTGGCATACGGTTGATGAAGAATGCTGAAGAAGCGGTCGGCAAGCTGAAGGATCTAGGTTTTGTCTTGATTGGAGTGACCGGTGGTTTCAGTATCCTCTCGAACAGAGTCAAGAGACAATTGAAACTCAACTATGTTTTCTCGAATGAGATGATCTTTGATGATGGCAAGTTGACTGGGATAAAGCTGAACGTGAATTCCAATAAAGCTATTGCATTGGAAGAGCTCATCAAAAAGCTGAGAATAGGGAAGGAAGAGACGATCGCGGTTGTAGATGGAGCCAATGACCTGAAGCTGTTCGATCTGGCAAAATTGAAGATTGCGTTCAACGCTCAGGAGATAGTTAAGAGGCGAGCGGATGTCGTTGTTGATGAAAAGGATTTGATGAAACTGATCCCTTACATTAGTGAATTCTGCGAGAATTCAATCTCTTCCTAGATGTTGACGTGAACACGACGCCATTCTGTTGTTGAAATGTATGATATAGATCTTTGTATCTTAATCCTTAAGCTATCTCTCTAGGTATTTGATCGCTTCCTCCAAACTTTGAAAACCATACCTAATCTTTTTGAAACCCTTTGTAAAGTTTATGACCTCTTCCCTTATTCGAGAAGCTTTCTCAATTCCTTTCACGACCTTTAGCATTAAATCGCATAGATGCTTGATGTCTTCTTCTTTGTAGCCTCTTCTGGTAACGTCTTGGAAACCTATTCTTATTCCAGAGGGGTCATCCTTATTCTTCTCGCTGTCGAAGGGCAGTATATTCTTGTTTACAATGATGTTTGCTTCTTCAAGCTCCTTTGCAACAGCCTTTCCGCCTCCGAAATGGCGGACATCCACTGCTATCTGATGCGATTTTGTAAACCCGCGTTTCTCCCCCAAGACATTTAGCCCATTCTCAAAGAGGTATTGGCCAGCAGCTTGTGCATTTTTGATCGTTTGTTTTGCCAGCTCTTCTCCAAACAACTTTACTTCCAGTGCTGCGAGTCCGAGCGCAGGAAACCTGCCAGGATGCGTATTTGATGTCGAGAGGGGAAAGATGGCATGTTGAATCTCCTTGGCCGCCACCTCCCTCCTCTCATCTATCTTACCCTTGCTCCCCAAGTCTGCAAAGACAAGGCCGCCTTGGGGTCCTGGAAAAGTTTTATGTGTGGAAGCTGTCACGAAGTCCGCGCCCTCGCGGATCGGATCTTGGAATTGACCAGATGCAATCAGACCAAGTACATGAGCTGCATCATAAACGATGTACGCTCCAACTTCTCTGGCGGCGTTCGCCAATTCCCGCACAGGATGCGGAAACTGAAAGAGGCTGCCACCAAGGGTCACTATGCCAGGTCTTGAGGCTCTAATTATCTTCGCGGATTCGTCAGCATCTATGTTTAGCTCATCTAAATCGAAAGGGAGATTGATGATCTCCAGCTTTGTCAACTGGCCAGCGAGGCCTGTGTAGTCATGTGAGATGTGGGCACCAGAGCTGAGAGGTAAAGCGGCCATCTTATCATTCTTTGTTGTAGCGGATAGGCCAAGAAAGGTAACTTGGTTTGCCTGAGTGCCAGAGAGGGGCCTAATGTCGACCCAATTACAATCTAAAGCTTCCTTCATCAAGTCTGCGGTGCAATTCTCGATCTCAATAACATAGCGAAGCCCCTGATAATGCCTTGCCTTGACATGCCCGTCTAGATCGTTCTCACCCTCACAGTATCTGCACTCCAAGTCCTGTGCTAAAGATAGCATTTCACTGACGGCGGGGGATTTTAGCCCCTCACTGGCTATGAGGTTTATACATTCCTTCCCTCTATACCTTTCATGACGTTTACAGGCATTTATCAAATCAAAGGCTACTTTGAGATATCCAGCTAATTCCAAACATGAATCACTCCTAAATGTACTTCTTCGCCTTCAGGCACTCTGCATTAAGGACGCCGCAGCCAGCAGCCCCCCTTATGGTGTTGTGGCCCAGAGCAACAAATTTGATGCCCCCAACGACGGGATCCTTCCTAACTCTGCCCACCACAACACTCATACCACCGCCTTCCATTCTATCCAGCCTCGTCTGCGGTCTATCTTCCTCATATCTAACCACAACTGGCTTAGCTGGCGCCGTTGGAAGTTTGAGTCTCTGGGGCTCTCCTACAAAGCCTTCCATCGCGACTACGACAGAATCAGTTTCCGCGTTGCGCTTTAACTCCACGAAGACCGCTTCCATATGGCCGTCCAACGTTGGAACTCTATGACAACTGGCTGAAACCTTGAAAGTAGCCGGCTCTTTAGGAGAACCCAAAACCTTCAAGGTTTCAGTTTGCAGCTTTTCCTCCTCTTTCCTTATGAATGGGATGACATTGTCTACAATGTCGAGGGAGGCGACGCCCGGATATCCAGCACCCGAGATCGCTTGCATCGTAGAAACCACAACTCCCTCGATCCCGAATTCATCATAAATTGGTTTTAGAGGGAGTGTCAAGATTGATGTGCTACAGTTTGGGCTCGTAACGATGGCTCCGTCCCATTTTCTACTTTTGCGTTGCTCCTCGATGAGGCTGATGTGACCGCAGTTCACTTCAGGATTCAGAAGAGGCACATCTGGCTCCATCCTGTGGGCTGAAGCGTTACTCACCACAACGTATCCCGCTTTGGCAAATTCTTCCTCTGTCTTGCCAGCTACCTCAGCAGGCAAGGCCGAAAATACAACATCCACATCTTCAACAGCCTTCGGTTCTATTGGCATAACATCTAGATCAGCGACATCTTCCGGAATCGGCGTTGGCTGTCTCCATCTTGATGTCTCAGAGTATGTTCGTCCGGCGCTCCTTTCAGAGGCAGCCACAACCGATACCTTGAACCATGGATGGCCGTTCAACAACCGAACGAAGATCTGCCCAATGTTGCCTGTTGCACCCAAAACAGCTGCTTTCAACATTTTTCATCTCCCCGCAAAACATCCTTAATCAGTTTTAGAGCCTAATCTTTTTCGTTCCCATCGAAATCCAAAACTAAATATTATCTAATTCAAACTCTTCATGAATGGCCCGAACAGCCTGCTCTCCGTCAGTTTCCTTAACTACAAATGAAATGTTGAGTTCAGAGGAGCCTTGCGCGATCATACGTATGTTTATTCCTCTTCGCGCGATGGCTGAGAATATTCTGGAAGCCACCCCTGGAGTGCCCTTCATACCAGCGCCCACAGCAGCAACCACACAGACATCATCCTCCGTTGTCACTTCACGTATCAAACCTCGACCCAACAAGGCAATTTCCAAAGCGTTGACAGCCCTCTCTAATGAGCTTCTCCAAATTATGAATGATATATTTGCTTCTGAGACGCTCTGTGAAATCATCAAAATGTTAATGTTTTCTCTTCCAAGCACATCAAAAACCTTTGCAGCCGTTCCCGGAACGCCAACCATACCAACTCCGCTGACATTAATCAGCACAACATTCTTTACCAAAGTTATCGCTTTCACTATGTCTCCACGTTTGATTCTCTGTTCTTCAACTATAAGTGTTCCGAGATTTTCTGGGTTGAAGGCGTTCCTTATCCTGACGGGTATATGCTCTTCCATCGCCGGTTCCAGCGCCCTTGGGTGCATGGCCTTTGCCCCGAAAATGGCCATCTCAATCGACTCCTGAAAGGAGAGTTCAGGCATCACCCTTGCAGAGGAAACAATCTTTGGATCAGATGTCATCAATCCGTCCACATCAGTCCATATCCAAACCTCATCGACACCCAACGCTGCCCCTATGATGGTGGCTGTGTAGTCGGATCCACCTCTTCCAAGCGTTGTAGTCACACCGTCTTGTGTTGCAGCGATGTAGCCCGTCACCACTGGGACAACTCCCTTTTCCAACAATGGCTCAATCTTCTCCTTAACTTGATGCTTGGTTACGTCCATCAGAGGATTGGCTTCCCCAAAGTTGGAGTCTGTCACTATTCCCACATCGCTTCCGGTATAGTACTGGGCATTCAGTCCAAAGTCTTGTAGAGCCCCACAAACAATAGATGCTGACAACCTTTCTCCGAAGGAAAGAACATAATCTCTTGATTTTGGAGTTAGCTCACCAACATAAATGATTCCGGTTAAAACTTTCTCGAGTTCATCAACTGTTGTTTCAAGTGCCTGTTCTATTTCTTGGCGTATGGGCTTGTTTTCAACAGCTTTCCCAGTGACTGTCAAATGTTCCTCGATAATCTCTCGCTTGAATTCATAAATGTACTTCCGGTTTCCCTTTTTCGCCTGCTCCGATGCTTCAACCAGTCTATCTGTAACTCCCTCTAAAGCTGAGATTACGGCAACGACCTTGTAACCTTGACCAACGTATTGACCAATCAGGTCGGAGATGTGACGAATTTTTTCGCCACCTGCCACTGAAGTACCTCCAAACTTCATAACTACTTTCAAGTCACCAGTCCTCCAGGTTTTACGATACCAGTCTGGTTGATGAGGTTTCTTATGTCTAACAGATCCCTCAATACGGCGCTGGCAGTCTCCATCCCGCCGGCTCCCCGCCCTATGACGGTTTCTTCGCCAGCGAACTCTGAAACGAATGTAATGGCATTGAGGACCCCATCGACAGACATGGGATCATCCCTAGATATTTCGGTAGGCATTACTTTTAAGCCACCGTCGATGGATCCTATGAGTTTAATCGTGGAGCCTTTCTTAGTAGCCTCCTCTAAGACTTGAGGGGTAACGCTGCGTATGCCTTTAACACTCACATCCTTTAAGGTGACCCTTTTGTTCATAATCCAGTTTGCCATGATGACCAACTTGCAAGCAGCGTCTATCCCATCTATGTCCAATGAGGGGTCAGCCTCAGCGAACCCAAGTTTCTGAGCATTTCTTAAGGCTTGCTCAAGCGTAACGTGTTTCTCGTCCATTTCTGTTAGAATGTAATTTGTTGTTCCGTTCAGTATCCCTTGAATGGAGATAATTCTGTCTCCCAGCAGACATTTTTTGGCGAAGTCCAAAACTGGAGTTCCTGCTCCGACGGCACCACTGAATTTTAAATAGACTTTATTATACTCGGCCAACTCGGCTAAGACCGGCAGAGCCAAGGCAAGTGGTCCCTTGTTTGTGGTGACGACGTGTTTTCTAGTTCTAAACGCTTTTTTAATATGAGATAATCCAGGTTCTCCGTTCTTGATGTTGGTGGGTGTTGCTTCAACCATCACCTCAGCTTCAACAGATTCTATAACATCCAACCCCGACATATTCAGATGCCCGCATTCATGATCAGCCGCCACCGTGCCCTTTTCAACTTTCAGAGATAACATCTCCTTGAGGTTTAATCCCTTGGGGTTTACGGCAGCTCCACCTTTATCTACAATAGCCACAACCTTCGGGTGGAAACCATAGTCTCTTATTAGTTCAGCTTGTCTGCGCAGGATTATTCGTGAAAAGCTTTGACCAACAACTCCATAACCTATTAGGACTATTCTCATCAAAGTCACCTAGAAACCACAGTCATTGGAATGGGCCGAGCCAGTCCTACGAGCTTCTCAATGGATACTATTTCTGCATCAACCTCAAGGGGTTTTTCGCTTGTTTTCATTATGATGTCAGGGTCCTTTAATCCATGACCGGTGGTCACACAGACTATAACCTCATCTCTATCGATTTTTCCTGATTCAAATAGTTTCTTCAGGCCAGCAACGGAAGAGGCACTCGCTGGTTCTACGAACAAACCTTCTGACCTAGCAAGCATCTTTTGCGCTTCCAAAATTTCTTCGTCAGTTACGGTTTCCGCTGTTCCCTTGGACTCTCCTATTGCTCTTAAGGCTTTTTTCCAGTTGACCGGGGATCCAATTCTAATGGCAGTTGCAACAGTTTCAGGTTCGCCTACTGGCACTATTTCGTTGCTTCCCTTTTTGACGGCTTGTGCTATGGGCGCTGCGCCTTCTGCCTGAATTCCAGTCATTTTTGGGAGCCTCTTTATTAAGCCAAGTTTATGAAACTCGGTGAACCCTTTCCACGCGGCGCTTATGTTCCCAGCATTTCCCATGGGCAGTATCACTCTGTCTGGCGCTTCTCCGTTCATTTGATCGCAAATCTCGTAGGCCAAGGATTTTTGGCCCTCTAATCTAAACGGATTGATCGAGTTGAGGAGATAGACTTCCTTATGCTTTTCTGATAGCTCCAGCACTATTTTTAAAGCTTGATCAAAATTTCCTCGAATCTGAACAACCTTTGCTCCGTAAACCATGGCTTGCGCCAATTTTCCATAGGCTATCTTGCCCGAAGGTATGAGCACGATGCATTGGAGCCCTGCTTTTGCGGCGTAAGCTGCTAGAGAGGCGGATGTGTTGCCGGTGGAGGCACAGATGACGGTTTTCATGTTAAGTTCCAGGGCCTTGGTTATTCCAACGGTCATGCCCCTGTCCTTAAAGGATCCTGTCGGATTTTCACCTTCATTTTTGACGTAGAGTTGCTTTATACCCAGAAGGCCTGCTAGACGCTGGCATGAGTGTAGTCCAGTTCCACCCTCATTTAATGAAACTATTTTCGAGGAAGGCCTAATTGGCATGAAGTCTTTGTATCGCCACACAGATAGTGGCAGGCTTTTCCAGTTGCTTTTTTTGATTTTTTCCTCTATTACATCGTAATCGTATTTGACTTCAAGTATGTCACCGCATCGCTCGCATGAGTAGAGGATTTCGTCTGCACCGTATTTTTCTCCACAAGATATACAAGCTTGGTGTATCACTGCTTAACCTCCAAAAGAGAGACTCCTTTTCCAGGTCTTGTGCAAAAGGTTTCAGCACCTACCTTAACGGATTTAAACCCTTCTCTCATGGCTTCGGCAACATTAGAGACAGCAGCCTTGTTCCTATCTACTATAGCCAGCATCGCCGGACCGGCTCCGCTGATAGCTACACCACATGCGCCGGATTTCAATGCATTTTCTTTGACCTTCTGATAGCCAGGAGTTAGGAAAGCTCTTGCAGGCTCAACGACCGCGTCTGATATGGATCTTCCAATGAGGTCTATATCGCCCATGGCAAAGCCAGCTGCAATCGCTGCGGCGTGTCCTACGTTATGCACAAGTTTCTCCATGGAAACGGCTTTGGGTAAGATTGAACGAGCTTTCTCAGTTTTCCCAGACAGAATAGGCCCTTCTGGAATGGCTATACATACGTCCAGATTTTGGGGGAATTCTAGATGAACGACTTCTAGGGGACTGTAGGACCTGATGATGGTGAAGCCACCATAGATAGCGGCGGAAACATTGTCAGCGTGTTCAAAACCAGCGGAGGCGACCTCACCCTTCGCAGCCAGCCGAATCAACTGTCCTTTCTCCAGTTTGAGGTCAAACAGTCGATCCAATCCAAAAGCGACCGCTGCCGCTGACGCAGCGCTGCTACCCAAACCAACGCTGGGTAAGATGCCTTTTTCAAGTTTGATCGTCAATCCGGTTCTCAACGAGAACTCTCTCAGGATCTCTTCGGCTACGACTCCTGCCGTGTTTTTCTTAGGATTCGTTGGGATAGTGTCCGCACCTAAACCGGAGACTTCGATCTTAATGTTTCTGGAAGTCGGAGTTATTGTGACTTTGTCGCTTGGGTATTCTAGAGCCATGCCGAAAACGTCGAAGCCTGGACCTAAGTTGGCGGTTGTAGCAGGAGCTTTGACGACTATTTCGCTTGGTAGCGGCATTTTCCTCATCTTCAAACTCAGATGACATTAAGGCTCGATTATTAAGACTACATCTCGTCATAATAACAAATGCTTTTACATATTGTGTTTTTTTCACGAGACCTCAGTTTCTCAGGCATCCTTTTCTTTCAGGTGGGTCTACTGTCAGAATTCTTTTCAAGCGGTCGAAGGATCAGAGCCATTAAGACGAGGGCGGCGATCGTAGAGTTCATGATGTACGGGGCGTTTAGAAGGATTTCGGCTAAGTAGCCCCCTGCGACTGGAGACATATTGCCAATTCCAATTATGCCTTCGAAGAAGCCTGCGCGTCGACCCCTTGTTTCAGTATTTCCCTTCATCACCTCATCAAACGATTCAGAATATAGCAGTCCTGCTCCGAAGCCGAAGGCGATTGAGCATGGAAAAACTATTCTTACATCTGTTGTAAGAGCTAGGGGGAGTGATCCGAAAATCAGGAGAATTGAACCAAATTTGGATGAGTCGAGTTGCCTTATCTTGTTGAAAAAAACAAAGGCTAAGGTTCGGCCCATCATCAGAAGGAAAATAGTTAACCCTATATCAAAATCAGGCATCGAATTGATCTCAGCATAGGCGGGATAAAGCGCTAAGAGCATACCTTGACACGACGCGTATAGGAATATAAGGATCCACGCCATCTTGCTGACCGCTTCCTTTGAGCTTGTTTTGACTTTTTTCTCCACAGCGACTGCGTCAGTTTTGTCTTTGATCAGCAAGATGCTTGTAAAAGCCAAGCAGAATGGTAAAACCGTGACTGCAAGAAACACATCGGCAAGGTTCTTAAACTGAAGAGCGAAACTTGACAGAAACGCTCCGAGGAGCCCACCAGAGCTCCATGAGACACCAAATCCAGAAACCACTCCTTGCTCTTTTTCTGTTTCTTCTCTTGTTATCAAAACTTCCACAGGAGGCCAGAAAAGAGACCATGAGAAGCCTTCGAAAAGCCTCAGCAAGATCATTTCTCTAGGTGATTTGACGTAGAAATATAGTAGGCAGATGGCGGAGTATAGTAGGAGAAATGCCACTATTGGCTTTTTCCTACTGCTTCGACCCCACAGTCTGCTGAGCGCTATTGTGAAAAATGTGTACGTAATAGGAGCGGCGCCTCCGATCAGTCCTAGCTCAAACTGCGTGGCTCCGAGTTGAAGGGCGTATATGGGTATGGCAGGAATCAAGAGGCCCCACGCAGCCGACATGAGGAAGCTGATGGTGTAGATATATCGTGTGTTGCTTTTGATTCTTCCCCATTTGATCACTTATGACCACCAGATGTGTTGTTTGGATTGAGCTTTAGAGCGTTTGATTTATAGCATAGTTCTATTTCAATCTTTGTCCAAAAGAAGATTTGGCTTTTTTGAGGCTCATACTTTAGACCAGAAAAGATTTTCTAAGTAATTTTCAGATGTCTGGTTTTTTCTTTTGATGATCTGTATTCTGTTCAAAAGTGTACGCAACCCTTAGGACCTCAGCTTCGCCGAATGGTTTGCCGATGATCTGCAGTCCCACGGGTAGACAGTCAACGAAGCCACATGGAACAGATATGGCGCAGCACCCTGCCAGGTTCACGGCTACTGAGTCGACATCACATAGGTACAGCGCCAGCGGGTCTTTGATCTTCTCTCCAATCTTGAAAGGCGGGAAAGGCATGGTTGGGCCGATTAGGACGGTGAAGGCTTTGAAGGCTCTGTTGAAGGCTTTTCCGATTAGAGTCCTCACTTTTAGGGCCTTTATGTAGTATTCATTGTAGTAGCCTGCGGACAGGGCGAAAGTCCCTAGGATCATCCTCCTTCTCACCTCTGGCCCGAACCCTACTCCCCTGCTCCTTGAGAAAGATTCGCTCCAGTTGCAAGATTCGTCGCTGTCCTTGTAGCCGTATCTAACCCCATCGTATCTCGCAAGGTTTGAGCTGGCCTCGGACACGGCTATGAGGTAGTAGGCTGGAAGCGTGTACTTGAGGCTCGGTATCGACACCTCTTCGTAAAATGCTCCAAGATCCTCCAGCTTGTGAACTGCCTCCCACACTCTCTTCTCGACACCCGTGTTCGCGCCTTCGCCAAGGAAGTCCTTTATGACACCGATTCTTGTCCTTTCAACGCCGCCTTCTAGGAGTTCCACATAGCTATTTCTTTGAGTTTTCACCGAAGTGCTGTCCCTCTCGTCATAGCCAGCGATGACCTCCAGCAGTAAGGCGCAGTCGCTGACGCTTCCTGTGATAGGGCCTATCTGCTCCAAGCTGTTTGAGTAGGCTATCAGACCGTACCTGCTCACGAGACCATACGTCGGCTTCAACCCGACAACCGAGCAGAAACTTGCAGGGCACCTGATTGAGCCTCCGGTGTCTGAGCCTAGAGCCAGGACAGTCTCATCGGTTGAAACAGCGGCGGCGCTCCCACCTGATGAGCCTCCTGGAACCATTATGGAATTCCATGGGTTCCTCGTTGGACCGAAGTAGCTGGTCTCCGTCGTGGAGCCCATCGCAAATTCATCCATGTTTGTTTTCCCGACGATTATTCCGTCTTCCTGTATAATCCTTTCAACAACGGTCGCATCATACGGGGGCACAAAGTTTTCTAGCATGCGTGATGAACACGTTGTCCGCACCCCCTTTGTGCAGATGTTGTCCTTCACGGCGATGCACACTCCAGCGAGTTTCCCTGGACGCTTATCGCTCTTGGCTTTGGAATCTATTTCCCTTGCCCTCTTCATCGCAAGGTCTTCCATCAGAGTGACGTATGCATGGATTGAGCCTTCAACATCTCTTATCCGATCAAAAACCGATGAAACGCATTCAACGGCCGTCAGCTCGCCTCTCTTAACTCGTTCTGCGGTCTCCTTGGCGGACAGCTCGTACGGATTTGTCAACTTGACATCCTCAAACAATCCTTGGCGCCCTGAAGTAACCTCTCTCCTTCTTTGAGGCGTTCTTCAGAGCCCCATCCCTAGGCAGCGAAGACTCGACAATATCCCTGCGGAAGACGTTGGATAGGTCCAGAACGTTGTATGTTGGAGGCACATTTTTCGTATCAGCCTCATCAATCAACCTAAAGTAGTCTAGAATGTCGTTCAGTTGCCCAGTGAAAAGCTCCTTCTCCTCCTCTGAGAGGCTGATTCTAGACAGCCACGCTAAGTGCTCAACTTCTTTCTTAGAGATGAGTCTGGACAGTGACCTTTTCTTCTTCATAATTGTCCTCTTTGAACACTGATCCTTTTCTTGAATGTTCTTTTCTATACTTTTAAGGATTATAGGAAGAAGATGAAATAGAGACGATTAAGAGCTGAGGTATGCCCTCTAAAGGTGACATCAAGCGGAAGAGATGTTTGAGTTGACTCAAAGAAAAGAGTTCTATAAAATGGTAGATATGGGCAACAGGAAGCTCGGAGAATGGTTAGAGGTTGCGAGAAGACTGAGCTGGAGTAACTTCAAGAAGCAGATCAGGTTTTATGTTCCGGGCTTCGCCCACTACAAGAGTCCTTACTTCGAGTCTTCGTCAAAGTATTTTCCTTCCGTATCCATAACTGGAGCCTCTTGCGCCTTGGCCTGTAGACACTGTCAAGGCAGGATTCTGAAAACTATGATTCCGGCTCGAAATCCAGAAGATTTGGTCAAGGTATGTGAGAAGCTTAAAGCGGACGGGTGCGTAGGCTGCCTTGTCAGCGGTGGTTGCCTGCCTAACGGTTCTGTTCCAATGGACCGCTTCGTAGACGCCTTATCGCGAATCAAAAAGAATCTTGGGTTGAAGATGGTTGTGCATACGGGCCTCATAGATAACGGGACAGCTCAAAGCCTCAGAGCAGCAGGCGTCGAGGCGGCGCTGATTGACATAGTCGGATCGAACGAGACGATAAGGGAGATCTGCGGTCTGGACGCAGGAATAGAGGATTATGAGAGATCTCTCAAGGCGCTGTATGGCTCAGGAATACGGATGGTTCCTCACATTCTCGTTGGTCTTCACTATGGCAAAATCCTAGGCGAGTTTAGGGCGATAGACATGATATCAAAGTACGTCCCGTCTGCCTTGGTAGTGATCGCCTTGACTCCTATGAGGGGAACACCAATGGAAGGTACGCCTCCTCCTAAATCAGAGGACATTGCTAAAGTTTTAGTAGCAGCGAGGCTGAAGATGCCGAAGGTTCCCATAGCTCTTGGATGCGTTAGACCCTTGGGGCAGCACCGAATAAGAACAGACGTTCTAGCCGTAAAGGCGGGGGTCAACGCTATAGCCTTTCCATCGACCGAGGCCGTCGACCTTGCTACATCGATGGGACTGAAGACGAGCTTCCATCCTATATGTTGCTCACAGGTCTACGAGGACATTTGAAGTTTGGTCTTCGACATCTCTTCTCGTTTCTGGAAGGCTCAGGCTGGAACTTGCGCGTGCTTCCATATTTTTCCCGCGTTAATCCTTAAATATTGCAAGAAGAGATTGCTACAGTGATCCTTTGGATCGTGAAGTAAAAAGAGATAAATATTTTGAAAAATGTAAGATCTGTAAAGATGATAAAATGACTATGAGAGTAGGTATAAACGGATTTGGACGAATAGGACGACTTTTCTACAGAGCTGCTGTGGAGAAAAACGCGAAGATGGACGTTGTGGCGGTAAACGACCTTGCTGACGCGAAGACTTTAGCGCACCTCTTGAAGTACGATTCGGTGCATCGTCAAATGAACGCGACGGTCGAGGCACATGGAAACTCCATCGTTGTCAACGGGAAGGAAATAAAGGTTCTCTCTGAGAGGGACCCAGCCAAGTTGCCGTGGAAAGACCTAGGTGTCTATCTGGCGATAGAGTCCACGGGTCTGTTCACAGATAGAGAAAATGCATCAAAACACATCCAGGCAGGAGCTAAAAAGGTCATCGTTTCTGCACCGGCCAAGGGCGAGGACATCACGGTCGTGATAGGTGTAAACGATGACAAGTACGATCACGAGAAACATAATATTATCTCCAATGCTTCATGTACAACTAACTGCGTCGCTCCAGTAGCTAAGGTGCTGAACGACAGCTTCGGATTGGACAGAGGCTTCATGATGACAGCTCACGCCTATACCAATGATCAGAGAATACTGGACTTGGTTCATAAAGACTTGCGGAGGGCGAGGGCAGCTGCCCTTTCGATAATTCCCACAACAACAGGCGCGGCAAGAGCCGCGACAGTGGTTCTGCCAGAATTGAAGGGTAGGATGGATGGTATAGCTCTTAGAGTACCAGTTCCCAACGTCTCGGTTGTGGACCTTACCGCTACCTTGAAGAAGAGCACCACGAAGGAGGATGTTAACGCGGCCTTCAAGAAGGCGGCTGAGGGGAGGCTGAAAGGCATTCTGGCCTATACCGAACTTCCCTTAGTGTCAATGGACTTCAACGGCGACCCGCACTCCGCCATCGTGGATGGGCTCTCGACGATGATGCTCGGTGAGGACATGGTCAAGGTCCTTGCTTGGTATGACAATGAGTGGGGTTTCTCCCACCGAATGGTTGATATGGCGGAGATCATTGCTAAGAAGGCAAAGGTCTAGTCGGTCAAGTCGTCAAACTATAAACCTTGAATTTTTTTATTTTGTAAGAGAACAAATGATGGAGGAATGAGAATGGCTAAGTTCTTGACGATGGACGACTTCGATTTCAAAGGCAAAGTTGTCATACTAAGGGTTGACTTTAATTCTCCTATCGATCCGACTACCAAGAAGATTCTTGACGACAGTCGAATTCGATCACATAGTAGCACCATTATGGAGCTGTCGAAGAAGGGTGCAAGAGTCGTCATATTGGCGCATCAAGGAAGGCCTGGCGACCCCGACTATTCTTCCCTTGAAAATC
>CAZKBR010000020.1:0-13580 GCA_964551465.1 uncultured Candidatus Bathyarchaeia archaeon
CAGAGGCTTTGTCTGTCCCAGTTATCATCAAGGAGACTGGAGCGGGGATAGCCGCTGAAGAAGCCAAAACGATTGAGGATGTAGGTGCTAAAGGAATAGATGTTAGTGGCGTCGGAGGGACGAGTTGGGCGGCTGTCGAATGTTATAGAGCTAAGAAGCTGAAGGATCGATTGCATGAGAAGCTTGGTGAAAGTTTTTGGGATTGGGGTATTCCGACGGCCGTTGGAGTCGTTGAGGCTCATCTATCGACGAAGCTGAAGGTTATTGCGTCAGGCGGTGTGAGAACAGGTCTCGATGTTGCCAAAGCAATTGCGCTTGGCTCCGACATCGCAGGATTAGCTCTACCGCTTCTGAAACCAGCGTTAGAGGGCACAGAGAAAGTAGTTGAAACCTTACAAACGTTGATCGAAGAACTTAGGATTGCAATGTTTCTGACCGGTTCAAAGTCCATCGAGGATCTAAGATCCTCCTCCGTCGTAATCATAGGAAAAACAGCTGAATGGCTTCGTGTCAGAGGCTTCGATGTGGAGTCCTATTCGAGGAGAAGGAAGATATGAACCCAGACCTACAGGGGCAATTGGCTGCTGTTGCCAAGAAAGTAGACCCGGTCATAAAGAGTCTGGTTGAGGAAGAGAAAGAAATCGAAGTTCTGTATAAAGCCTCCAAGCACTTGATCGATGCTGGTGGCAAAAGACTCCGTCCGTTCTTGGTCTTGAAGTCCTGTGAGATAGTTGGTGGAAAAGAGGATGACGCTATCCAGCTGGCTGCAGCCATTGAACTTCTGCACACATTTACCCTCATTCACGACGACATAATGGATGAGGATGAGAAGAGGCGGGGCGTGCCATCTGTCCATGCTTTGTGGGGGAAACCTATGGCCATAACTGCTGGAGATTTACTCTTCGCAAAAGTCTATGACTCGGTCATACGCTGTGCAAGTCCGAAGCATATTGCTTACGGAAGAGTGCTAAAGGCACTGAGTATCATCACAGAAGCCGCGGTGTCCATATGCAGGGGCCAGACGCTGGATATGCTCTTTGAGAGCATGGAGGAGATTTCAGAGGAACAGTATCTAAGAATGATCAGCGGGAAAACCGCGTCTCTTCTCAAGGCTTCGGCTCAATCGGGTGCCATCTTCGGTGGGGGAACGGCTTCTCAAGTCAAGTTGGTCGGAGGATTTGCCAATTATTGTGGCTTAGCCTTTCAGATCGTTGATGATGTCCTCGGATTGACGGCTGATGAGAAGGTTATCGGAAAACCTGTTGGAAGCGACATCAGAGATGGAAAGAAGACCATCGTTATAGTGCACGCCTTAAACAAGGCGAATAGTGAACAGCGACAGCTAATTCTTTCGACTCTCGGAAAGATCGATTCTCCACCGAGCCGAATAGAAGAGGTGATCCAGACGGTCAAGTCATTGGAATCTATAGATTACGCTATGTCAAAGGCAAAAGACTTTATCGATAAAGCCAAGGCACAGCTGTCTCCTTTTCCCGCTTCACCGGCGAGGGACGCACTCTTGGAACTCAGCAATTTCCTAGTCTCACGCAGATACTAATGAAATTGTAATAGTTTCTGCATTTTGCCCTGCGTCCAAAGCTCCTTGACGGCCTCTTTGATCGCCTCTCGAACCATCGGATGCTGAATTAGCGTGTCCACCATTTCGTTGGTAATCAAAATAACTGGACACTATCCATTGGGATAGGTTCCACATATTTTAGTGGGAAACGTTTTCTTATTCTTTGTCTATTCTTTCTAAATGGGCATTTTCAGGATATATCGGTAAAAGCGCTACATTTCTTAATCTTCGGAAAACCTACTCAAAGAAACCTAGCTCACGTCCCAATAACTCTACAGAACCGTAGAAGACATTGTGATAATTTTTTGGGACTTGAACGGAACAGAGGGCTTTCACTAATAAGAAAGGGTGTGAAGCAGTATTAGTTTGACATGTTTAATAGCCAGGCATGATTTTATTTGCTTCCTCTAAAGAGAGCCGATGTTTTAGTGATGCCATTAAGTGTATTTCAAGATTGTGTCTCCAATGCTTCTCAGAGGTTCCCCTTATTTTCTTCCCACAAATCGGACAAGGCTTTTCAACAGTTCTTTTCCTCAATAACCAACCCGATTGTTAATACCTCTTTAAACTAATAATAAAACTCTAAGCTCTGAAAATTAACGAGGATTATTCAATCTTCCAAATGTAAACTACACATTTATCTTCTTCCGACTGATACCCAGGGTTTATAAAATCGTAATATCTTAACTCAACTGGCTTCTCGTCCAGCCTTATTTCAAAAATTACCCAAGTATCATCTCCTTGCTCTGGTTTCAATTCAATAGGTCTAAAGAAGTAAAGCGCTTTTCCTCTATAGAGGTTAGTCCTGTTAGTTTTTACCTCAAAGTCATATGCCCAATGAATTTGCCACCCCTCTACCCATTTTTTATGCAACAAATTCTCGTAGGTTATGTACACTCCATAAAGTTGGTATCCCTCCTCAGCCTCTCGCCCAAGTCCATCCATTTCCAGTGTTGTGCCAAAGGATGTAATGTTCACAACGGTCACTCGAAGCGCACCATTTTTTCCAGTGATCTCGGTAAGGTAGCTGTCTTCGTCTTCCTCCCATGAGAAAGGAAAGGTTACGACTTTTGGTTCAAACTCTTCCCCTCCTTCTCTAAAAAAGATTAAATGCATTCCGACTCCTACAATCATCAACACAAAAACGATGAAAAGAATAATCTTCAACCATTTTCTCATCTTTCAACAACCCATATTCATACAAGTTTCTTCAAGCTGTTTTTGGTTCTTTAAACTCATTTTCAATAACTAACTTCTCATTAATCGTTTTTGAGACGAAAAAGACGGCTATTTTTTATTAATTTTTTCAATTTTTGTATTTCAAACGTCAAATAAAGCGCGCACGAAGGATAAGGAATTCTTGATGGAGCAGATTTAAACATGATTTCATTCTACACTTACTTAAAAAGGTGAAGGGATAAGCATGCACAAGCATCTCTGGGAATCAAAAAAGAAAGACATTAAGAGAATCCTCGACAAAGAGGGGATTATCATCAATTTTAGGTTGCCATATTTCCGCTTTGGTAAGAATCTCCTTCAAAAACAGGAGAAACATGGATATGGCAAAATTCCACAAGAAGAGATACAACTTCTTTTAGAGAAGCATATTAAAATGGGATTAGACGAAAAAGTACTCAAACAGATAATTTATTTACAGTAGGTTTTTATTGCTAGGGAATTGACCCAGTTTTTCGCGCGAGCGGTTGCTCAGAAGGTTCTGAGAGAAACAGAAAAAAGAGGGAAGAAACTATTACTTTCTCCGTAGTATCGCACATATACTGAGTTTTCTAATTTTTTCGGAGGGAAAGCGTTGGCTCGGGAAGACATTGAGCAGACAATTAGGAAGTATGCCCTTCAGAACGCGGTCAAGTATGGAGGCAAAGCGCGGGTCGAGGCCGTCTTTGGCAAAATCTTCCATGAGTGCCCGGATCTTAAGGAGAGGATAAAGGAGATCAGAGAGTTTGTGAAGAAGGTCGTCAGAGAGGTCAATCGGATGCCTGAGTCAAGACAGAGGGAAGCTCTAGAAAAGATTTGGCCAGAATCGCTTGTCGCCAAGAGCAAGATCGAAGAGAAGTTGTTTCCGCCTTTGCCAAACGTCGAGAAATACGAGTATGTGCATACCCGTTTTTGCCCAAACCCTGACGGTGCTTTGCATCTCGGCTCGGTCAGAGCGGCGATTTTGTGCGATGAGTACACAAGAATGTACAAGGGTCGATTGACGCTAAGGTTTGATGATAGCGACCCGCGTGTGAAGTCCCCGATCCCTGAGGCGTACGATTGGATCAGGGTGGACTTAAGATGGTTAGACGTGAAGTGGGACGACGAAGTGTACCAGTCGGACAGGATGGAAATATACTATAGTTACGCTGAAGACCTCCTAAAAATGGGTCTAGCGTACATTTGCACGTGCAAGCCTGAAGATTTTAGGGTAAAGATAAACGCTAAGAAGAGCTGTCCTTGTCGAGGCATATCTCCCGAGAAGAACTTGGAAAGGTGGGAGCGCATGTTGGATGGTTCGTTTGGAGAGGGGGAAGCCGTGGTCCGGATAAAAACTGATTTGGCGCACCCCAACCCTGCTGTTAGGGATTGGCCTGCCTTAAGGATCGTAGACACCAGAAAATACCCACATCCAAGGACCGAAGATAGATACAGGGTTTGGCCTCTCTTTGCATTTTGTTGCGGGATCGATGATTATGAATTGAAAATCTCCCATGTAATAAGGGGAAAGGAGCACTTGACCAGTATGGCTAGGCAACTGTACCTTTACAAGTACTTCGGCTGGAGGTACCCAGATTTCATTCACTACGGACGCCTAAAATTGACTGGTTCTGTGCTGAGTAAATCTGAGATCAGGGAAGGAATTAAAGTCGGGCTTTTTTCTGGCTGGGATGACCCGAGGCTGGGTACAATAATGGCGCTGAGGAGAAGGGGTTTTATTCCTAAAACTATTCGGGACATAATTCTTGATGTCGGGCCTAAACCCGTTGACATAACGCTGAGCTGGGAGAACATTTGCTCGTATAGTAGAAAAAATCTGGATCCGATAGCCAATCGCTATTTTGTCATCATGGACCCAATCGCTCTTACTGTCAGCGGGGTGAAAAAGCCATTCGTTTCTAAACCGCCTCTACACCCAGAATACCCTGAAAGGGGACATAGAATCCTTACGGTGCAGCCAGAGAAGGGTCGCGCTGAGATTCTGTTGTCGAAGAGCGACCTCGAAACATTGAAGTCAAGAAAGTCGGTCAGATTGATGGATCTTTTCAACATATCGATAAGTGAGATTAGACAAAGGGATATTCTGGCCGAGTTTCATAGTGAACCTTACAGTATAGCAAAGGAGCTAGACATGCCGCTGCTTCACTGGTTACCGGAGAGCGAAAACCTTAAAGTGAGAGTTGTGATGCCGACTGCTGAAGTTGAGGAAGGTTTTGCGGAGAAGGCTCTGATGAATGAGGACGTTGGCAGCATCATACAGATGGAGCGATTTGGCTTCGGCAGGGTCGATTCGAAGATGAATGGTGACATCTCAATATATTACGCTCACAGGTAACCTAGTTTTTGGTAAAGCCTTATTAAGTTGGTTTAAGAACTAATTGGCTAAACAGAAAAAGGGATGAGGCCAAATGTCTAAACCATTTTTTGTTGATTTCGAGGTTTCAAAGGAACTCTCAGAAGCGGCCTATGAAGCCCTCAAAGCCGCTCATGAAACAGGTAAGGTTAGAAAGGGGACCAATGAGACTACGAAAGCCATTGAGAGAGGGGTCGCTAAGCTCGTTTGTATCGCCGAGGATGTTGAACCACCTGAGGTCGTAGCGCATCTCCCATTGCTATGCAGAGAAAGAAATGTCACATACATTTTTGTTCCAGACAAGGGTAAGCTTGGCTCCTCGGTTGGGATCGATGTCGGAGCAGCCTCTGCTTGTATTGTTGAAGCTGGTGACGCCTCCGACTTAGTGGAGGAGATCGTTTCAAAGGTTCAGAAGCTCAAAGTGAAGTAAGCGGGGGCTCCTCAGCGTGAGTTCAAGGGATGCAGAGGTTATCACACCTGCTGAAGTGATTCAAGTAATGGGTAGGGCGAGTGGTGCTGGAGAGATCATTCAAGTACGAGTCCGCATCTTGGAGGGAAAAGATAAGGGAAGAATAATATCGAGGAACGTCAAGGGACCTGTGAGGCTTGGTGATGTGCTTATGTTGAGGGAGACGGAGAGGGAAGCCAAGAAGATTATGTAGCTCTCTTTGAGGTTTTTGTGTTGCCTAGAATGCACAGTTGCTCTTTCTGCCGTCGTAAGTTTCCGCACGGCACTGGGATGATGTATGTGAAGAACGACGGGACTATATACTGGTTTTGCTCGAGAAAGTGTCGTGTAAGCATGCTTGAGCTAGGTAGGGACGCCAGGAAGTTGAAGTGGACTGAACGTTACACCAGATGAGCTAGGGAGAGGAGGATTTTGATCCAGAGGACCCTCGTCGTGCTGAAGCCTGGTGTTGTTGAGAGGAGGCTTGTAGGGAGAATTCTGGAGAGGATCGAGGGTGAGGGGCTGAGTATCGTTGGTTTGAAGGTTGTTAAGCTTGGACGTGAAGAGGCTGAGAGGCTTTATGAGGTACACAAGGGTAAGCCTTTCTTTAGGGAACTTGTTGATTATGTTGCTTCCGGACCTGTTGTTGCGGCCGTTTTTGAAGGGGCTGATGCAGTCAAGACGGTCAGGAAGATATGTGGGGAGACCGACCCCTCTAAGGCGGGTGTTGGGACGATTCGTGGTGACTTTGGGGTTTCGGTTACGAGGAATGCTATCCACGCGGCTGATAGCGCTGAAAGTGCCGAGATGGAGATTGCACTGTTCTTTGGATCTCACGAGCTTGTTTCCTGATGACTTTGGCTTTCTGTAAGATGTCTAATCAAATATCAGGGTAGAACGGTTGCCGCGTCGAAAGCTGGTTCTCTTGGCACGCACGACTTGATAATGCTGACTGGTAAGTTGATGGAAAATCTTTTATATTTTCCGGTTTAATTGTAAAACCTTCAAAATACTTATGGTAAGGGTGATGGGCTTGCCCGAGTGGGAGTGTTTGAAGTGTCATTACAGATGGGTTGATGAAGGGAAAATAGAACCCAAGTTTTGTCCCAAGTGCGGCGTACAGTTCATAGTTGAGCGCGCGAAATCTTAGGAAACTGTGTGGGACCAACCACAGCATTACGCGCACAATTGTCAAAGTTGAATAGGGTTATAGCCGTCTGAATTGTTTCACCCACGCGGCGAGAGGATATCCCTGTTTCGGATCAATTAGAACTGCGATAAATTACTGTTCCAAATTTGCCTTCAAGGCCTTCCATTGCCCTATCCAGTGAGGTGATTATCGCTTTTTTTCCGCCAAACTTCAGGAATCTTACACATGCTAGGATTTTTGGCCCCATGCTTCCCGGTAAGAAATGGCCTTCTTGGTAGTACTTCTCTGCCTCAGCAACCGTCATTTTATCCAGGTCCCTCTCATTCGGTTTCCCGTAGTTTAGCTTCACTTTCTCAACGTCTGTCAAAATTAGGAATACGTCTGCGTCTACGACTTCGGCTAGTCTTTCTCCTGCCAAGTCCTTGTCTATTACCGCTTCTATTCCCTCTAAAGTTCCATTCTCCTTTAATATCACTGGGATGCCGCCGCCCCCGGATGTAATGACCACGACTCCAGCATCGACCAACGTTCTGATTGCTTCTTTTTCGATTATAGCTATCGGGTCAGGAGATGGGACAACTCTTCGATAAGCTTTCTCATCAGTGGGTTTAACCTTCTTGATGATGTACCCTTTCTCTTTCCCGAGTCTTTCAGCCTCTTCCTCAGAGTAAAAGGGACCTACAGGCTTTGATGGGTCTTTAAAGTCGGGGTCTTTCCTGTCCACTAATACTTGCGTTACCATGGTGACGACTGGCACATCCAGCCCAGCATCTTTCAGATAGTTTATCAAGGTTTGTTGCAGCATGTAACCTATATGCCCCTGCGTCATAGCTCCAACTACATCCAAAGGCTGAGAAGGCACGAGGTCCCTTCCCTCTTCCTGCTGAATGAGTAGATTTCCGGCTTGCGGTCCGTTTCCATGCGTTATGACCACACTGTAGCCCCTCTCGACCATTTCCAGTATGCGCTTACATGTTACCCTTATGTTTCGAAACTGCTCCTCTGCTGTTCCTCTCTCATACGCTTGTTTGATTGCGTTTCCTCCTAAAGCAACTACAACCTTCATTCCATTCTCACCGAGTAATGTTCTAATCTTGTTCACGTGCGCTATATAATAAAGAACGCAAAATCAAGTATGCTCTGGCACAAGCAATTGTTATTCCTTGATAAGAGGGGCTCAGGCGTGAATAAGCTGTATGTTCCAGGACCAGTTTCCGGAGGCCTAATTCTTTCTTACAAATGCAACATGGAATGCAGACACTGCATGTATGCGTGTTCCCCTCTTTGGAAAGCGGATTGGATCTCCAAGAACGCTGCGGAAAAGATTCTGTCTCAGCTGGCTGGTAATATTCAGGGAAGCCCCTTTGGGAAAGATAAGGTTGATATAAATTGCGGGCTTCATATCACCGGCGGGGAACCGTTTTTGAATTTTGATCTTTTACTTAAAGTCACTGGGATAGCGCATAGGTACAAAATACCATCAACGTTTGTTGAGACCAATTGCTTCTGGTGCAGGGACGATGGGTCTACAAGGGAGAGGCTTGAGCGGTTAAAGGATGCTGGATTGCGCGGCATACTGATTAGCGTGAACCCATTCATACTTGAGAAGGTGCCTTTCGAAAGAACGGAGAGAGCCATCAGGATGAGCGAGGAGGTCTTCGGCGAAAACGTGATGGTATATCAGGAATTCTTCTACTACCAGTTTAAGAAGCTAAAAATAGAGGATACTTTACCCTTCGAAGAGTACTTGAGAAAAGCAGGCCTTGGTAGCTTATCATACATAGAGTTGCTTCCTATGGGCAGAGCGCCTTACAAATTGAGCCGTCTCTACAGGAAATATCCGGCAGAGCGATTCTTCAGCGAATCCTGCAGGAGGGAGCTGACGCGAAGCTGGCACGCTCATGTGGACAACTATGGAAACTACATGACCGGCTACTGTGGGGGCGTCTCATTGGGGGATGCCAGAAATATTGAGTCCCATCGCGAAGTAAATCTAGACGAGAAACCAATTCTCGATGCTTTGGTGACTAGTCTTGAAAAGCTCTACTGGTTTGGTAAGGGGTTTGGCTATAGGGAACTTAGCGAGGGTTACGTTTCCAAATGTCATCTTTGCGTCGATATGAGAAGGCATATAGCTCAACAAACGGATGAGTTTAAAGAGCTCAGTCCGGCGGAGTTCTATCGTCGCTTAGAGTGAGAGAAACTAACAGAGCGCGCGTGTGGTTGGGTTCAGGGGGTGCGTCTGAAGTTTGAGTGTTCGAGAAATGCTTGAATCGCTTTATGAGGAGAAGTTTAGATCACTTAACAGAGAGTTCAAGCAGATCGCTACCGACTGGCAGATGAGAAGGATTGGAGAACGGCTTGAGATCAACGATCATCGAGATTTGGAATATGATTTCTCTGTTTTGGATAGGCTCGATGGGCTTCATGAGCGGGTGAAAGCGATGAAGGATGAACTGGTTTCCATTCTTCCAGAGTGCGAAGGATTCTTTGATAGGTTGGAGAGGGCTAAAGAGAAGCTGGATGGTTCTGATAACAGGTTCTTTACGGGCACCGATGTTGATTCTTATCACACTGTCTGGTTCGAGATGCACGACTATGTTTTGAGAAAGTTGGGGAAGGAAAGAGCAGAAGACGAAGTTTAGCCACATTTTTGCGACAGGGGTCTGTCTGTGATGGGCTGAATGGGAATCAAACACTACCCCCGAGTGGAGATATCACACTTTTACTTTTTTGTGGTGACTTTTCTGATCAATTCTGAGGCGGTGTCTAAGATTCTTTGCCCTGCGGCTTGGGAAAAAGGCGTCGCGCCGGTTTCATACAGTGCTTCCTCGTAGGCTTTTGGGCTCAAGATGTATCCAACGCTGTCGTTGGCGCATCCTACAATATACGCATGTTCGAGACCAGATTTCTTTTTGATTTCTAAACCAACCTCGACGAATAGTTCTCCAGGAACTCCTACAAGGATCGTGTCGTTTGCCGCTAAGACTTGTACCTCTGAGACTGCTTTTTTGCCCTTTAGCAACCCTTCCTTTACGAAGTGCAGGGTCATCTCGGCTCCTTCCAGCGCTGTCATTGCCACTCTGAGTTCTCCGTGTGGAGCACCCTGCTTCTTCAAACTTTCCAATTTTTGCTGAGCCTCCTTCACCATCCTTTCTGCCTCTTCCGAGCTCGGCAGCTCTTTGAAAGGTAGATTCACTTTCTTAGAAATTGCATTGACCTTTACTCGATCGGTCGTCTCGGTCTGCTCAAGCGTTTTCAAGACCTCTGCGGCAAGTATTGTTCCTAGCCTTTCAGCCTCTCTAAACGTCTGCTCTCGCCTAGTGAAGCGGGTACTTATGTCGCCGAGGGCGCCGTTTGTGAACAAGGCCACAACTCCTTTCTTAGTTTCCTCTATGACCCTTGAAGCGTATCCAGGATAGTCTGCGGTGAACAGCAGGTTCTCGGCGCTCAAAACGGTTGGGTGACAGGTGAAATTGTATAGGACTGCCTTCACGTTACTTTCCAAGTCTTCAATGCGTATAACGCCCACCTCTGGGTCCATAGGGTCTCTTGGGTCGCGTCTGTTTGTGCCAACAGCGTGTACCAAGCCTTTGCCTACCCCTATTCCTGCGTCCACCATGTTCTGAGCCGCGATGTAAACGGCGCCTGCTATCTTCCTCTCCAATACACTACGCAGGTCTTCAACAAAACTCCTCATCCCCTTTATCCTGTTTACCACAGCTTCGTCCTCTAGCCTATACATGAGATTCAAACAGCTGCCTACTGGCCCAGCGTGGGTGTGTGTAACCGCAACCATCACGTTCTGGCCACTGATGCCAGTTGACTCCTCTATCAGTCTTCTAACGGATTCCGTGAAATCTTCATCTAGATATAGTAGATCAGAGATGACCAAAGCTATTCTTTGCTCGTCATCATCTAGAACCAGCGCCTTTGCGTAGAGTTCGTCGTGTACTCCTTGAGAGAGTCCTTTTCTAGCGGCATATCCGGACATAGGGACTCCGACAGGCGGAGTAATATTGACTTTCGCTACACCAGCTTTAAGCATCGCAAAATCTCCTGCCAATCTATTGTATGTCTATTCGTTCGCACATCTATTAAAGATAAAGGTCGATAAGACAGGATGCTCGATCACACACGGTTCGAGCGATTAACTCCAATTTAATGGCGTTTCAATGGTTGCATGATAAACAACGGCAGGGAGCCTCAAAACAGATTTCGTCTGTGATCCCAAAACAATTTAAGATACGAATCCGATGTCCTACTAGTCAAAGATGAGCTTTCTCGATATGCTCCGTGGCAAGCCCGACGTGAAGAAACTCAGAGAGAGGAGAAACATAGATGGGCTTGTAAAGGCTCTCTCTCATAAAGAATGGACTGTACGCTCCGAGGCAGCTGAGGCCTTGGGAGAACTCGGAGACCGAAGAGCCGTACCAGCCCTCATAGGAGCCCTTGAAGATAAATATTGGGGCGTTTGCAGGAATGCCATAAAAGCTTTGACGATGTTCAAGGATTCTGATTCTGTAACATCACTCTTAAGAGTCCTGCAAGACCCCAGTTCAGGTCGAGGCAAGCGGTCTAATATTGCGGCGGTTCTCGAGCAAACAAAGGATCCAGGAGCTATCCAACCATTATCTTTGGTGCTTGAAACGACGCCCGGAGCCGCGAGGGCGCTGGGCGCCATAGGAGGGCCGGATTCTGTTAGGGCACTGAAGAGTGCGCTCAAAAACAAAGAATGGAGAATGCACCGTGAGGCGGCAAAAGCACTAGAGACGATAAGGGAGACGGCCACAGACCTGTCGATCAAGGCAGACATATCAGCTGCCCTGGAAGAAGCAAGGAAGGATAGAAGCGAGGATTACCGTAAACTCGACATCTTTGACGCCCTAAAGTCCGTTGAGAGCTACCGCTTGAACGTCTTGGATGTTTCAGGAATTCCGGTCCGCTGGCCCAATTGCTGCTGCCTTTGTCTAGGTCCAGTTGAGGTAAGGAGAACCGCTTCATATACGGATTACATCACTGCCGGTAAAGGCAAATACAGGGTAGTCCGCGTCGATGGAGTCCCATACTGCAAATTCTGCCACGATGAGGGGCCCTCGAGTGTTGATATAGAAGTAATGTTTTCATCTGTCACATTGGTTTTCAAAAACCCAGAGTACGCGAAGATATTCGTACAAGCAAACCCAGGTGTAGCGTGGCCCCGGACAGCCACCCTTCTTCCACGTAGGAGTCAATGACTCCGGTTATCGCGCAATCACGTTTACGTTTTCATTCTTTTTGAAGAGAGGAAGGCATAGAGAAGAATCATAGCAACAATGATGGCAAGAACGAAGGCTGCCTCCAACCCAGAAATCGGGTAACCGGTTAACCAATGAAAAAGGTAAATGGCGCCTAGAAATATGTATATCAAAACTACGAAAAGTCCTCTATCATACTTCAAAGAATAACATCATTAGATTTCTTTGCTCCTTAAGTCGCGCGCAAGGTTCCTAAGTAGAAATTAAAATCTGAAGCCCCGGGCGGGACTTGAACCCGCGACCAACAGCTCACCTGGTTTCCTTACGAGGATCGACCATCTCTGACTGTCGCTCTAGCCAACTGAGCCACCGGGGCATTCTCAGAAAGGGGGTTTTTGTCCCATACTTTTAAGAAACTCGACGTTATATCTCTTTTCTCGTTTTGGAGGCTACTCCTCGTGGACGCATTACACAAGTTGGGAGAGTACGAGATAGTCAAGAGAATCATCGGTCTTCTTGATGAGATGCCTGATATTCCTGTTACCTTTGGAGACGATGTTTCAGCGATTAGAATTGGTCGTGGTCGGATGGCTGTCTTCAAGACAGATATGCTTGTGGGCAAGACGGATGTTCCTCCAGGTATGAGTCTCTGGCAGGCAGCCAGAAAAGCCGTGGTTATGAATGTTAGCGATTTCGCGGCGAAGGGGATAAAGCCTATCGCTTTCTTGGTCTCAGTTGGATTTCCGAGAACTTTCCTAGAATCAGATGTTGAAGATGTTGGTAGAGGGTTGAACGCTGGTGCGAGGGAATACGACGCCTACATCATCGGTGGAGACACGGGTGAATCATCTGATCTTATAATCAGCTGTACAGTCATCGGCTTTGGGTCAGAAAGGTCTTTGGTCACTCGTTCTGGTGCCAGTCCGGGAGATGTGCTGGCGGTGACAGGAACATTTGGGGAGACATCCTCCGGCCTAAAGATTCTGCTAGAAAAACTGAGTGCGCCGACAGAGATCAAGGAAAAGCTTTTGAAACATGTTTACCTGCCGAAAGCTAGGCTGAAGGAAGGATTAGCGTTGGCAAGATCCCGGGCAGCCACAGCATCTATCGACTCGAGTGATGGACTAGCCATAAGTCTTCACCAGCTTGGCTCAATGAGTGACGTAGGCTTTATCGTAACAGATCTTCCTATTCCCCCGGAAGTTGAAAGATTTGCAGATATTCATGGACTGGATCCAAGAGACCTTGCGCTCTATGGGGGAGAAGAGTATGAACTTGTCGTGGCCATCAAGACTAGTTTATGGGAGAAAGCTTATAGGGCTACAAAGATGGCGGGCGGCACCCTAACAAAGATAGGAACAGTGACAAAGGAGAGGAAAGTCATTCTAAAAATGAAGGGAGAAGAGGAAAAAAGTATACCATTCCGTGGGTGGGAGCACTTCAAGAGATAGGCTCGAAAATCGAGAGCGCGCAATTTTTATTTCACTTTCATCTTTAGGGTCTCAGGCATAGACAGCCACAAAAGATTGACCTTTGAGATCTCGATTAAGAGTATAAAGAGGAATACGTAAACAGGTCCAAGGAAGCTCCATATA
>CAZKBR010000021.1:0-12840 GCA_964551465.1 uncultured Candidatus Bathyarchaeia archaeon
TTTCCCTGCTCATCCAAGTCGATGGCGTATGGGCTTTGAAATTCCCCGTCTTTGTTTCCTTTTCTTCCAAATTTGACGACAGAAACAATTTTAGACATTTTTGACCCACTACTAGTTTAGTTGCGGTAAGAAATAAGGAGTTTTCGAAAACTCAAATCAATCGGATAGTCTGTGAGGTTCTTAAGCCTCCGGTCAAAAAGTGGCTACTCATCACTTTGCCCGTTGAGAAACTATTCAACGTTGCCTATCAACCGACATCGGCGTTGAAAGTAATAATTTACACTTTTGGATGATTCTTCGCCAGCCTCGCATGGAACTCGATCTTCTCAGACATCTCCTCTCATTTCCTTTAGATTCCTGTGGTTTCCTGTGGTTTCCAGTGGATTCCAGCAGATTCCAGTAGAATCCTGTAAAATCCAGCGAGATTTCTCGTCTCCACTCCCCTTTCTTAAAAATAGTCATTTTCCGAAGACTTCAGAAAATAAAAAAATATTTTGGGAGAGGTGTTATACGCCTTCCTTCACATAGACCTTAAGATCCTAATTCTCTCCTCCAAAGAAGATTCAAAGAGAAATCCCGAGTAGGGGGAATTGAAAGCACCAAGCATCCAAATGGATGGAGTTCTGGCTGAGATCACCGCTTCACCGACAATTATAATGGCTGCGACAGCCTCCTTCGTGCTCATAACGATGGGCCTATCGGCAACAATAACGGCCAGCAAAATTGCAAAGTAATTCCCCTAAACTCCATCTTTTTTATATATTTTATCGTCATAATCTTCAATACACTATACACTCTCGGAGATTACCTCATGAAAGTGGGAGTCCACGTATCCATTTCTGGCTCGATAGATCTCGCAGTGGACAGGGCGTTGGAGCGCAAGTGCGACACCTTCCAAATATTCACGCGGAATCCGAGAGGGTGGAAGTTCAAAGACCTATCTGAGGGTGATGTGAAGAATTTCACCCGGAAGCTAGCTGACTCTGAGATAATGCCCGCGGTCGCGCACATGCCCTACCTTCCAAACCTAGCTTCGTCCAAAGAAGACGTCTATGAGAAGTCCGTCGAGACACTCACCGCTGAGGTTCATCGGTGCGGGTTGCTTAAGATACCTTACTTGGTCACACATCTCGGAAGTCACTTGGGGGCCGGTATGGACGTTGGATTTAGACGCATCGTTAATGCTTGCAACAAAGCCCTTTCAGAGGTTAAGAATAATGCCATCATACTCTTGGAGAACACGGCAGGAACAAAGAACAGCATGGGAGGCACATTCGAGGATATTCAATACATCATCGATAGGGTTGAGCAGAAGAGTCGAATCGCGGTCTGCTTCGACACCTGCCACGCCTTCGCTGCAGGATATGAACTCAGAAATGAGGATGCACTGAACGAGACGCTTGAACATTTTGACGAAGTCCTCGGCTTAGGACTTCTCAACGTCGTCCACCTAAACGATTCGAAGGGTGATCTTGGAAGCCGCATAGACAGACACGAACACATAGGACTGGGCTTCATCGGCGAAGAGGGCTTCAAGACGATCCTAAGGAACGAGACGATCAGGCGGCTTCCCCTCATACTGGAAACGCCGATCGACAAACGAAGAGACGATTATGGAAACCTAAAAAAGGTTAGAGAACTCGCCAAAGACTTCTGATATTCAAAAAATTGTCGACTCGATCGTTGAAACTATCCGCGAGAAGCCGACTGCCAGGCAATGCTCGGGCAATGTTTTTAACTCAGTTTATACCAAGATTCAGACCCAACAACAATGACTCAATCAGCTAAGGAAGATGCCAGAATGGTAAACTATCTGAAGATGGCCAAATTCGGCTTCAGCATGGCGAGTAAAAGCATTGGAAGGAGAAAGTTTCTGGCAACCCTGACCATACTTGGAATACTAATCGGTACTGCTACCATCGTTTCCTTGATGTCTGTTGGCGAGGGCATGCAGTACGGAATCGAATCCTCTCTCAAAAAGATGCTTGGTGCTGCAATCATGTTAAGGAGTAGTGATCAAGGCGTCACAGTCCCTGAGTACGTTCGCGACTACGTGTTACGAATTCCAGGTGTAAAGGACTGTGTGCCAGTAATAATGATGTTGGGCGAAGTTGGCGATAGGCAGTCAATGATAATAGGCGTGAACCTAGACCAAGCTGGAGACCTATTGCAGATAACCCTTTCCGAGGGACGAATCCCACACCCCGGAGAGAAGTGCCCAACGGTCATTAGCGGCACAACAGCCAACCGCTTAGGATTACATCTAAATGACACCATAACCTTGAGTGGAACAACAGGAGGAGTCGGAGAATCATTCACTGTTGTGGGTATCTCTCGATCAGTCAGCGTCATTTTGGCGGATGCAGGTTGTTTCATACCTCTCCGGGATGCGCAACGCCTGTTTAACAAGGCAGGTTTCGTATCAACATTACTAGTCATCCTAGATGACCCCAGTAAAGCGAGCTACGTTGAATACGTTCTAAGAAACTTGTTTCCAGAGTCAGTTATCATGACTCAAGAGACCGTCTTGGAAAGTATAAGTGATATTATGAACCTCGTGAACGGGGTTCTCTTAGCCTTAGGCTCTATAAGCTTGGTTGTAGGCGCCATCGGGGTCATGAACACAGTCACGATGACTGTTTATGAGAGAACAAGGGAAATCGGAATGATCAAGGCTATCGGAGGTAGACGGATGCATGTCCTACTGATCTTTATCTCTGAAGCCACTATCATCGGCATGATCGGCGGTTGCTTAGGGATTATATTCGGCATTCTCTTTGTGTATCTAATCCAGTACCTAATTTCAACGCTCGGACTACAGATTGCCATTCCAATAATCATCTCACCACAAATCATGCTAATTGGCTTTGTAACAAGCTTAGCAATGGCGATTATGGCAGGTTCTTATCCATCATGGAAGGCAGCAAACATCCGCCCCGTGGAGGCTTTGAAATATGAGTAGAGCGGTAGAACTTCGTGACGTTGTGAAGACTTACGATCTAGGCGGAGGATTCAAGGTCGAAGCCCTACGGGGAGTCAGCCTGAAGATTGAGAAAGGCGAACTGCTTTCGATCATGGGTCCCTCAGGGTGTGGAAAATCCACCCTCTTGAACATGATTGGTGGCCTTGACAATCCAACGAGCGGACACGTTATCGTCGATGGAATCGACATAACAAATATGGACGAGGAAAATCTGGCCTCCTTCAGGCTAGAGAGGGTAGGCTTTGTGTTTCAATCCTTCAACCTGGTTCCCACGTTAACCTCTTTGGAGAACGTTGAACTTCCAATGATTCTCGCAGAGAAACTTTCATCTAAAGACACAACTGAGAGAGCGACTGACCTACTCAAATTCGTGGGTCTCGGTAAGAGACTGCATCATAGACCCAGCCAGCTAAGCGGAGGGGAAAAGCAGCGTGTAGCCATCGCACGCGCCCTCGCGAACGAGCCCTCCATAATCATAGGTGATGAGCCCACGGGAAACCTTAGTAGTGAAGCCAGTTCGAAAATAATGCGCTTCATCCAACATTTAAACAGAACTTTGAACCAGACTTTCATATTGGTCACACACAATCCAAGCATAGCTCATGCGTCTCAACGTATGGTGTACATGTCGGACGGACAGATAATTCAAAAACCCGCTCCATCAAGTGAAAAACCATCCAAAGAAGTATTGTTAAAGGAACGGCGTGAGCTGATATTGGCGGAGCTTGAATGGCTCAGAAAATCTACAAGAAGTCTCGAAGAGTTGCGAACTAGAACGAGGCCAGACTTGTATAATCAATTCATGATGGAGTACGCCTTAAGATGGGCGCTGTTGAAGCAATCGGTCAGAGAGTTGGGGTTGAAGGTTTAATGGTCATAAAACATAAACACATCTTGACGGTTTTCTTCGTAATCTCTACCTTAGTTCTTCCTATGTTCGCTCCAAGATCAATAGCCTCCAACTTTGGTTCAACCGATCAAGCCGCATTGACATACAATAAGACCGAGGTGGTAGAGACAAAATATTCTCCGTTTGGAGAATTGCTTTCAGAAGCAGTAAAGGTAAGCTTCGAGGTCTACAACAACAATTCATTGCCAGCTCAAGTTTACATTAGAGATCGGGTTGAATGCGTGAATCCAGACACATTGACGATGCTCTACAATACCCCAAACCCAACAAGAATTGAGTCGTTTGGGAATACAACATTGATCCTGTGGGGCGATGTGACGATACAGCCGCAGAGCTATCTCAAGTACCAGTATATGGCAGAAACCTGGAGGATTATACCAATAGCTGTCAACGAAACCATTTGCATCAATGGGAACCCTAAAAATCCGAAGCTTGTAGGAGAAATCTATGCTTTAGATGCAAATGTTTCAGACACTTTAACCCTTCAAGTCAATATTAGAAATATTGGACAACCACTCTACACAGGCAGAAAACTGGCAGCCCCAATAACCTTGTGTACAGTAGCAGCATCACTATCTGATTACTACTTCTCAGACATAAAGACCAGTCCAAAGGCCAATTCAACATCAACCATCGCCGACAGATCGATGATCACGTGGATCATGTTCTTAAACGATTCTATTACGCTCAAGCTTTCAGCTAAAGTTGACGCTGTTGACTCGTGGGGAACAGCGCCTATTGACCCCATCACCATTCAATTGACACCAGTTCCAGAAGAGATGGTGACAGAGGTCAAAACGGCAAAGAATCTTGAGGACTCTGTTAAAAAGCTGGAGGGCTTCTTGGGTGTGCTCGACGGATTAAGTGCACTGCTTGGACAATTGACGCCCACCGCATCTACCTATAATTCGACTCTAAACATGATTGGATTGACTTTGAAGGAATTGAGCAATACCTTAACTGATACTATACCTGACATCGGTGATCCTGTAGCTAAAGGAATAGTTGTAAGAGTCAGGGATCAGTTTTCGGAGCTAGGCGACAAGTTTCTTTCCGCTTCTACAGGTGGAGTCGGGCAACTTCCAGAGTTGTCGGAGGAAATGAACTCAATGACTAACGAGTTAAAGACCGAGATAGAAGACTTGAAAGATCGCAAAGCAGATTTAGAAAGTCTCTCGATTATTATAAGCAATCAGAAAACGCCATACAATGTCGAGGTGTATAGTGTAGGATCGCAACCCAATTATAAGATTGAGTTGGTCGTTGAGGAATACATGCTGGAGAACTCTTCTGCACGCGCGGAATGGGCGCTTAAGTATGTTAATATAACTAACAAGGGTAGCAGTTCCCAAGCCATTGATGGCTTAACCTTGCAGGCAACGAGCGATCAAACTGTTTTGAAACCAAAATACGCTCTACTATTTATAGATGGAAACTGGCAGGAGTTTCATGGAAATTTACTGCAACTGGGCTTGACTTACGATGCCACAAACAACATTTTGTATTTATGGCCAAAAGCTGAAGTGAAAGCGTCAGAAAGCTCAAACATCCTTGTCGACTGGGCGAGAAGACCGATTATCCTGATCTTTGAGTGCAATGAGGCTCCTGAATTCAATTATACTGTTGACATAGAGCAGCGCTTTCCCAATGCTCAAACAGAGCCCGTTGATGGCAGAACGGTTTGTTTTGTCAATCAGCCTTACATCTTTGCCAAGAATTTTACCTTACCAGAATATGTACCGCCGCCGTCTCCCCCACCAGCAGAGAAGGGATGGCCACAAATTCTGTTTGAATATCTGCAGTCACCTATAATTCTAATGCTCTTTTCTGCCTTACTGATTACGCTTGGATTTCTTTATCTAAAAGGGCGTAAAGCAGTTCCAGCGAAAGTGACTGGGTCCGCTAAAAAGATTGATGTAAGAGAGCTTGTCCGTGAAATAGATCGCGTTAAGAAGATGATCGAAGATAAAGATTTTGACTGATAGCTTCACACGTGCTACGATCGGATAGCCTGCACTCATAAAAGCGCTTATTCCTCCTTCCATCCTGTAGACCTTTCTAAAAACGTCTTCTATGAGCATCTCACAGGTCCGCTCACTTCTGACCCCTGATCTACAGTATACGAGTATCCTCCCTTTCTTGTCCAACTCGTCCAGTCTCTTTTCTAGTTCTTCAAGCGATATGTTTGTAGCACCTTCAATATGCTCCTCCGCGTATTCCCCCTCGGTTTCAACGTCAAGTATGATAAGCAATGGGTCGGTGTCAATCATCTCTTGGCCCCAAAAAAAGAAAAACAGCCTCACACCTTGGATGCGTCAACTCCAAGTAGGCATAAAATCCCGCGAGTATCACCGCAGTAATCATTACTAAAAGCTTGACGCCATTCTTCATTGCCCAGTCGCTCCAGTTAGCCGAAAGAGATTAATGCTTTTTGCCTCAGCAATTTTTCTATAATATTTGGTCGACGAAAAATAATGTTGTGTAGGCACCAAAGCATTTAATGAAGTGTTGATACGAATATTTCTAACAATCGATCCTAAGGTGAAAAGAGTATGGCACAAAAAGAAGGTCTCGTGTATATCGACGGACAGTTTTTACCTAAAAGGGAGGCCAAAGTCTCGGTATACGACCACGGCTTCTTGTACGGTGATGGCGTCTTCGAAGGCATCAGAACCTACAACGGACGGGTCTTCAAGTTGGATGAGCACATCAAGCGACTATACGAGTCCGCCAAATCCATGGAGTTAAGTATCCCTGTAAGCAAAGAAGACATGATGAAAACGATTCTTGAGACGATCGGAAGAAGCGGGCTAAAGGACGCCTACATCAGAGTGGTTGTCACAAGAGGAGTTGGTGATCTTGGACTCGACCCCAGAAAATGTCCAAAACCCTCCATAATCATAATAGTTGACACCATCGTTGTGTGGAAGGAGAGAAGCCTTAAGGCGATAACAGCAACAACGAGAAGAAATGCGGCGTCGGCTTTGAATCCGATGGTCAAATCACTCAACTATCTGAACAACATTCTAGCCAAACTAGAGGCGAATAGGTCGAACGTGGACGAGGCAATCATGTTGAATCAGCAAGACCTTGTATGCGAGGGAACAGGTGACAACATGTTCATCGTAAAGGATGGGGTGATAGCTACTCCACCGCCCTCAGCAAACATGATAGTAGGCATTACGAGGAGCGCTGTGATGGAGTTGGCGACCAAAGATGGGTTAAAGGTGGAGGAGAGAGACATAACGATTCATGAAGTATACAACGCAGATGAAGCCTTCTTAACCGGAACTGCAGCTGAAGTTATGCCATTGGTTGAAGTGGATGGTAAAAGGATAGGGAATGGAGAGCCAGGTCCTATCACGATGACGTTGATAGAAAGGTTCAATGATATTAAGAGAAGCGGAACTCCGGTAGACTACGAGTAAGCGTCCTCCTTGGGCGTTGTGGACGTTCCAGAACTCTATTATTACCTTTAAAAGAGGAGATTCAAAACATTGGAAAAATTGGCGGTGAGGACAAGTGGGAAAGATTAATGCGGTGATCTTGGGAGCCGCTGGCAGAGACTTCCACAATTTTAACGTCTATTTCAGAGACAACCCGAAATACAGGATTGTCGCTTTTACAGCGGCTCAGATCCCGGGCATCGCCAATCGGAAGTTTCCAAAAGAACTCTCCGGACCGAATTATCCAGACGGCATCGAGATCTACCCTGAAGAGAAGCTTCCAGAACTGATTAGAAATTACAACATTGAACAGGTTGTGTTATCCTATAGCGATTTGTCGAACGAAGAGATTATGCATAAAGCTTCACTCATATTAGCCAACGGCGCCGATTTTTTCTTGCTGAGTCCAAAAACCACGATGTTAAGGTCTGTGAAGCCTGTTATTAGCATATGTGCGGTAAGAACTGGGGCTGGAAAAAGCACTGTAGCTAGAAAAGTCAGCAGTATACTGAGGAGAAAAGGTTGTAAGGTCGTCATCATTAGGCATCCTATGCCCTATGGAGATTTGAGAAGACAAATTGTTCAAAGGTTCGAGACTTACGACGACTTGGATAGATATGACTGCACAATAGAGGAGCGAGAGGAGTACGAACCCCATCTGGATAACAATTTCGTCATCTATGCTGGGGTTGACTACGAGAGGATACTTAGAGAGGCGGAGAAAGAAGCTAATATCATTCTCTGGGATGGTGGAAACAACGACCTACCCTTTATCAAACCGGACCTTCACATAGTTGTGGCCGATCCTCTTAGACCAGGGCACGAGATGAGTTACTATCACGGCGAGATGAACGTCAGAATGGCAAATATTATCATAATCAATAAGGTTGGAAGCGCTGATCCCAAGGCCGTTGAAACAGTGAATAAAAATCTTAAGGGACTCAATCCCAATGCGGTTATCGTGAAAGCCGACTCAAAAATACTTGTGGATGAACCTAAATTGATCGCAGGGAAGAGGATACTCGTCGTCGAGGATGGACCAACAGTGACTCACGGTCAAATGACTTTCGGCGCCGGAACAATTGCTGCGAAGGAGCATGGTGCGAAAGAGATAGTTGATCCACGACCCTTCGCTGTAGGATCATTAAAAGGTGTCTACAAAAGATATCCTCACTTGGAGAAGATACTGCCCTCGATGGGGTATGGAAAGAAGCAAATAAAGGAATTGGAAGACACCATCAACAGAATTGATTGTGACACCGTCATCTTTGGCAACTCGATAGATCTAGGCAGAGTGATGAAGATAGGCAAACCAACAGTGAGAGTTAGATACGCGCTAGAGGAGATCGATGGAGGTAGTCTAGAAAAGGAACTGGACGATTTCTTAAGAAAAATTTGAATGCGTGCACATAAGGTGAGGTGCATGGTCAATCTGAAGGGGAGAGATATACTATCGATTGCGGATCTTTCAAAGGACGAGATATATGCCATTCTCGAAGAAACGAAAAGGTTAAAGAAGCTTAGCTTCAAAGATGGAAGTTCCTTGCTTCAAGGCAGGGTCTTAGGGCTACTCTTTGAGAAGCCATCGACCAGAACTAGAACAAGCTTTGAAGTTGCCATGTTTCGACTCGGGGGCAACGCTATTTACTTGCGCTCTGATGAGCTTCAGCTAAGGCGAGGAGAACCAATCAAAGATACAGCCAGAGTTTTAAGCCAATACCTTAGTGGCTTAGTTATAAGAATCCATGAGCAAGAGACTTTGGATCAATTTGCTGAGCATTCGGAGATTCCAATAATAAATGGTTTAAGTGAACTGGAGCATCCGAGCCAGATACTCTGCGATCTTTACACGATCTTGGAGGTAAAAGGCAATCTCAAGGGATTAAAGCTTGCTTGGATCGGCGATGGGAATAATGTATGTAACTCTTGGCTTTTGGGCTGTGGCATAATCGGTATGGATATGGTGGTTGCTTGTCCCAGAGGGTATGAACCGAATACACGAATTTTGAAGATGGCTAGAGAATACGCTGCAATATCTACCTCAAAATTAAGTGTCGTTAATAATCCGAGAGAAGCTGTGAAGGATGCGGATGTCCTTTACACCGATGTCTGGGTTAGCATGGGGCAGGAGGAGGAAGTCAAGGAGAGGAGGAGGGCATTCGAAGGCTATCGAATTGATAATGCCCTAATCAAGGGGGCGAAGGATGATGCTATTGTTATGCATTGCTTACCAGCACACAGAGGTATGGAGATCACTGACGAGGCACTCGAAGGGAAGCAAAGCGTCATATGGAGGCAGTCGGAGAACAAGCTACATGGGGCAAAGGCAATATTGAGTTCCATAATCCCTTAGCGCCAACATCGCGCGCCTAGTTAGGAGAGAGCGAGGAGCGCAAAGACCTTTGAGTCCCCCACCAAGCTTTCTATCCTAGCATACTCATTTGCTTGGTGAGCAGTTTCATCTACCGTGCTCCAGACAACTGCGGGAATTCCAGCCTCCCTGAAGTAAGCTGCGCATGTCCCTCCTCCTATCCCTCCTGTCTTGGGCTTTATCCCCCTGCACCTCTTGATCGTCTCCCTCAGGAGGGACACAACTTCAGAGTCCACGGGCGTCGGCGCAGGAGCCTCGTTTTTAATTAGCGTCTCCACAGCTATCTCCGCGCCAGACTCCTCCTCAAACTCCTCAGCGACCCTTTGGGCATCGTTCAAAACATCGTCCAAACTATACTCGGGTAGCACACGGCAGTCAAAGTAGAGCATGTCTTCCCCGGGGATTATGTTGATGGCGTCAACATTTCCCTCCTTCTTAGTTGGCTCAAAAGTGCTCCCGGGAGGATCGAATAAATCATCTCTCTTGGAGTACTTTTCATGAAGAAGCTTGTCCAAAGCTAGTGCACACCTCATTCCTATACGGTGTGCGTTCAGACCCTTCTCTGGCGTGCTGGCGTGAACCTGCTTTCCGCGCGTTCTTACTCTAAACCACAACCTGCTTTTCTCAGCTACCTGTATGAAGCTGCCGTCCTCATTCCCACCGTCCGGCACGACTATCAGATCATCTTTCCCGAATAGACCCCTATCTATGAGGTATCGAATACCATACCTGCTCTCCTGCTCTTCGTCAGCCACAAAAGCCAAGGCAATTGTTCTCTTAGTTTTCATTCCAAGGTCCTTTAAGGCCTTAAGAGCGTAGATAGAGGCAACTAGGGCTTGACCATTGTCCTCACTTCCCCTCCCGTAGACTCTTCCGTCCTTGACCACGGGCTCGAATGGTCTCGTCACAGTCCAACTTGAAGCATCTCCGGGTGGGACAACATCCATGTGGGTTATGATCCAAAGCTTCCTCTCCAAATCTTCACCGTAACGATATGCAACGATGTTTGGCCTCACCTTGGAAGGAACCCTACCATCTTCAGCGTCATACCGCTCTATCCTATCAAATCCGATCTTCTCCAGAACCCGCATCAACAATTCAGCCTTCCTCAGTTCTCCCTCTCCACCGTTCTCGGGCGCTATGGCCGGAATTCTCACAAGCTCCCTAAGGGTCTGAACCATCTCCCCTTTCAGCTCTTCAACCTCTGAAAGCACATCATCCAACCTCACATCATTCAACCTCAACCAACAAAGCATAACGACCTAGCTTAACCAAAAATAACTTCAATTATTCTTCTCGATTTAAATCTGAGCTGAGACGATTTTAACTTGGAATGAAGAGCCATTGAAGTGTTTAGCAATCGATAATGTAAATGTTTGTCCCCCAACGTCTGCCGTCAATCATTTTTCCCACAATTTTCTACGGTGCATAATTGACCCTCGCAACTGCATAGTTTCATCATAGGTATCTTCCTCCTTATCCTAGTTTAACTTGGGTACGCATCGTTTGAGAGCCAATATATATAGTCAACCCTTCAATTAACATAATTCGCGATATAGGGATCACTTGCGAATATCTATTAAAGACAGAAATCGACTTTTTGTTGGAGGGGAAGATGTCAATAATTGTCATCCAATAGCGCGATTAGAGCCACTCTTCCTATCCTTATAGGCAGCATTATAGGCGCAATCATATGCTCTTGGTCAATTCCATCATATTTTAACAGACCGATCATTGACATTTACTTGAACACGCCTCAAAGCTATCCCGCTTCGTGCGTGCACGCAAACAATGGGGCAGGATTCTCAATCAATTGTTTAAGAGTGCATTGTAGCGATCTCTTCGCAGATAAAATGCGATATTATTCAACAGAATTCTCGTGCCACAAAACACTTAATGATCTATATGAATTGATTGAGAAATCTACAACGGATCCCTCGCCACCAGGCGAACGTGCGGCTTGGATAATTCTGATAGTCTGTATTTTAGGCGGGGTTATAGTGGTTGCGGCAATAGCGATGTTGGCAGCTCGTAAGTTCAGTCGACGTCAATAAAGGCATGCCATAGACCACGAGATTATGCAAATCACCCCGCATACAAAACTGTGTTGACTGCTTTCATCCAAGATTGAAAGATATAGTTAACTCCAACTAAAGAGGAACATAAACAACCCCTTTTACAGAACTAAATGAAGGAGCATGTAAATGATTTGCAAATTGTCGTCTCCTGATGTTGATTCCATATTGAGAGTTGTTAATGATGCTGCACAGGCTTACAAAGGCGTAATTCCAGACGACAGATGGAAAGAACCTTACATGTCAGCTGAGGAACTGAAAAAAGAGATTGAAGCTGGCGTTAGATTCTACGGTTGGGTAGAAGACGATATTCTACTTGGAGTAATGGGGATTCAATATGTCAAAGATACGACATTGATCAGGCATTCCTATGTACTCACAAAATACCAGAGAAGAGGAATTGGAGGAAAGCTGTTAGGGCATCTGATGAGTTTAGCTAAAACCCCTGAAATTTTAGTGGGGACTTGGCAGGACGCAACTTGGGCTGTCTCTTTCTACAAGAAGCACGATTTCAAATTAGTGTCGCGCAAAGAGAAGGACAGACTTCTCCGAGAATACTGGAACATTCCAGAAAGGCAAATAGAAACTTCAGTAGTACTAAAGTTCAAGAGATAAGTCTTTGTTGGGGATCATCTGGGTCCCTTAGTTGTTATTACTGTTTTCGTGATTCGCAAGAATAGGTTTGTATTGTAGTCTGACTTTTTCAATAACACATACTTTGGTCGAGTTCACCCTTGTCTTGCCGTCGGCCTGTGGTCTCCTAACTGTTGGGAACGAACCTGCCATTAAGCTCGTTGTAAGGATTGTGGAGGGATAGTTCTCCCTAACCTAATAATGACAATATAATAATCTTTATCTATCTGTCGCGTGGTATAAACCTCGGCAACGAGTAACCTTAACACGCCAGTAGAACTGGGGCTTGAGTAAAAAATTTGGGGTTAACATTCAATAAGCCTTTTATATTAAAAGCATGTGAATATCCAAAAGCTTAGGAGAAACTGAGTCTTGGAGCCGAGTAAGAAGCCACTGAACCTGCTGATAAGGAGCATAAATAA
>CAZKBR010000022.1:0-12340 GCA_964551465.1 uncultured Candidatus Bathyarchaeia archaeon
AACGCTTCAAGCAGATTTAACGTTTTAGTAAAAACGCTAAGCCGTTGTGCAGACATTGAAAAATAGAAGGAACTTCCGCGCGTGATCGCTTTCATTTCTATGAAGCGCATATCTCACGATTTGTGGTGGATGAACAGTTTTAAATACCAAAGCATGAATAAAATAAGCGCCTTATAAAGAAAAATAGGTTCGCATTCTAAACTCGACTTGTCGCAATATCTTGTCTAAAAGAATGTCGATCAATACTCAAGACATCTATTGTAATTTCCAAGAAACCTAGCAGTGGTCAATCATGAACAAGAAGATAATTGCTATAGTGACGCTAGCTTTAGTCTGCGGCGTCATATTTTTCTCACTACTACCAAAGGGGGAAGAGAGATATGTCTTCAGCAAGGACTGGCTGAGGAAAGAAAACATCTACGTCTACGGTATGCCTACCCTAGATTACTTGAGGGCAGTGAATGCCAAGGGAGTCACATGGTCAGTATACTACAGCGGGTTGAACGACTATGATAAAGAATATTTGAACAGCCTTCACAGCAACGGCTTCAAAGTAGGTTCCAATCTACCGACGGTTCAAGGAAGCGCCGACTTCGTGGGAGACAACCAAAGCTTGCTTGAACGCGCTTCTTGCCGAGACCTCAACGGGGGCACTTCTTACCTCAGCTGGGTGGCCGAGACAAAGGTTTACTTCATGTGTCATAACAACCCTGAGTGGCAGGAGTTCCTGAAAAAAAGGATCAAAGAGCACATAGACGGTGGCGCGGATGTGATCCACATAGACGAAATTGAAGGAACAGGCGGACATCTGGACATCGCAGGCTTTTGCGAATATTGTATGACAGGATTCAGATCCTATTTGGCAAACCGCTACTCTGCTGCAGAGCTACGTGACAATTTTGGAATAGAGAACATCGACTCTTTCAACTACCGTACGTATCTTCTTTCACATGGTGCGACCACCGTCTGGGAAGATCCCAACAGAGATTTGCTGAACGAATATCTACGATTCCAGTACTCTAGCAGGCTCGCGCAGCTACGCGAATTGATCCAATACGCGCGGGAATATGCTGGGCGAGACATCCTCTTCAGCGGAAACACCTACGGGCTCTTGCCAGTTGAACAGATCTACGTGCCGCTTCTCAATTTTTCCGTTTTTGAAATGTCCCTCGAACCTCTGCCAGAAGGAAAGCACTTCACAACATATCTCCTAGGAGAAGCCATGTCTCCATCCAAGCCGTTCGTTGCATTCCCAGACATCTTCACTCTAGCTTCGCTCTCACAAGACGACTGGTGGCTATGGAGACACTGGCTGGCTGAGGCCTACGCGTGTGGTGAATCTTTCCTTCTACCATATAGGGCGTACACTTATGGTGGAGGAGAGTTCACCCTACCAGCAGAGAAGATCTCTGCCTACACCAGTTTCATTTCGGCACATTCAGGATACTACGCGAACACTTCTAGGCTTGCAAAAATCGCGGTGCTCTACAGCCTCAAATCCACCCTATATAACTGGTCTGCGTGGGAGAACTTCAAAAGCATCGGTCGAACTCTGCAAGAGGCACACGTACAGTTTGAGGTCGTCTACGTGGGCGATGGTGAACTCATAGATAGAAGCATCTTATTAAGCGATTTGCAGCGCTACTCAATCGTAATAATCCCAACAGGCCACAACTTTGACGCAACAGTTGAAAGTCTGCTCAACCAATACATTGACACCGGAGGCCACGTCATAGCGCCTCTTACAACTCCAGGTCTCGGAGACCTGCTATCACAGCTTACATCAACCGCGGCAGACCTAGGCCTAGAAACAAACGCATCCGTTAACCTAGGCATAACAGTCTACAAGAAGGGCGACTCACTGATCTTGCACTTCGTCAACTATGACTACGACTACAATACACATAACTTCAAACCCCAGAATTCGATCGCCATTACCCTGACGATCCCAGAAGGTGTCAATCTAACTGGAAAAGTTCTGAGGCTGTTAAGCCCTGATGCAGGCAAAGAGACAACATTGGACTATACCGTTCAAGGAAACAAAGTGACATTCACCATACCAGAGGTTCACGAATATCTCATCTCATCGTTTGAATGAGGAACATCTCCTCCCGCTTGAATGCGCTTGACCGCGCGTGCGAGACCTTCAACGCCTCCTCCAGGCTCATAGCGTCACCCGCCTCGATTGTAGGAACAATACTTTTTTCCTTTTGTAGGAACAATGGGGCCGTGTTTAAGGCCCAGCCTTGCATGGAACTCAGCCCTCTCAGACATTTCCTGCAAATTCCTGTAAATTCCTGTGGTTTCCTGTAGATTCCTGTAAAATCCAGCGAGATTTTGAGTTTCCACTCCCCTTTCATGAAAAGAATCATTTTCCGAAGACTTCAGAAATTAAAAAAAAGTTTGGAGAGGGGCTCAAACCGAGCTTCTTTCTTGAAAGTATTAGTGGAACAAAGAGATTCGAAAAGCAAAAACACAACTTCACACGATACTTCACCGCGATAATCACGCTTGCACCGTCGTGTTTCCCACTTAGCTACAATCCGTTCGACCATCCTTTGTGTGTGATCGATGCAATTTAAGGGTGTGAGATAGACTACTTATGGTAGAGCTATTTTCCTTTCAGCCAAGAATTCCTTTGCAAGACTCCTCGTCTCCTCGATCGTTGACAACCTGAGAGTCTCCTCAGCCATCTTCTTAGCCTCAGAGTACTTTATTGACCTCACGATCTTCTTCACCTCAGGCAAAGAAACCGCATTCATACTAAACTCGTCCAAGTCCAGACCCAGCAACACCGGCGTGGCCAAAGGATCACCAGCAAACTCCCCACACATTCCAGTCCATATACCTGCTGCATGAGAGGCATCTATCACATTCTTGATCAAGCGCAGCAGGGCAGGGTGAAAAGTATCAAACAAGCGAGACACCGTTTCATTTGTTCTATCAACAGCCAGCGTATACTGAGTCAAATCGTTTGTGCCTATGCTAAAGAAGTCAACCTCCCTTGCCAGGGAGTCGGCTACGAGAGCCGCTGACGGAGTCTCGATCATAATCCCAGTTTCAACGTCTCCAAATGGGACATTCTTGGATGAAAGCTCCCCCTTCGACTCTTCCAGAAGTCCATTCGCAGCTCTAACCTCCTCAACGCTAGAAATCATCGGGTACATTATCTTCAAATTCCCATACATACCCGCCCTCAGTATCGCCCTCAACTGAGTCTTAAAAATATCTGGGCGATCCAAGCTTATCCTAATCGCCCTCCAACCCAAGAATGGATTAAGCTCCTTAGGCATCTCAAGGTATGGTGGAGGTTTGTCACCGCCTATATCCAAGGTCCTTATTATCACCGATTTCTTCCCCATTTGGTCCGCAACAGCTTTATATGCCTCAAACTGATCATCCTCAGTCGGCAGAGAACTTCGTCCATGATAGAGAAACTCCGTTCGAAAGAGCCCAACAGACTCTGCTCCCTGTGAGAGGGCAAAACCAACCTCCATTGGCTCTCCTATGTTTGCGGCAAGCTCAACCTTATGTCCATCCAGCGTTACAGCAGGCAACATTACTATCTTCTTCAGTTCAACTTCACGTTTTTCGATTCTTACCCTTTCAGCTTTATACTTCCTGAGCGTTGCTTCATCTGGATTAACGGTGACTTCCCCATTACTGCCGTCTACAATAATCAGGTCGCCGGACTTGACGCTCTGAGTTATGTTGCCGAGGCCGACGACAGCCGGGATACCGTATTCCCTAGAGATTATCGCCACATGAGATGTTAAGCCTCCCTTATCGGTTGCGAAACCAAGCACACTCCCCTTATTCATGTTGGCTGTGTCAGAGGGTGTAATGGTTTCAGCCACCAAAACCACTTTTTCCCTCAGATCTGCTAAGGAGGTTCCCACGCTTTTACCAGTTAGGTTCCTTATTACTCTCTCGCCCACATCTTGAACGTCTATGGCTCTCTCTCTGAAGTACTCGTCTTTCATACCTTCAAACATGGAAACAAAGTTCCTGATGGCGTCCTGTACAGCAGCTTCAGCGTTTTCGCCAGACTCTATGTTCCCCCTAATCTCCTTCAGAAGAGTCGGATCCTCCAGCATCAGCTTCTGCGCTCGAAAGATCTTCGCCTCTTTTTCTCCTATCTCACCCGTTGTCTTTTCTTCCAGTCTGACGAGCTGCTCCTTAGAATTCTCAACAGCGCCCTCAAACCTCTCTAATTCTTTTTCGACCTCAGCCTCACTTATCTTCCTTCTCTCTACAGTCACTTCTCTCTCGTAAACGAATGCATTTCCAATGGCTATCTTCGGCGAGGCAGGTATACCCTTCAGCGTCTTCGGCGGGCTCATAAGTGATGGGTCTCCTCAAAATCCTACATAATGCTTTGAGAAACCGCTCCTTCCTATGATTCTATATACTCGAGAATGTATCTGCCAACTCTAATAAGTCTTCATCTGCGGTTCTGTACTCCTTGACTAGGTCACCAAGCTTGACGGTCACGATCTTCGTGCCATTCAGGCTACTGGCGTATCCGAATTTCTTCTCTTTGACAAGCTCTACGGCGTGTATTCCCAAGCGAAGACTCAATACTCTATCGAAGGCGATCGGCGATCCTCCTCTCTGCAGGTGTCCCAAGACAACATCCCTCGCTTCCTTCCCAGTCCTCTTCTCAATCTCTCCTGCCAAGATCTTCCCGATGCCTCCAAGTCTGAGATGACCATACTCATCCACTTCCGGGCTCACCGTGATGAGATCCTTTATATCCTTGGGTTTAGCGCCTTCTGAGACAGCTATCACAGTATACTTCTTGCCCTGTTCATCGCGTTTTCTAACGACATCACAAATTGACTCTATGTCAAACGGCTTCTCAGGGGGTAAGATTATGTGTGCGCCTCCAGCTAAACCGGCGTACATGGTTATCCAACCCGCATCCCTCCCCATTATCTCGCAGATCATGACACGCTCATGAGACTTTCCAGTCGTGTGAAGTCGTTCGAGAGCTTCAGTTACGATGCTCACCGCTGTTTGAAACCCTATAGAATAATCTGTCTCCGACAGGTCATTATCAATGGTCTTAGGCACTCCAACTACAGGTACCCCATCCTTTAAGAGCTTGCTCGCAGCACCCAACGTATCCTCTCCTCCCATAGCGATTAACGCATCGATCTCAAACTTCCTCATGTTCTCTAAAATCTTCCCTAAGCCGTCAGGCCTCTTGTATGGGTTGGTTCGTGAAGTCTTCAGGATCGTCCCACCGATTCGGAAAATATCTTCAACGTCTTCAGGGCTCAGCTTTTTGAAGTCGCCATTTATCAGCCCTTCATACCCTCTCAAGACACCGTACACTTCATAACCACACTTCTTGGCTCTAATGACGACTCCCTGAACAGCTGCATTTAGCCCTGGAGCATCCCCACCGCCACATAAAACCGCTATTCTCATTTTCAACACCGCCCTAACTGCAGTTGGGCTTCTAAATCAAGAAACGATGCATTTGAATAAAAAGTTTCTCTTAGAAGCCCGATGGGTTCGTCTCTATCAAAAAGAATCATGCTATGCGTTGCTTAGAAAAATGAAGGGAGTCGACTGAGTCAGTCTCTTACCGTTTTTCGTAGACTATTCTTCCTTTCACCATGGTCATGTAAACGTTGAGCTTGTCGTCGACGACCGCAACATCAGCATCCTTCCCCGCCTCCAAGCTTCCCTTCCTCTCATAGACGCCTATCCTCCTTGCCGGGTTTACCGTCGCCATCTTAACCGCATCCTGTAGTGGCAATCCGACGAAGTTTGCGACATTCCTAACAGCAGTGTTCATGGTTAGGACGCTGCCAGCAATCGTTCCATCTGGGAATCTTGAAAGTCCCGCCTCAATGACAATTCTTCTTCCAATCAACACATACTCATGACGTTCCTTCTTGATGATGATCGTCTTTCCGCCAAGTTCATACTCTCCCTCTGGTATACCTGCTCCAACTACAGCGTCTGTTACCAGAATGACCTTGTCCACCCCTTTACACTTTATGAGCAGCTCTATAGCAGCTGGGTGAACATGAAGACCGTCCGCGATCAGCTCAGCCGTCAACTCGTCGCGTGAAAGCACAGCGCCCACAACACCAGGCTCTCGATGGTGAAACTCCCGCATTGCGCTGTAAGTGTGGCAGATGTGGCTTAGTCCAGCTTTTACAGCACTGACGACCTCTTCATAGGTTGCGTTTGTATGTCCCGCGGAGGCCACTATGCCCCGCTGACAGACGCCTTTGATAAACTCAATGCTTCCCTCCACCTCCGGGGCAAGGGTAACAATCTTGACACTACCGTCAGACGCCTCTATGATCTCATCAAGTTCTTCCAAGGATGGTTTCCTTATGTACTTTTCATTTTGCGCTCCCTTTTTCTCGACATTAAGATATGGGCCTTCTAAGTGAATTCCGAGGGCCTCAGCGCCTCCCGTTCCTTTTTCGATGGCTTCCCTCACCGCTCTAGCGCTATTCAATAGTTTGTCTTGCGGAGCGGTTACGGTAGTTGGGAGAAAGCCGGTCGTTCCATTCTCAGCCTTGAACTCTGCTATGTTGTTGATTGCCTCATACGTGCCATCTAATGTGTCGTTTCCGCCACCACCGTGCCCATGAATATCTATGAAACCTGGAACCACAGTTTTTCCCCGAGCGTCTATGACTCTTGCCTCAGAAGGGATTTCTACTCTACGTTCTTCTCCAACAGCTTTGATCTCGCCCCTTTCAATCAGAATTACCCCATTTTCTATCCTTTGAAAAGGTGTTATTATTAGACCGCCCTTTATCGCTGTAGCGCCATTTTCCTTCATCATCTGTTCCTCCAACTACAAGAATGTCAATAATGGGAAATATATTTTAATTAAAAGTACCTAGAGTGAAATGGTTCGTCACAATCACATTTAAGTAGTCAAAGCAAATGCCTATAAACAACTTGATCGGTGCGAAGAAGCTTAGGCGGAGAAAGGCTGAGTTGACACAGTTTCAGGCAACTGTGAAGCTTCTAAACAAAGTAGGGTTACATGCTAGACCAGCGGCGATGTTTGTGCAAACGGCAAACAAGTTCAAGTCAGAAATAAAAGTTGAGAAGGAGAGTCGGGAGGTCGATGCTAAAAGCATTCTGGGCATACTATCATTGGCTGCTGAATTCAACGATGTAGTAACGATCAAAGCTAATGGAGAAGACGCGGAGAAGGCCTTGAAGGAACTGGTCGAACTCGTAAACAGCAAATTCGGCGAAGAATAGTCCTATGCAGACGCTTTTTCCGTGCGCATTTTATCTTTTGATCGATTAAACACGATAGGTGGGGATAATGATGAACGAAACCTTAAGACTCATTAATGAAAGAATCAGTATAAAAGAAGGCTTTTTAGATAAAGAGATTCCCGATGAGTTAATGAACACTATACTCGAAGCTGGAATTAGAGCCCCAACAGCCTCAAACATGCAACGATACTCGATAATCATCATCAAAGACAAAGAAAGGCAAAAAGCAATAGGAGCCTATCCCTGTGGTGCAGTCCTTGTGTTCAACGTAGACCTCAATCGGTGGATAAAGATGTGCGAAAACATCGGTGAAACTTACCCTTTCTCTGGAGTTAGGCATCTATTAACAGGCATGGTTGACGCGCTCTTGTGCGCGCAAAACATTGTGATCGTAGCCCAATCGCTCAAAGTAGGCTCATGCTTCACCAATTCCATATTCAAAGCCGGTTCAATGTCAGAAATCTTCAAGATTCTCAAGCTACCAAAATACGTCTTCCCGGTCATAGCCCTCTGTTTGGGCTATCCAAAGGAGTGGCCGAAGCGCAAGAGAAGCAGAGTGAGGAGAGGAATATTTCATAACGAAACATACCATGACTTCTCTGAGGAAGACATTGAAGGCATCTCACAAGAATACAATTCTAACGACTTCGTGGGGATGAAGGATCTAAAAAAGATAGAGGTTGAAGGCTTCAAAAACTACATTGAATGGTTTGTGAAGGAGTGGATACAGCGGGAAAGCTGGCCTCTGTCAAAGAGAAGAGACTTCTGGACGAGCCTAGTTGAATCCGGTTTCCTCGACCCTAAATACAATGGCTTAGATCTACGATAGACTTCAATCTCGTTCACATACGCGTGCTGTCAAGTTGACAGAAAGGATTTTGTCGTAGGCTACTCTTTAGATGATGAATATGTTAGGAATGGACAAGAACGAGAAGTACGCCTATCTTTCCGCTTCTCTGCTGATTGTTTGTCTACTTTTAGGTTCTGCCGTACATCCACCAATAATATCAATTCAAGCTGAACCTTATTTTGAAGAAACAAACTTCGTCAAATACCAGATTAAAGAGTGCACAGAGCTTGCCTTGAACAACACATTGAGTTTGAGTTTCTATTCCGTCCTCTTCACAAACAGCACCCCCTACCAAGAAGTTACGTTGATCAACTCGTCTCCTTTAATCACCCAGCTGGTATACGACGTTCATGGGAACACCATAGCAAGAATGTCTTTTTCCAATCTGCTTGGTCAACGAGAGTTGAGAATAACCTTCACCTTTGAGATCACGACGAGAGCGCTGCATTATAGTCTGTCAGAAGACATCGGTGTTTACAACCCGAACTCAAGCCTATTCAAAGCCTACACCCTCAACGAGACGCACATAGAGGTAGCAAATCCGAAAATATTTCTAAAAGCACGAGAGATCGTGGGCTCTGAAAGGAACGCTTACCGCGCCTCTCGTTTGATATTTCGATGGGTCCATGATAACATAAAATATGAGGTACAAGACGAGGAGAGGGGTGCGTTATGGGCCTTGGAGAACAGAAAAGGGGATTGTAGCGAGTTTTCTTTCCTATTCACTGCTCTCTGTAGAGCCGTAGGCATCCCCGCTAGGGTGACAAGCGGGGTCGCAGACCCTAAACTTCCTGATGGCGGTTTTTTCCCTGACTGGAAGAGCATGGGGGCACATCAATGGGCCGAGGTATACTTTCCAAATTACGGTTGGATTTGGGTCGATCCCACATGGGACCAATTTGCAGACAGCGACGCCATACATATAGCACATATCCACACAGAATTTGCGCAGTATGAACACGAGAATCGTATTTTCCATACAAGCTGGATCGGATGGCACTATGAGGGGGAGAACGTTTCTCTCAACAGACGCACTTACGAACTATTCGCGTCGGATATAGACTCTGATCTGGATGGATTGACCAATGCTGAGGAAGCAAAGAAGGGAACTAACGGCCTTAGACCTGATACCGATTATGATCTCTGGGGAGACAAAATAGACTGGTGGCCGACCGACTTCTTCTTACCAAATATATACTTACTCATCGCAATTGCGCCGATAGTGTCCCTTATGATCTCATGGTTGAAGGCAAGGCGAAGCCAATCGCATGCCTCATACATTAAGTCTGAGATCTGAATGATCATTCCCTCGCGAGGAGGTCGTTAGCTCGTAGACGCTTCTTTTCTCAATTGCTCTATGCGTTGAGCCACCTCCTCATAAGGTGCTTTTCCCGGAACTATTCCCCACATCGTCCACATGGAAGTCAGGATGAAGGAGCACGCTCTCTCATCTGAATCTGTTCGGTAGCGCACCCTCAGATATCCCGTTCCCCAGATCCGTTCAGCTTTGGCCTCGCTAATCCGCCCTAGCGGAATCTCAAGGCTTCCCTCATTCTTTAGGCCCTCCTCTATCCTATCAGAGTAGTCTTCAACTTTAGCCCTTAGGAACTTTCCGCCTGCGTACTTTACGTAGACGAGTCTCCTGTTCGTCAGGATCAGTTGCCCCTTCGCAGCCTGGCCCATGCCGGGCCTCTCCTTGTCGTAGAACCCCACATCTGCTTTCCCTACCACATCCTCAGACAGAATCTCTCACCCCCTTCTCAATTAATTAGACCCTTACAGCTAGAAATATTTAAAATCACGGCCAGAACCTCACGTGCAGTAGCGGTGCATGTTTAGCTGTTTGTGTGGACACCCGGGTTCCACAGTTGGACTCGGTGGAGAACCTTATTTGTCAGTCGTACAAGCCAACATCGTCCCGAGAGAGGGGGAATGATGTTAGCCGATTCAACACGATTGATAAAATTAGAAAAGTTTATCAGTGAAGACTCTATTTTACCAGAAAAATCATGATCGATTGCAATAATGAAAAAGATCTAAATTGTAGTTAATTTATGAAGTAGACGCGATTTGGCTGAGGTGTTTGCTCTAATATGGAGATTGCAGTTGATGTTAGACAGCTTGTCAAGGTCTATGAGGACAAGGTTAGGGCCTTGGACGGCGTCGATTTGGCGGTTGAAGCCGGTAAGGTTTTTGCTTTGCTCGGCCCTAATGGTGCTGGCAAAACCACTTTGATGAGAATTTTGACTACGCAGCTCAAGCCCACTTCTGGTGAGGCGTATGTCTTCGGGCTGGATGTTGCCCGTGACGGTGCTGAAGTCAGGAGGCTTGTCAGTTACATTCCCCAGGAGATGAGTGTCTGGACCGACATAAGTGGCTATGAAAATCTTCTTATCTATGCCAAAATCTACGGCATCCCTTCTACAAAAAGGAGAGGGATCATTGAGGATGCTCTGGAAAAGATGGGTTTGAGCGAAGTTGCAAACCATCTTGTTAAGACATATTCCGGTGGGATGGTAAGGAGGCTTGAGGTCGCATGCTGCATGCTTGTTAAGCCCAAGATTATGTTCTTGGACGAGCCCACCATCGGTTTAGACCCATCTGCCAGAAAGGTAGTCTGGAAGGAGCTTGCATCTTTTAAGAGAGAGTATGGTGTCACAGTGTTTTTCAACACGCATTATATGGATGAGGCCGACCTCTACTCCGATGAAATAGCTATAATTAACGGAGGAAAGATCGTGAAGCTGGGTACAGCTGAGGAGCTTAAGCGCTCTGTCGGAGGAGAAGTCATTCTTTTTAGCTTAGAGGTTAACAGGGTTGGTGAGGATTGTTTGGGCAAAGTTAGAAGAGTGAGTTTGGTCAATGATGTTATTGCAAATGATTCGGAACTTAGTGTCGTCGTCAAAGACGCTGAGACAGCTCTACCTGATATTATGGAAGTTTTGAGGAGGAAGGGCGTTTCTGTCAAGAAGATCTCTATAACTAAGCCGACCTTAGATGATGTCTTCTTAAAGTATGTTGGAACCAGACTCGAGTATGGCGACAGAATCAGCGAAGTTAGACAGGTTAGGGACATGATCAAGAGGGGGTAGCTTGTTTTGATGGATTCCCTGAGAAACATACTGGTTATGATTGAGCTTGAGCTTAGGAGACTCAAGCATGATAGAACTGAACTTTATACTCGGGCTGTTCAGCCGATTTTATGGATCGTTGTTTACGGTCCCATCATGAGCCTCGTTAAGGCGATACCCACTGGCAGCATACCCTACACTGACTACATCACCCCTGGTGTGCTGATACAATCGACAACTTTTGTCTCCATCTTTTATGGTTTAACTATCGTATGGGAAAGGGACTCAGGCATCTTGAAGAAGCTTCTTGTCACTCCTGCCTCAAGGTACGCCACCGTCATAGGAAGGTCGATGGCTTCAGGCGTTAGGGCAATATTTCAAGCCCTAATCATTGTTCCAGTAGCTCTGCTTATTGGAGTCAGGTTCATACCAGACATCACTTATTCTATTTCCGCCCTTCTGATAATATTCTTCGCCTCTGGAGGCTTTGCAGCAACATCTATTCTCGTAGCGTCTTTTATGAAGACTCGGGAAAGGTTTATGGGTATTGGTCAAGCCATAACCTTTCCGCTTTTCTTTGCTAGCAATGCACTATATCCTGTTGGAATGATGCCTCCTATCCTACAGGAGTTTTCGCTCGTTAATCCTATGAGCTATATAGTCGATGCTGTGAGAGGGTTGACGATCAGCGGTGACTTGGCTAACCTCCCAATAGATTTGATAGCAATTGCGACCTTTGACGCGACAATGTTTGTTGCAGCCTCAGCATGCTTCAAGAAGATCATAGAATAGTAGGTTAACTGGGGCATCTCTGAAGGCTTCAAGTTTATCTCGCACACGGTGATCTGCCTAAATGTGATGTTGTAGTATCAAATCCAAAGGCATTTAAGAAAAAAGCTGTTAAAGAATACTCTGGTGCGAAAGATGACGGTGAAGAGGATAATAGATGCTACCAGAAGCGATTTTGAAGAGATGAGCAGTAAGGACCTAATAGAAAGCATACGTGCGGCTGAAGGAAGGGCTTTTATCGCGGAGGTCGTCGTGGTAAATTCTCCTCCAGTAGATGGTGTGTCAAGTCCTGAGATAGCTGCCGCATTCGGCGCGGACATGATAGTAATGAACATGTATGATGTAGAGAAACCGACGG
>CAZKBR010000023.1:0-12112 GCA_964551465.1 uncultured Candidatus Bathyarchaeia archaeon
GGCATTGTCGAACAAAAAGTCATTAATCAAGTGTAGGTTTAAACCTTGTTCATTACGTTTCATAAACTTGATCATCTTCTAACATCGATGGTTCTCGTCGAGCACTTGGACGCTGGCGACCAAAGTTGAAGGTTTTTGCTTATGATGGATTCTATTGAACAAATCTTTTATGAGTAGCTTCGATCATCTTCTATTTGCCGCGGTAGCTCAGCTTGGTTAGAGCGCTACGGGCGTGACCAAAGCGCCGGACTCATAGGACTGGAATAGTCGGCTCTCCTCTAAGATATCCGGAGATCGCGGGTTCGAAGCCCGTCCGCGGCACCAGCTAAACCGTTTAGTAAAGCAGAACGTGGATCACGTTTTCAAACGATGGTTCTTAGAGACACTTTATCGAGCATAGATATCTCAGCCAGATCTATCTCCGACCCAATCTTGACAAACTGAGGGATACTTCCAAAAGTTCCGACATAGTCTCCACGGACAATCATAACGCCTCTGATTCCTGGAATATTCTTAGTGTGCTTCAATCCCTCCTGTATAGACCTTTCTGGATTTTCCCCTTTTACTGCGTTACATATGGCGGTTGCGGCGCCATCAGCTAGGGCTGCCGTCCCAGCGAAGACCGTGGCGGAATCCGCTTCACCGAAGCTTATGACATGACCTGTGGACGCGGAGCTGGTTGCCACACCAATAGGGCAGTCTGAAGGAAGTATTCTAAAGCCTACCTGCTTCGAGAGTGGTGTTTTTCCAGCGTATAGGCCGATGGTAAATGGTCTCTGAGACGATGCCGCTATCTCTCCGCCGTCCTCCACTATCGCGACTGATGCCTTTGCCGTCAACATTGCTTCTAAGGCGATGTCTGCTAAAGCACCAGCCACAGCTGCCATAGGACCAACGCCAGCCGCTTTAGCGGCATTAGACATGATTTGTACGATTCTTGGAGCATAAGGTTCAAAATCCATAGGTTCCAGCTCCCGTAAAAACGTGGGGTTGCTTAGGATATACCGGTCGAGTTCCAGTCTATGCCTTAAAACGGCTTCAATAGCCGCTTTAATCGCTGGTTCGTGATCGCTTTGAAACAGGATGCTAGATTCTTTGAATGTTTTTCTGACCTTTACAATCTTACCGAACATCAGTTTCTTCCTGTGATTTTCACATTTCCTCGGTCATAATAAGTTATCTGGTTAGAAGAGTGAATCCAGATTGGTTACATTTCTACAGGTCACACACGCAGCATTTGAGGAAGACTAAGCTTTTCGCAAAATCTGCTCCATTCAAAGTATTGAGAGATCAAGTTATGAATGAATGCAGGTGAACTTGTGTTGCACTCTTTGCATGAAACCGTGAGCGAAGACACGTAAAGCCGTTCTAGCGAAATAAGCTCAAAGGAGCATATTAGGGTACAGGGATCCTGATGATACTAATGCTTCCATCGGCCTTTATCGTTGCCTCAAACTCGTCTCCAATAGTGTACTTGTATTGCAGTTGCTCCCATTCGCTCGTTGACAGGAAGATAATCAAACGGTTAGAGTATCGGTACATATGCGACTGGAGTTCAGGCGGCACAATAACCCGAACCATCTCCCTGCTCGTCTGTATCGCTTCTGAGAACTCTCTTGGGACGCTTGAAGGAACCATTGTTGGCATTTTCGGCGGCCGATAACCAAACTCCACGGAGATATACTCGTTTCCTTGTCCATCATACGTTGGACGTAATGAGATTACCTTCATTGTGAATTTGATCTCACCTAGCATTTCTATCCCTCGTCATAAGACAAAAAACAAGCATGAATTAATCATTTTCTCTCTAGTTTCGTGCACCCTTCCTTATGCCCAACATATGCTATATCTGCCATATCAACGAATAGACCGTTATCTAGAACTCCAGGAATGAGCTTTATCTCCTCACTCAGTCTCAATGGGTCATCTATCGATCCAAAATCTACATCTACAATATAGTTTCCATTGTCCGTTATGACAGGTCTCTCATCTTTAGTAAGTCTCAAAATTGGTTTTCCAGCAATCTCTTTCAATCTATCTAGGACTGGTGTTAGTGCAAAGGGTAAAACTTCAACAGGCACTTTCATATTTGTGCCCAGTTTATTCGTTAGCTTCGTCTCATCAACTATTATTATCAAAACCCCAGCAAGATTATCTACAATTTTCTCTCGTGTAAGCGCAGCACCGTTACCTTTAATTAAATTCAACGCCGGGTCAACCTGATCCGCCCCGTCGATGGCGATATCAACCCTCTGTGTCGTGTCCAAAGTTGTTAAACTAATGCCCTCCTCAGTTGCGGTGGCTTCGACCGCACTCGAAGTAGCGATTCCTACTAATTCCAGTCCTTCATCACGAACCCTCCTCCCAATCTCCCGTATCGCGTAAGTGGCTGTTGAACCTGTGCCCAAACCAACTACATAGTTATCTTTAACATGTTTCACAGCCTCAATAGCCGCTCTCCTTTTAGCGTCTTCTATCCAGCTCAAGAATTTTCCCTCAGCCTTCCAGATCCATTCTTTCAAGCTTTTCAAGAGCCTTGCGAACTTCTGCTCTAATCGCTTCGAGCCTCTCATCAGCATTTGTCTTTGTCAGCTTCTCCATTCTCTCTACTGGCTCTGTCTTTGGGAAAACCTTTTCTTCAATGCTCTTTTGGGGTTGTATCTCGGATAGGGGCTTTAGGGGCTCCTCGCCCTCCTTTGTTCCTTGGCTAATCATCTCATACAAATTGGTTATCAGCTTGTCTCTCTCGATTTTAGCGTCAAGCTCACATATCTCATCAGTGTACTTCTCTTCAAGTTTCATTTTCTCTTCTTCTGTTATTCTCCCCTTTGCCTTCGCTTCATTAAGATATGTAATAGCGTAGCTTGCAATCTCCTTTTCAACATCTAAAAGTCTTAGCTCGTCCATAACTCTTCCGAGGTATCCGTGGTTCATGTCAGGTCCCAATCCAGATTGCGGTATTGATTCTATATCCTCAATTCTGGCTGCGGGGGATTTTTTCTTTCTTCTAATTAATTCCAATGTGAGTAAAACTGTTATCATGAATGCGGCTAAGATTAACAAGACCGGTGTACTATCCACGTTCAACCACCGTCATTTCTTGCAGTAGATTGCTGTTAAAGCTAGGGGTTACAAAGGTTAGTGTCCTTCTAATTCTTTAACCTTTCAGACAGTTAAAGTAGCAACCAGATTTATAAAATTGAAAGATAAAGTCTATGGCAATTACACGCCCTGGTAGCCTAGCCTGGAATGGGCAACGGCTTGGTATACGTAAATCAAAAAGCCGTAGGTCGCGGGTTCAAATCCCGCCCAGGGCTCCAAAGCGGTAAGCTGCAAAGAATCATTACACACGACTTTAGCGAGCACTGTTGGAAAGCTTCAAATCTCAGCCGATGCCTCGCCGAAAAAAGATTGTTGTGGCCGCTCTTTGTTTTGATACTTGTTGGTCTTCTATGATCTTAGGGGAAAACTTTTAGCGTTCGTCGATAAAGAGAGAACTTGCCCTTTCGCTAATTTTCTGGAGCGGCTTACATGGTTTCTCATCAACGGTTTGATAAGGACTACTTCAACGGTCAAGGGTCGAATTATAGGAATTACCTTGAGATGGACAACGACTACTATTGGTCCAGACGTTTACAACCTCTTCTAAGATATGCTAAGAACGGGCGTTTACTGGAACTCGGATGCGCGTACGGCTTCTTTCTAAAGAGAGCGAGGCATCTGTTCAACGTTTTTGGCATCGATATCTCAGAACATGCCTTGGAACAGGCTAGGAAGAATCTTCCCGACTTTGAACTGAAGGCGTGCGACTTGAATCATAAACTTCCATTCAGCGAATCAGAGTTCGACATAATAGTCTCATTTGATACGCTGGAGCACGTTGAAAACATCGCTTTCTGTGTTGAGGAAATTTCAAGGGTGCTTAGAGAGGGTGGCTTTTTTGCATTTCAAGTCCCCATCAAGAATATAGTGATGAAGCTTTTCGGTTTTCTAGACATGGATGAGACACACGTTTCAGTAACCTCTGAAGAGGCGATATTGAGTTTGCTGTCTCGTAACAATTTATCGCCTATCATGAAAAGGTATTTTCTTGTTATTTCTCCAAAAATAGAAATCTGGAGCGGCAAAAAGATCGCAAAACACCTTCTGCCGCACACGTACTGTATCTGCCAAAAAAAGAGTTAACTTGAACCGGATGTTTGTTGTTTGCTTCAGCGTGCGCGGCTTTGAAACACCCTAACATTGCTGATGTTATTATTATCGGTTAGTTCTTGTTGAGCTATCATGTACGTTTTGACTTATTGACCCTACTTAACAAGGCTAGAGCATGTTTCACCACGTTATCCACGCTAAAGCCTAGCTTTTCGTATATAGTTTTTTCTGGGGCAGACGCTCCGAAACGATTTATGCCGATTACGTCGCCCTCGGCGCCAACATATTTGTGCCAACCTAAAGGCGTGCCCGCCTCTATGGCTAGTTTAGGAACATCTTTTGGAAGAACCTTTTCTTTATACGTGTCTGGCTGCTGCTCGAAGAGCTCCCATGAGGGCATGGAGACCACCCGTGTCTTAACGCCTTTACGTTTCAACTCTTCTTGTGAAGCCAAGGCGAGGTGGACTTCGGATCCAGTGCCTATGAGAATTACATCAGGTTTCCCAGATGGATCATCGGATAAGATGTAGGCTCCTCGAGACACGCCTTCTTTGACGGGGTATTTGTCCAGATCAAGTATCGGAAGCTTCTGTCTTGTGAATAGGAGAGCAATGGGACCACGGCGCTTTATAGCTTCTTTCCAAGCTTCAACAGTCTCGTTTGCGTCGGCGGGTCTAAACACGGTCATGAATGGTATTATTCGCAGGCTCATCAGTTGTTCTATAGGTTGATGCGTAGGGCCGTCTTCTCCCATCGCGATGCTATCATGGGTGAAAACGAATTTGACGTTAGTCTTCATTAATGCGGACAGACGTAGAGCCGGCCGCATGTAATCTGAGAACACGAGAAAGGTCCCAGTATAGGGTATCAGATTACTGTGAAGAGCAATACCATTTGCGATAGCGCCCATAGCATGCTCTCTGACGCCAAAATGCAGGTTGTTCGAACAATAATTTTGAGCACAGAAGTCTCCTAACCCTTTCAAAAACGTTTTATTGGAAGGGGCGAGATCCGCTGAACCACCTATTATGAAGTGCGAGAGTTTTTTAGCTAAGGCATTTAAAACGTCGCCAGAGATGTTTCGGGTTGCCACAGATCCAGCCTCTGCATGGAATTCAGGAAGGACGCTAATCCAGTCAGATGGAAGTTTGCCTTTTACCACTTGTTCAAGCTTCTTTGCTTTCTCATCCCCAGAATTCAAATAGTCATTGAACAACGACTGCCACTGCGCTTCCAGTTCAGCTCCTTTTTCTATAGCTTTGCGGCAGTGAACCGACACTTCCTCAGGAATGTAGAAGGATGATTCTCTCGGCCAATTCAACTTCTCCTTTGCTGCCTCTAAAGCCTCTTTACCTAGGGGTTCTCCGTGCGCTTCCGCGGTATCCTGTTTCGGACTTCCGTAACCAATGTGGGTGCGAACTATAATAAGAGACGGCTTCTCCTTTTCGGTTTGAGCCTTTCTAATAGCTGCCTTGATACTGTCTAAGTCGTTGCCGTCTGTTACGCGAAGAACATTCCAACCATAAGCTTCAAAGCGTGCCTGCACGTTCTCTGTAAAGGCTAACGCTGTGCTTCCTTCAATGGTTATGTGGTTATCGTCATACAAGTAGATGAGCTTGTTGAGTTTGAGGGTTCCTGCTAAGGAGGCAGCCTCTGATGAGACGCCCTCCATCAGGTCCCCATCAGAACAGATAGCATAGACGTGGTGGTTCACCACTGGGAACTGTGGATTGTTGAAATTGCTAGCTAGGAAACGTTCTGCTATTGCCATTCCTACGCCCATGCCAAACCCTTGACCTAAAGGTCCGGTGGTCAATTCTATACCTGTATGAGGATCGTATTCTGGGTGGCCGGGAGTCTTGCTTCCCCATTGGCGGAAACTCTTCAAATCTTCTAGTGAGATATCATATCCATATAGATGGAGGAGGGAATAGAGTAACGCTGATGCGTGTCCTGCTGAAAGTATAAACCTGTCCCGGTTGAACCATCTTGGGTTACGGGGGTTGTGACGCAGAAACCTGTCCCATAATACATATGCCATTGGGGCCATCCCTAGAGGGGCTCCTGGGTGGCCTGACTGCGCTTTTTCAACCGCGTCTACAGCCAAGAATCGTAGTGTGTTTACACAAAGCTCATCGAGATCTTTCATCAAAATCATCTCGTATTATTTTTCGTTAGGTTAAGATGTTTAAAGAGATTATGATGTTATCTCTTTGGGTTGAGCGTGAGATTCTAAGATTCATGCTATTAAGTTTCTCAATGCAATATTTGTGCATGGTTTGCATCAAGTTCGTCGATGACTCCGTGCAGTGGGGCTGATCTTCTAAAGTAGAACAGATATTCCTGAGCATATCCCGCGTATTTTCCGAAGTAGCTTTGCATGGTGCCACAGACCGTTTCATATTCCTTTTTCGTGATCGAAGACCCGGCCGATATTTTTTCTCTTAATCTCTCTATAAATTGTCGTTCAAACTGGTTGGAATAAAAATCTAAAACCGTCTTTAATATCCAGATGTCGACCGGGAAAGCTTCAGTTTTCTCTAATGAGAAGAGTAGTACACAGTCAGCTACTTTTGGTCCAACTCCAAGCAACAGTTTTCTCCCTCTTTTCTTTGATAGAAGTAGTTTCTTACAATCTCTATAGTTTAGCTTTCTAAGAACGTTCAGGTCAAACTCGTTAGCGACTCTCTTTGAGGTCTCTATTACATGTCTTGCCCTATAGCCCAGATTGCCTAATGAGAACTCGTCCATTTTAGCTAGGACTTCGGGTCTGGGTAAAGTGTAGAACTCTTGGTTTTCAAAGACTATTCTTTGTCCATGTTTTCTTGAAATGGTTTGAATCATGCTCTTGATGAAAGGTATATTCGCGTTAGTCGCACAGATGTATGAGATCAGGCACTCCCAGAGGTCTTGTCTGGTGATCCTTAACCCAGGAAGACATCTAACCGCATCCGCTATTAGATCGTCTTTGGCTATCTGGAGGATTATATGCGGCAGATCGTCGTCCAGTCTGAAATACCTTTCAATGAAATCCGTCGTGACTGTTTCAGGATAAGAATCAAAGATCAGCCTATCTCGAGTTTGTTTTACCTTTAGGACGTTTTCCTCGACAACACCATACCACCAAGAGCCGACTTTATCCCATCTGAAAACTTGGCCACAGCTAAGGGTCAAATCCAGATTAAATGGCTTAGGACTTAAGAGGAGTTCCAATTGGCCTCTCTCATGAACAACCTGTGTGGCATATGACTTGGATATTATTGTTCCTCTCTGCGGTCGATGATGTCCTCGACCGACGGGCCGATTCCCAACAATGTCACAGGTATCTTGGTTACATCCTCGATTTTTTTGATAAATTTGGTTGCTTCCTTGGGAAGATCGTGGAAACTCTTGGAGTTTTTGCATTCTGGGAAAACTGTATCCATCTTCGTTATCGCTATTTGGGTTGCGCCATTGAGCATCACAGCCCGTTTTGTAAGATTGAAATCGAACGGTGCAGCCCTTCTGCTTCTTCCCGTCACGGTAGCGACCTCAGCCCATCCCTTTTCAGTGGCATCTTCCTCCGTTATCTCGCCTGCCAGCGGTCCTTCTCCGACCCTGGTGACGTAGGCTTTAAAGACGATCAAGACATCGTCTATCTTCTTTGGCCCAACCCCAACGTCAGCTGCTATTGACCCTGCGGTGATGTCCTTCGATGTAACATATGGATAGGTTCCATGAAATAGGCTCAGAAAGGTTCCTTGCGTTCCCTCAAGAATAACATTCTTTCCATCGTCTATTGCAGTGTTGGTTTCAAGTGGTACATCGACAATGTATTGCTTTAGTTGCGGCACATCTCTAGCAAGTTTCGCTATCCTTGCGACTCGGTCAACGTTGCAGGGACCGCAGCCTGTTCCTGTGGTTGCGATCTTTTTTTTAAGGTAGTCCGACCCTCTGTCTCTTTCAATGTGATCTGCCTCGATGATCGCGCACTGAGGGTCAACTCCAGCTCTGTGTTCGGCGCCTAAGTCTGTCACTTCCTTAAGAAAGATATTTGGGTCCACCAATACGCCTGGACCTACCAAAAGTCTGCACTCAGGGTTAACGAAACCGCTGGGCAACATCCTCATCTTGTATGTTCTGCCTTTCCAGGAGACGCTGTGACCAGCGTTAGGTCCTACGCCCCCCCTTACCATCAGATTGGCTGAATCCTTCAGGGCAAGGTAAGATGCTATTTTGCCCTTGCCTTCGTCTCCGTAGAATCCTCCAACTATCATTAAACAGGGCAACTTTGTGCTTCCTTCCAAAAACCGCTGGATAACGATTTCGAGGCTAATACTTCGCTTGAAAGGTTTTTAAACAGATCGTTGATCATACCCTCGTCTGGTGTTTACCGATGGCCATCCTCCCGCTGGACTCAGGAAGATACGGGATGCCCGAAATGAGAACAGTGTTTCTTGAGGAGACACGGCTGCAAAGGATGTTAGATGTGGAAGCGGCGTTGGCGTGGGCGCAAGGCCAGGTTGGCGACATTCCTAGAGAAGATGCTGTTGTCATAATCGAGAAGGCTTCTCTGAAATATGTGTCCTTGACCCGTGTGAATGAGATTGAAAGTCGAATTAAGCATCAGACGATGGCGATGGTTGAGGCTTTAACGGAGGCCTGTGGCCGAAGTGGCGCCTACGTTCACCTGGGCGTCACATCAAGTGACGTTCTCGACACCGCTACGGCTCTCCAACTCAAAGAAGCAGTCGAAATAATCGAGAAACGTTTGAAGGATCTCGGTAGAACGCTCAAGGTCTTAGCCCAGAAGCATATGAAGACCCTGATGGTGGGTAGAACTCATGGTCAACACGCCCTTCCAACAACCCTTGGCTTCAAGTTCGCCAACTGGTTGAGTGAGGTCATTAGGCATCTGACTAGGCTGGAAGAGTGTTATGGTAGGGTGATTGTTGGAAAGCTCTCGGGCGCTGTTGGGACGCAGGCTGGACTAGGGCATCACGCCTTAAAGATTCAGAAGCTGGCGATGGAAAAGCTCGGGTTGAGGCGGGCGGAGATCTCAACCCAAATTATCAGTCGAGATCGATACGCTGAACTTATTTGCATACTGGCAAACATTTCCTCTTCTTTGGACAATTTTGTCACCGAGATTCGTGAGTTGCAGAGGCCCGAAATCGGTGAGTTAGCTGAGCCCTTTGAAGCGGAGCAGATTGGAAGTTCTACTATGCCTCAAAAAAGGAATCCCATACTCTGCGAAAGGATTTCAGGTCTCGCGCGAATCTTGAGAGGTCTGACCGTTCCTGCTCTGGAGAACGTGGTTACGTGGCATGAGCGAGATCTAACACAATCCTCCTCGGAGCGGTTTATCTTTCCAGAAGCCTGCATTCTAGTAGACTACATGATCTCATTGATGGATAGGATATTGAAAGGGCTGGTCGTTGATGAGGAGAGGATGAGAAGAAACCTTGACCTGTCCCAAGGCAGACTGCTTTCAGAAGCAGTGATGATGCAGCTGGTCAAGAACGGGATGAGACGGCGGGATGCCTATCATCTGATGCGGCAACTCACTCTTCAGAGCGAGAAGAATGGGGGGCCTCTTAAAGACATCCTACTGGAGGACGCGAAGATTAGACGCTTCCTATCTGAGACTGAGTTAAGCAACGCCTTAAACCCAGAAAAGTATCTCGGAAGCGCCCTGAAGCAGATAGAAGACGTTCTGAAGCACTCAACGTTTTAGAAAGATATTAGTATTATCACTATTTTGCACTCTATGTGTTTGCTTTTATTCCCTCTTTCCGCAAAATTCCTCTAGCAGCTAAAACCCCTGTCGTGGCCGCGTTTACCAATCCGTTAGACAGACCTGCACCATCGCCGGCAACGAAGACATTATTGCATGATGTTTCCAGAAACTCGTCAGTAATAACTCGGTTCGCCGAGAACTTAATCTCCGGGGCGTAGAGCAGGGTAGAAGGAGATGAGACCCCAGGAATCACACAGTTAAGTTTGTCCAAGGCCTCTAGAATATCCGTTACGATGCGGTGGGGAAGCGCCATACTTATGTCTCCAGGTGTGACGTTCATCATTGTCTGCCTTACAAGTCCTCTGTTCACCCTCTCCCAAGTAGATCTATGCCCAGACTTTAGGTCGCCAAGTCGCTGTATGAGCGGTTTCCCCCCTCCCAGAGTGGTTGTCTGGACTGCTATCGTCCTCCCGTAGGCGGTAGTACTCTCTAAAGGCTCCGTGAGATCAACCTTCACTAAGAGAGCGAAGTTAGTGTTTTCGGTCTTCTTTCTCGACATTGCGTGGCCGTTGACGCCGATGAAGTCGTCGTAGACCTCTTGCACCACAAATCCTCTGTGGTTCACACAGAAAGTCCTGACGAAGTCGTCGTATGTGTCGGGGTATATGTGGAATTTTGGGTCTCTGCCTATATCGATGATCGGGTCCATCACTACTGCTGGGACTTCAACGCGTACGCCTATGTCGATGGGCTGATATTTTGTTGAGATCCCCAACCGTTTCGCTTCTGTTGCTAGCCAGTCAGCTCCACTTCTACCAGGAGCCAAAAGCAGGTACTTGCAAGGGATTTTGGATCCGTTTTGTAATGTGACTTCTCCGCTGTCTATTGAAGCAACCCGCCTATTTGTTCCGAACTCAACGCCTTTTTTTTCCAGATCTTCCTTAAACTTTCTTATGACAACTGGAGCGTTGTCGGAGCCTATGTGCAGTTGCGGAATTGCAACAAACTTCACGCCAACAGCTGCCGCCCTTCTCTCAAGCGCATCGGACTCGTCCTTTGTTGGGCGATAAATCTTCTTTGGGGCCCCATACTTCAGGAAAGTCTTATGCACGTAGTCGATGAGATCCCATGCCTTCTTCTCGTCCTTTACAAGGTCGTATAGGTTTCCTCCTATGTCAGGCCTCAGATTGAGAAGGCCGCTGGATAGCGTTCCTGCTCCACCGATTCCGCACATTGTGTTGCACGGACTGCATTCCTTGCAGCTCTTGAATTGAGACATGTGGCAAGCGCGTCGGTCAACGTCTCTTCCCATGTCTAAGACAAGGATTCCGAGTTTGCTGTTTTCCGCTAATTCCTTAGACGCGAAGAGGCCTGCAGGGCCAGCCCCTACGATTACGACATCGTACAAGTTGACATCCTGGCTAGAAAACCCAACTGAAGATGTCGACGGTTATATATATCTTCTGCGATTACCTGTAACGCTCTTTCAAAAAGGCGCTTGCTTTTCTAGTATGAATCGTGCGACACGAATTGTTTTATCACAAGGTTCGAACATAAGTTCGTCTATGTGAAGTAGGGCTTGCCGACCATCCGTCTCTATCTTATCGATACTCACAAATTTTCTAACGGGGACTTTGTAATCTTCCGATACAACTCTCCATCCCTTATCAAAACTCTTGTTTACGAAGACCAAAACCTCTCGGGGCTCCATGTTGAGCTCTCTGATCATTTCAATCAACGCCCCCATTGTTGCACCGCGGAATAGGAAGTCGTCTGCTAGGAGTACATTCTTACATCCTTCGAAAGCCTCGCTGCAAAGGTAGATGCTAATAACGTTTCCCTTTGTTGGTGAGGTTATCCTTCTTTGAAGGATTCTTTTGCCGGTCATGATTACGGGGGGATTTTCGCCTTTCTGTGCAAAGATTACAGGGCACCTCAATTCAGTTCCGATTATCGTTGACAAACCTATTCCAGAAGCAGCAACCGTACAAACGGCATCGATATCAACTGTTTTTTGGGAAACAACTTTTTTGCACAGTTGTTGGAGAAGAGCAACGTCGATTCTGTGGTTAATTATCATCGAGAAGTCAAGCATGTCGTTGCCGATGACCCTGCCTTTTTCAAGCAAACGAATGAGGCTTGATTTCTGCCGGTCAAACACCATAGTCTTGTGGTGAGTCCTTTGCACTCTTAACCTTTATGACGTGGCGAGTTCGAAAATCCGCTAATTTTTAGCACCAA
>CAZKBR010000024.1:0-11341 GCA_964551465.1 uncultured Candidatus Bathyarchaeia archaeon
TTGTAATATCCAATTTTATCTGCGAAAAAATCGTTACATTCCACACTCAGATCAAAACATAGCAAAATCCTCTGGAAAGTTGATACTGAGACATACGTTAGTGCCGGGGCGCCAGGTGAAACAATATTCAATTCAAACACTCCGTATGACGTACTTGAGGCTTTTATCCGTTGCAGATATTTTGGAAAGGAGGTAGGCGATCTTGTTCGATTGTTCATCGATTCGCAAGAAGAAGATGGTAGATGGTACCTCGCCGATTCTCATCAAGCTCGGCCTATTTGCACTTGGCCTACATCGGAAGCGATTGGCGTTCTGGATCTTGCGCAAGAACACTATATGAAGAATATGTTTCAGGCATCTGAAAGAACATCAGCAACTTATTGGAAACTGTTGTTAATGATTCTAGCTGCGACTACTCTTATACAGTTCTTTTACATATTTGGTTTCTATAATACCATTTCAATATGGTGGGAAAATCTTTCCGAATCATGGAAGCAAGCGATAATATTTGGTGTGATCGTAGCAGTAGTCATAGGCTTAATTGTAAATTTCATAACTGATAAGCTATATGCTTTTGCTAGCTACCTTAAAGAACGATTTAAGAGCAAATAAGAGGTGAATGGATGAAAGCATCTCAAGATATTCGTTGGATGCGTAAAGCAATCGAAGAAGCAGAACTCGCAATGAGAGAAGGCGAACTTCCGATCGCCGCAATATTAGTTTCAGCCAGTGGAGAACTGGCCAGAGCACAAACTCAAACTGGTCGCAAAAAATCAATGGCAGCTCATGGCGAATTATTCGCTATTCTAGATGCTGGTGCCAAAGTCTTCACCGCTAAACATCCACTAACGATATACACCACACTCGAGCCTTGCCTAATGTGTATTGGGGCAGCAATGCAATGTCAAGTGGACCGAATTGTGTATGCGATGCCTGCAGATCCTGATGGAGGTTCCCGTTTTGTATCAACCTTTGCTGCAGGAGGACAAAAACCACCAGAGATTCAAGGTGGCATACTGGCGAAGGAGGCAGTTCAGCTAATGAAAAAGTTCGTTAAAGAAAATCCAAACCATTTTGGTTTAGGCTATGCCAAATCTCTCTTGGATGCTGTTAACCAATAAATGAATCTCACTGTGAAGGGATGTATCCCATAATACAAACATGTATTTAATCTGTTGATATTCATATGAAGTTCAAAGAATTCTTTGATAACGTGTACGCCTCCAGCAAAGCACCATACTTTGGAGACAAACCATCTGAAGAACTTGAAGATTACGTACTTATGACCAAAATCCATGGCAAAGCTTTGGATATTGGATGTGGTAACGGTAGAGATACTCTGTTTCTCGCAGCTAACGGATTCTGTGTTACTGCTATTGATACATCAAAGGTTGCATTGCAAAAACTAATGCAGTTCGCTAGATCTCTTGGCCTTGAAAAAAAGGTGAACCCTATACAATGCGATGCTAGGTATTGGAACTACCCGAATAGTTTCTTTGACCTTGTTACATCAGCTACATGCCTCGATCACATCCCAAAGAAGGATCTTACATCGTTACTGCAGAAGATTACAATGTGCCTTAAGCCGGAGGGCATATTGTTCCTAGAGGTTCATACCGTAGATGATCCTGGGTTTGGAAAAACAACTGGAAGGGTAAGCGAACTATCAAGTGTGATATTACATTATTTCAGACATAATGAATTGCTAAGACTGGTAGAACCAGAATTTTATATTGTAAGATATGAAGAGAAGATTGAAGAAGATAGAGATCATGGCGAACTCCATGTCCACGGGTTTGCAAATGTACTTTCCAAACGCGTGGATAATAGAAAAAAGAGAGGGTTGTTGGAAGAGTCACCCAAGTAGTGTGCTCTAACTGAGCCAGATTACTGTTCTTTGAGTGGTTAAATTCCTCATAGGAAAAAGGATGAAGCGCGAATATTTCGCCACTTAGTTTAAGGTTCAAATACAACGGCGCCCGTTTTATTTTGCTTTTACTAGTTCAATATTAATAGAATAACACAAAGTCATTTTCTTCACATTTTTCTCATTCTTCTCACTTTGTTGGATTCTTTAAGACACAGTGGTTTCACCTGTCCAGCCGATTAAAGGTTGGCTAGGACCTGCATCTCGTGATTTTGGATTGAGTTCCCCGGAAGCTAGAAGTGGATTCGGGGCACATCTAAGAGGCCTCGCTAAAGCTGCAATAATTGATAGGCATGCCGGATTTAGCTGAGATGTTTGAAAGAGAAGCTAAATAGTTAGAATGACTTTCGCACACTCGATCAAAAAAGAGGGGTTTAAGGTAAGTGCTGTGTAATCTTGCTGGCTACTACTGTTGCTGATGACGCCAGTGTTGTGAGCACGAATGACGCTGTGGCGGCCATCATCATTGCTGGTGATAGGGCGATTTCCCCCAGGAGCACTAGCACCAGGCTTATCAGCAATGGAATCATCAGCAGTCTGAATTGCATGGTCTTCAGCGTCTTCTTCTTGAACCGCTTCATGAAAACGACCCCTACCCCAAAAAGGTTTTTAGAAATTCACGTCCCGAAGACTTTACAGAACCAGAAAGAGTAATGCATATAAGCCTCTCGCAAGACAATGGTAAAAAAAGAGGGGATATTGCGGGAGACGTCTCCACGATAATGCGTAAATGCGGCTTTGCAGGATCCTAGTGATTTTTATGAATCAGGTTGTTGCCAAGTTCAAAATATTTCCTAAAGATGTAGAAGCTGATCTTGGCGAGTTGAGAAAAGAGATAGAGAGGAATCTTCCTGCAAATACCTCTGTTTACAAATATGATGAGGAGCCCATAGCCTTCGGCCTCACTCTACTAATTGCTTATATTCTGATGCCCGAGGAAGAGAGCGGGAAGATCGATGACGTGGAGAGGTCCATAAAGGAACTGAGCGATGTGAGCGAGGTCGATGTGGTTTCGGTCAGGAGAATCTAAGGTCAGACTTTCTACGCTCCCACTACTTTTATAAATGTCGCAAGATGCTTATCTATCAGAATCAGACCCCAAGTTGAGGACTAGCTGATGGTAAAAGAAGCTCAGTTGAGGGTTGCTGAGGCGAAGCAACGAGACATCGGGCGCGGAAAGGCGAGGGTAGATAGTGAAACTATGCAATTGTTAGGCATAACAGCCGGAGACGTCATCGAGATTGACGGTAAAAAGGTCTCCGCAGCTGTTGCTTGGCCGGCTTATCCAGAAGATCAGGGAAAGAGTCTGATTCGAATCGATGGGATAATAAGAAAAAACGCCGGCATCGCAATAAATGACTACGTCATCATCAAGAAGGCTGACATCAAGGAGGCTCAAAACATCACCTTAGCGCCCATAGACATGCGATTGAATGTTGACAGAGACTTTGAGAGCTTCGTCAAGAACAGGCTACTTGAGATCCCATTGGTTGAGGGCGACTCTGTCTTTGTCACGATCTTGGGCAGCGCGATTCCATTTTCTGTTACCCGCGTTAGACCTCGCGGAGTAGTAAAGGTCACGCCGACCACCAGCTTGAAGGTCTTGACGGAGCCATCTCCGGAGAAGAGAGGGATCCCCATGGTCACATACGAGGACATAGGAGGTCTCCAAGAGGAGATTCAGAGGATCAGGGAGATGGTTGAGCTGCCTCTTAGGCACCCGGAGCTGTTTCAGAGGATCGGCATAGAGCCACCAAAGGGCGTACTCCTTCATGGTCCACCCGGGTGTGGGAAAACCCTATTAGCAAAGGCTGTGGCAAATGAGTCAGACGCAAACTTCTTTTCCATAAATGGCCCTGAGGTCATGAGCAAATTCTATGGCGAATCAGAACGCAGGCTCCGCGAGATATTCCAGAAGGCGCAGGAAAACGCGCCAAGCATCATCTTCATCGATGAACTTGACGCTGTTGCTCCGAAGCGCGAAGAGGTTACAGGCGAGGTTGAGCGAAGGGTTGTTGCTCAGCTTCTGTCTCTAATGGACGGGCTTGAAGCCAGGGGTGATTTAATCGTGATAGGGGCTACCAACCGTGTAAACGCGATTGATCCCGCATTGAGGAGGCCTGGCAGGTTTGATAGGGAAATAGAAATAGGTGTCCCAGACAAGCATGGAAGGCACGAGATGCTTCAAATCCATGCGCGGGGGATGCCGTTATCTGAGGATGTAGATCTGCGCAGATTGAGTGAGTCAACCCACGGATACACCGGGGCAGACATAGCTGCTCTGTGTCGTGAGGCCGCGATGAAGGCTCTCAGGAGGTACCTGCCGAGCATCAGCTTAGAGGAAGAGAGGGTTCCGCCTCAGATCTTGGAGAAGATGGAGGTAAACATGGATGACTTCATGAACGCCTTTCGAGAGATAACGCCGACAGCTATGAGAGAGGTCTACATAGAGATCCCCACCACGCGTTGGAGCGAGGTTGGCGGACTAAAAGATGTGAAGGACCGTCTAGTTGAGGCAGTTGAGTGGCCGATCAAGCATCCAGACGTGTTCAAGAAGATGGGGATCCATTCACCTAAGGGCATACTGCTTTACGGGCCTCCTGGCTGCGGCAAGACCCTACTCGCCAGGGCCGTGGCCACCGAGAGTGAAGCAAACTTCATCAGCATCAAGGGTCCCGAAGTCTTCAGCAAGTGGGTTGGAGAGTCGGAAAAGGGGATTAGGGAGATCTTTAGGAAGGGAAGAATGGCGGCTCCGGCTGTGATATTTATAGATGAGTTGGATTCTGTTGTTCCTAGGAGAGGAATTGGGTACGGTGACTCCGGCGTAACAGAGAGGGTTGTCAGTCAGCTTCTCACGGAGATAGATGGCATTGGAGGCCTTCAGGGTGTTGTTGTGGTCGGGGCCACGAACAGACCAGATATATTGGATCCAGCTCTGCTTAGGCCTGGCAGGTTTGACAGTCTGATCTACGTTCCTCCACCTGACGAGGAGAGCAGGTTGGAGATCTTCAAGATTCATACAAAGGGCATGCCCTTGGACAAAGACGTGGACCTGACCGAGTTTGCCAGGACGACGAAGGGCTACTCTGGTGCTGACATTGAGGCCCTGTGCAGAGAGGCTGCTATGAGTGCTTTAAGAAGGAGCATGAAGGAGGAGAAGGTTTCCCTCAAAGATTTCACGATGGCCATGGAAAAGGTTAGTCCAAGCGTAACTCCAGAGATGGAGTCTTGGTATGGAGGAATTTCTAAGCGCATAAAAGTGGTTGCCAAGCCAGCTACCCCCGTGGCCTAGCCTCCATTGTTATTTATGTGGTGGTCTTTTGGCGCCTCGTCCGCTTCACACATTGATAGTTGAGCTTCTTGAGAAAAGCGGTGGCTCATCCACAGACAACAAACTGTACAATTCTATTAGTAAACTTCAGGAAGGATTGAGTTTCGGGCCATTCAACAAGGCCTTGATGAACCTCGAGGTTTGCGGCGTGATCCGCGTCCGCAACCTCACCAAAGGAGAGAGAGTCGTCGAGCTGGTCTAGCGCCATTCTGTTCGTTTAAGTCAACATTTTTGTGTGTAAGGATGGTGGGAGTATGGGGGTAAAGATAGGCAGTTTAATTCCAGCTAGAGAAGTGGAGTTGGATGATCTTGCTGGAAGGGTTATAGGCATAGACGGGTACAATACGGTCTATCAATTCCTCGCCAGAATAAGGAGAAAGTTTACAGGTGAACCTCTCAGAGACAAGAAGGGCAGGGTAACTTCCCATCTCTCAGGAATACTCTACCGGGTAAGCAATTTTGTTGAGGCTGGCATTAAACCCGTGTTCGTTTGGGATGGTATGCCTCCAAGATTCAAGAAATGGACCATCAGGGCTAGAAGGGCTGTTAGGGAGGAGGCGATGAAGAGGTGGATCAAGGCCTTGGAGAAGGGTGAAGAGGGGATGGTGTACGCCCAAGCATCTTCAAAACTGACTCCAAAAATGGTTGAGGAGTCCATTCAACTTTTAGATTACATGGGAGTGCCCTCCGTACGGGCTCCAAGTGAGGGGGAGGCGCAGTTGGCTATGATGGCAATGGAGGGCGACATCTGGGCTGGCGCGTCTCAAGACTGGGACAGTCTCCTATTCGGTTCCCCCCGTTTGGCCAGAAATCTTTCCATAACAGGTCGAAGAAGGCTACCTAGAAAAGATGTTTACGTTGAGGTCAAACCAGAAGTCATTGAACTTGAGAGGACGCTTAACAATTTGGGGATAACGAGGGAGCAGCTGATAACGATTGGAATACTCATTGGTACAGACTACAACCCCAGCGTCAAGGGCGTTGGACCAAAAACGGCGCTACGCTTGGTCAAGGAGTACAAGACCCTGGATCGTGTATTGGCAAACATCAAGTGGGAGGGCGATGTCAACATTGAAGAAGTCTTCAACTTCTTTCTGACTCCTCCAGCAACAAAAGCTTACGAAATCAAATGGAAAGAACCCAAGGCTGATGGTGTAATAGGTTTCCTTTGTGGGGAACACAACTTCTCTGAGGAGAGGGTTAGAAAGGCTCTTGGAAAGATTTCCGCCGGGTATGAGAGGATGGAGGAGAAGGCGACGCTGGAGAAGTGGTTCAAGCAAAAATGATGTTGATTTCCCTTTGTCCTCTGACCTAGTTTCTCTTCTTGCAGCAGACATTGAAGAAAGATCTTAGATTCCTTTTCTGTCAAAACAATTCAAAACGTTATGGTTTCAAGCACCCTCTCTTTTTTGTTCAGGTTTTTCCAGTCAACCGTCGATAAACTAGCTAGCGCACATCATAATTATGAGAAATATTGCTCAGTGTTCCTAATGCATTCTGTGGCGATCCTGTCTGGGTTTCCGTCGCCAAACACCTCATGCATCAAGACGAGGTCAGGATTTGCTCTTCCCAACGCTTCAAGGACCTTGTGCCAGTCTATTGTCCCACGTCCCAGGGGCCAGTGGCGGTCCTCCAAACCATCGTTATCGTGCAGGTGAAGAGAGAACAGATCTTTCCCAGCCCTACCTATCTCCATTTCGGGCGAAAAGCCCTCCCTGTGTATCATGTTAGCGTGTCCAGTGTCAAGGCAGATCCCAACACAGTCGAACCCCACATTCTTTATAATGATTTTTAAATCAGAGACCGTTGAACCAAACCTTTCGACACCATGCTCATGAAGGTTCTCCAGGGCGATCTTCACATTCAGACCACAGGCGTACTCTGCCAATGTCTTGACAGAATCTTTCGTGTTCTGCTTCATGGCCTTCCTTGTCAAGCACTTCAAACTCTCACTAGAATTCGCGTGAAGAACCATTATCGGACACCCGAGTTTCGCACAGTAGTCGATGGTTTTCATCATCGCCTTCAAGGAGGATTCTCTCTTGAAACTCTCCGGGCTAGCCAAATCAACATCGGTCCACGGGGCATGAAAGGAATGCGGCCTCAGACCTATTCTATTCAACAAATCTTTGACTCTCCGAACCTCCTCTATCGAGGAGACCCTAGGATCCAAGTGTGTCCTGTCAGCGCATATTTCAACATCATCGAAGCCGACCGCCTTTATCCTTCTTACAGCCTCAATGATACCAAAGCTTTCGTAAGCCAGAGTGGACATGCCGAGCCTCAAGGTAGCTTCCAGCCTCCGCAAAAACGTATTAAATGGGTCACCCTAATTAAGACCATACTGCAAAACCTAATGGTTGATTCTTCTTGGAAGACGAGAAACTCATTGGAATCGATCTTGGTACGACAAGTATAAAAGTTGACAGCTGCGATCTAGGCGGGAATCTTCTAGGCTGCGGAAGGGCCAGAATTAAGGGACAGACTACAGAGAAATGGATCGAGGCACTGGTCAAAGCTTCACCCGCAAACATTCTTCGCAACTACCCTTCTGAAAGTAAGATAGTGAGTGTGGTAGGATCCTCAGGCACAATCCTTCTGGTAGACGAGTTTGGTCACCCCGTCTTTTCACCAATCATGTACTACACGAAAGCTCCTGAAGAAGCCTCAGAACTCAAAGAATATTCTTCAGCAAGGGAGTTAGCTGAAAGAGGCGTCGAGACCTCTCCGATGTCGCCGTTACCGAAAATAGTTCAAAAAATGCGTATTGAAGAGAGTAGGTTTAAGAAGGTGAGATGGATAGTCTCTCCCTCCTCTTGGTTGGTCTACAGTCTCTTCTTCAGGGAAGGGGAAAAATGGGAAAATCTAGCCACGGACTACACCAATGCGTTCAAACTCGGGGTGGATGTGACACGCGAAAAACCTGTTTGGTTCACCTCAATTTTTGAGGATGCAAGAGTATCAGTTGACCTGTTGCCCACTCTAGTTCCCAGTGGTTCACATGTAGGCCTGGCAAAAAGTAAGTTGGCGAGGAAACTGGGGTTGGAGAACGCGAGGCTCCATCATGGAATGACTGATGGGAACGCTTCAGCACTTGCCTTGGGCTGTCTGCAAACAGGTGACCTCGGGGTTGGCTGTGGAACCACGACGTTCATAAAGTTTGTCTGTGAAACCCCCAAGCGCCACCCAGCAATATACTATCATAAGCATCCTTTGCATGGTTTCCTGGGGACCGCGGCTGGGCCTATGACTGGGAGAATGCTTGAGTGGTTTTCAGAAAAGATTTTGGGGATAAGCTTGGAGACAGCTTTCTCTTACGCTGAACGAATTGAACCTGGTAAAGAAATATTCTATTTCCCGCCGGGAGACAGGAGCCCATTTTATGATCCTTCAATGGGAGCGGCCTTCGCAGGATTATGGCCAGAAGACCGATCTAAAGGCGAGGTTAGAGGTGAAATTCTCAGATCTATGCTGCTCGGAACAAGCTTCCTAGAATATTATTACATCAAATTATACGAGGAGCTTTTCGAAGTCGTGAATGAGGTCAAAATCATTGGAGGGGGAACAAAGAGTTCTTTTTGGAACAAGATGAGGGCGTCCGTCTATGAGAAAACCGTAAAGGTAATGGATGAGAGAACCACAATATGCGCCTTGATGCCTGCTGCTCTTGAGTTGAAGCTGTTCAAAAATGTTGGTGAGGCGGCCGAAAGATTGCTCAGGGTCACAGATGTGGTGAAACCTGACGCAGAACTGACGTCAAAATATAGAAATTGGCGGGACAGTTTCATGGTGCGATGGAAAAAAATAAGAGAAGTACATGGTACTAGCCAAAGCAAAGAAGGACAGAGAAGCTAATACCAACATCAAAACGTTGATGTAGGCACTAAAACAGAAGTTGCTCAACTAGTCGAGCAGACTATCAAAACTCTCGCTCAAATGAAGATCTACTCACATTGACCAGTGAAAATGCTCCAACTATAACCATAAGACTTAAAACAAATCAGTGGACTTAATCCTAGCAGACATTTGCGATCAGACCGTTTATCAGAAAATTCTATGTGGGCTACCCTATGCGTATAAAGGCTATCGCTTGCGATGTGGATGGCACACTAACAGATACTTTATGGAAGATTAGTTCTGAAGCCGTGGAATCCATAAAGAGAGCTGAGAACATGGGTATACCTGTGATTCTAGCCACCGCTAGAACGTCCGCTTTTATTAAAGAATTGTTTGAGGATTTTGACTTCAAAACTTCTGGCCCCATCATCGCTGAGAACGGCGGCATCGTAGTAAACCAAAAGACTGGAGAAGAGGTCATGATAGGGAACCCAGAAAAGGTGAAGGAAGCATCTAGAGTGATAATGGAGGAAGCAAGAGGTCTTGTTGAAATGCCATCCAAGAATAGGAAAGACAAAACTGCTAGGCTAACTGACGTGATGGTCATAGGTCGTATGGAAGCCATCAAACTAATCCAAAAAATCGCTTTGAACCATAATCTAGGTGTAGATTTGACGTATGCTCCAGTGCTGGCCGATCTCGAAAAGGGTATTGAGAGGTCAAAGATGAGATATATCATCTTCATAAAGGATCCAAAAGCGAACAAGGGTAATGGCCTAACCCTTGCAACAGAGATGCTGGGAATAGAAAGAGCGGAAGTGGCGGCGATCGGGGATGCAGAAAATGATCTGTCGATGTTCAGGGCGGCAGGCTACTGTATAGCGGTTTCGAATGCAGATCAGGCATTAAAGAGCGTGGCAAACTTGGTAACAGAAGGTTCCTATGGAAAGGGGGCCAAAGAAGCCATAGACTTCGTCATCAACAAATTAATTTAACCGTGAGATCGGTAGACAAGAAGCATTAGAAAGCTACTAATAGACGTATCCTATTAGAGCACTTTTTGTCATCGTGAATCTTGGGTACATGCTCGAAACCACTCAATTGTCTTATCCAGCCCATCGCTCAGGGAAGTTTTTGGGGTCCACCCCAAGATTTTTTTAACCTTAGTCAGGTTCGGGCATCTTCGCTTCGGGTCATCTGGCCTGGAGGGATAGAAAGTTATCTCGGACCCACTTTGGACGGCATCCCTGATTTTCTTGGCAAGTTCAAGTATGGTTATCTCACACGTGTTTCCAATGTTCAAGACATCTCCGCGAGCGTTCTTCCTGACCAGCTGAAGCAAGAGAGCCTTCACAGTATCTGCGACATAGCAGAAGGATCTTGTCTGAGAACCGTCACCGTAGACTGTCATCGCCTGGTCCCTCAGCGCCTGTGTGATGAAACGCGGGATCACCCTTGCATATGCTCCATCCGCCCTCATCCGCGGCCCGAACGTGTTGAAGATCCTAGCGATCCTCACATCTACGCCGTAGCGGCGATGGTAAGCCATGAACAGGGACTCGCCGAAGCGCTTGGCCTCGTCATAGCATGACCGCACACCCAAAGGGTTCACGCTCCCCCAGTAAGATTCTGGTGTGGGAACAACTTCTGCGTCGCCATAAACCTCACTCGAGGAGGCAAAGAGTACGATTGAGTCGCCCTTCCTAGCCGCCTCCGAAACCCTGTAGCTACCGAGGGAATTTGATAGCAACGCCTCATCTGGTCGCTTTTCATAGTCCTCTGGAGAAGCTATGCTTGCCAGGTGAAGAATGTAGTCGTATCTTTCTTCGGTCTCAAACCCGCACACATCTTTGTTAACAAACGTGAATCTTCCCGACTGTATGTGGTCTATATTGCTGATCCTTCCGCTTGAAAGGTTGTCAAGGCATGTTACGCGTGCCTTAAGGTGAATAAAGGCGTCGCAGAGCCAGCTTCCTACGAACCCTGCCCCGCCAGTCAGTAGAACATCAGCGTCCTCAAAAGCGTCGTCCATACCTGATGCCACATCTTCGACATCTCCTCTTGTGATGCTATCTATCAGAATTAGTTTTCCTCCTGAAGATGTTGATACGATAGTCTCAGCGCGTCCCAGAAGGCTTGAGAGGTGCCTACATCGAGCCAGACATCCTCGGGACTTAGTTTAATTGCTACGACCCTTTGCTTCCACTCGATCAATTTCTGTATTCCATCCGTGAGTTGTAGTTCAC
>CAZKBR010000025.1:0-11313 GCA_964551465.1 uncultured Candidatus Bathyarchaeia archaeon
CAAGATTGCCGAGACGTCTCAGCCGTTTACTACGATATAACGCCTAAGCCGCCAGCCACAATAGAATTTGAGTGAGAAACGTCTTCTTTCCAACAATCAAAAGCTTAAATCTGAACAGCATTAGGATATTGTCGACAGCCAGATTTCGGTGAGACTGTGATAAAAAGAGAAGAAGTCTGGAAGATTGTAGAAGATTACGATGAAGACGTAACCATTGGTGTAGTAGGAAGCCATTCCGCCTTAGATGTTCTAGACGGAGCTAAAGATGAAGGTTTCAAAACCCTCGTTGTCTGCCAAGAGGGAAGAGAGGAGACGTACAAGCGGTTCAAGAGACTTGTCGACAAAATGATTGTCCTGAAGAAGTTTTCAGATATAATCAATCCTGAAGTCCAAGATAAGCTTCGAAAAGAACACACAGTATGGATACCGAACAGATCCTTCGTAGTCTACACGGGTGTCGAACGAATAGAAAACGAGTTCCTCGTGCCCATGTTTGGGAACCGCTCCATACTGAGAATCGAGGACAGAGAAAAATACGAGAAGAACTACTATTGGCTCTGCGAAAAAGCCGGCATACCGATCCCCAGACGCTACAAATCTCCTGACGAGATCGACCGACTCGCCATGGTCAAGGTTTCCCACGCTAAGAGAAAAGTGGAGAGAGGCTTCTTCACATGCGCCAGCCCAAAGGAGTATTACGAGAAGGTCAACCAACTGATAAAAGCAGGAGTTATCGACGAGAAGGATCTCAAGAAACAATGGATGGAAGAGTACATCGTTGGTCCCGTCTTCAACTTCAACTACTTCTACTCTCTGTTAAAAGATGAAACAGAGTTCCTTAGTATAGACAGAAGAATCGAGACCAATCTGGACGGCCTCGTGCGCATCCCTGCGAAACAACAACTAGCAACTGATGTACCAACGACATACCTAATCGTTGGTCATACAGCTGCAACCATAAGAGAATCGCAAATACAGATGGTCTTCAAAATGGGAGACCAATTCACAAAAGCTTCGAAAGAGTTCTTCCCACCAGCTGTAATAGGTCCATTCTGTCTTCAAAGCATAGCCACCTCAAACTTCGCTGACCTCGCAACATCGGAACTCACATACTATGTATATGATGTTGCCGTCAGAATAGGGGGAGGAACCAATGTCTTCCTCGGCGTAGGGAGCCAATACAGTAAACTATACTACGATGAGCCGATAAGCATGGGAAGAAGAGTAGCTATGGAAATCAAGAACGCGACTAAAACGAAGCGATTGAAAGAGATTGTCACCTAGAACATCGACCTAGAAAACGAGATGGAAAAGTGAGCGGGATGAGACTAACTGGCCCTAGAAGTTCATTGGTAAAACTCGCCTTCGCCGGTTTAGCCTCGATCCCAGTATCGTTAACAGCCGTCCACTTCAACGCCCTTGGCGTCAAAGACCTCTTCTTGCTTACACTAGTTCCGTTAGGAGCCGTGTTGGTACTAACGGCGAGCTGGGACAACCTGACCAAACAGATGACCGCTTCTGCTAGAATCTTAAAAAAAAGCACAAAAAAGATTTCAGATGACAAGCCTTCTTATGAAATTCCAGTAAGAAGCGCTTCAATAACGATCGTCGTTTTCGGTCTTGTTGCACTCTTCTCGCATGCGATAATGATGTCGCAGGTATTGAAGTTAGGCTACGAGAGCGATGTCGTCTACAATTTCGTTCTATTTGAAAACATAGCTTCCATACTGACGGCTCTAATCGTTCTGAATTGGAATCGTGTCGCCCGACTTCTTAAGAGGTAAGACAACCTCGGTGAGATGAAGCATCCACCAACTTGAGAACGTTCACGTTAGACTTTGTGAGCCGAAGTCATAGGCCCTTTGTAGAATCTCGGTCAATTGTTCTCAGGTAGTACAATGAATACGCTGATAACCCAAAGACGAGGAAACAGAGCTTTGTGGCGAATACGAGGTTTATTGCTCTGGGGACGTTGAAGACGTTCGCCAACAGGTCAGGGTTGAGGACCCCCATCATTCCTGTAACCGCCATTAGAGCGGTCCAGATGGCAAAGTTGAATAAGATCTCGTATAGGCTTCCGAAGGCAACTAGGGCGACCACAATGAACAGAATCTTTCGATAGGATGACTCTAGCTTCATGAATCTCTTCCGGTATGATTCCAGGCCGAACGTCCAGTAAAGGAAGCCAAAGAAGCTGAACCAAGTAATCGGCTTCGCGTAGAAGAAAGGCAGAAAGGGAACTGCAAGTTCTTCTAAGACGAAGCTCTCGCCCACCACCGATATGTTTTGAAAGAAGGCTTTGCTGCCATACACCGCAACGAGGGAAAGCGTTAACAGGCCGAACACCCAAGATAGGATCTTAAAGATTTTAGACTCGTTTTCAACTATAGACTTCTTGACCAATTCAATCGCGGTAATCGGCAATCTATTAACACCCCAATTATTCGTCAATCGCAATTAACGAAAGAGTTCTTGGTTTGAGAGCAAATAAAAGACCAAGAAAACCGACGCAGCTGCGTAGAAGATCAACACGAGATTCAACGCTAGGCCAGTTAAGTTCGAAACAAAACCGACGAAGGCTGTCCAAGACAGAAATGTAACCACTCCCACGCAGAACGTGAGGGGCGCAGTCGCAACGGCCAACCAGAGGCCCCAACGCTTAGCCAGCCAAAGGCCATAACCAGCGATTATACACGCTGCTCCCAAAGCAGCTATAAATGTGATGGAGAGGCCTGAGAAGGTAAATACTACGAGATCAAATACACCATAGGCTAAGAGCCATATCGAAGCGAACCTCACTCTGTTTGAAGGCGATACTCCCGTTTTCTCGGTCTTTCCCAATGTGTAAGCCTCACCTCTTTACCTTGGAATGGATCGTTAAATAGTTATATCTAAAGTTTAAAAACGATTCTTCGACCCTAAACTAAGAGATTCGAGACCTGAATGAAGTAGTTGTAGACAACAAACCCCAAAGTAACCCCGCGGAAGTGAGTAGCCTTGAACAACAAGACGAAGATCCTAATCTCAGGACTGCTGATAAGGTTCGTTCTGGCACCCTTTACAGGGCATCCTTGGGACATAAAGATCTGGCAAGATGTTGGCAGAAGAACTCTACTGGGCCAGAACATTTATGATATTGGCGTCGAATCTAACTGGTACTGGGGCTACTACGCATATCCTCCATTGTGGATGATATGGTGCGCCTTATCATACATCTTCTCAGCCAACATATACCTTATGATTCTGATCCTCAAACTGCCAATTATCGTTTCCGACGTTTTCGCTGCTCAAGCCATATACGACGTTATACTACAAAAGACGGGAAACGAGAAGACGGCGACAAAGGGTTTCGCCTACTATTTTCTGAACCCTTTCGTCATACTGGTCGGCAGCATCTGGGGAATGTTCGACACGCTACCCACGATTATGACTTTTATCTCTACGATATACCTTTACGAGAAAAAGTGGAGTGCCAGCGCATTGACGCTGGGACTTGGAATAGCCTTAAAGATCTATCCGGCCTTTCTTCTTCCCTTCTATCTAGTTTACATGAAGTTTAAACAAAACCTTGACGCCGGCAGCATTGCTAAGTACTTCACATTAAGCGCAGCTCCGGCAATTATCGTCTCACTGCCATTTCTCATCATCAACTACAAGAGTTACCTATATATGATCCTCTTCCACGCAGGACACATAGGTCAGCTTACCTATTGGTTCCTGCTATCACATGAGTTCTATTTCATCGTAGATTACGGATTTCTAATCTTTGCGGTTCTTTTTGGTATCCTATACCTCGTGATCCTGAGAGGCATGAAGAAGGGCGAAGTCGGATTTGAGGTATTGAACAGAGGGATTCTGACGGTTCTACTGGCCTTCTTCATAACATCGACGAAGATGAACGACCACTATTTTCTATGGTGCATCCCCTACGCGATCACAGACCTTCTCCTCATAGAGGACAAGAGAAGTAGAAGACTCTTCACGACCCTAGTCCTCATGGACATGCTATTCGTAATATTGACGCTGCCAATAAACAATTTCTTCTTGATATCGTACAAATACAACTGGAGGTATGGAACAGGCCTGTACGCGATAGCGGTGGCCCTCATCGCCATCGCACCCATCTTCCCACTCATCTGCTCCAGATATTTCTATTACCTAACCACGCTAAGACTACCCAAACTAGGCTACAAGCGCGTTATACCTATCTGCATCACCTTAGGCATAGCAATCCTACTCTTAGGCCCGTTCCCCCTTCCCATACAAGCACAAAAGGTGAATTATGTCGTCGCGGTGCCTGAGAGCCCGGCCGCCGGTTTCGCGATAAACGTCGATGACATGGGCATAAAGCAATTCGTCCAGAAGTACGATGCGGACACAATTGTGCTGCCCTTTGCACCTGACTTCGTCAACACATACAGACAATATGATGCAACAAGAGGGGTTGAAGAATACTTCAAGGTGCGCTTCGATGAGGGGTGGGTTCAATCCGACGTCAAACGGCTGATCCAACTCCTTCACTCGGAAGGCAAACAAGTCCTTTTGGGCGTATACTTCATGGCCGACTATGTTTACAACTTCAAAGGATACAAATCTCAGTGGCTCGAGAACAATCACCCAGAGATTCTATACGAAAACACGATCATTCCTTACGCCGATCTTCACAGAGACGACAACTATGAAATTGCTGAGGGAACCAAGTATTATACATACTTCTCTGAAGTAATTCTCAAGATCGTAGGCGACTTCGATTTTGATGGCGTCGCGCTTCTAAAGATCGGAAAAACAAGCGGTCAGTACACTTCCTACGACACAGACGGCTACACCCAATTCTACAAATATGTATCTGAGCGTCTTCATTCTATAGGAAAGAAGTTTATCAGCGAAGACTTCTTTGGCCAAGACCGTTTGGAAATATACGAGAAGATTGTGCCGTATGTAGATTATTTCATCGTCCAAACCGAGGCTTGGACGTACGGAATCTATTTTATGAACTTTGAGAAAAACACAGACTACTATGCAAGATACGTCCACTCGCTTTTGGACGGGTTGCCGGAAAATGAAAAGGGAAAGATTTTTTTCACCGTGGAGACGATGGACGAGCAGGAAGGCTGGTTCGTCCCCTACTTCTTCCTCCAGAATGAGATTCACCTATATGATTCCTTCGGCCTTTCAGGCTTTGCAATAAGTCACGCAAACGTGATCTCTCCGTTCACAATACGGTTTGAAGGATAACTATTCTGAAGACTTGACGAGCTTCGCGACGTAAAAGCCGTTTGAATCATGGATATGCGGATATAGCCTCTGCGCATCCGTTTGGCCTCGCAGGGCAGGTAACCCAACCCAAGGCTCCGCTCTCATCAAGGTAAAGCTAGGATTCCGTTTCAGAAAACGTTCTACAAGCATCTCATTTTCTTCCATCGTAATACTGCATGTCGAATAGACTAGAACGCCTCCTTGCTTCACGTGATCTGCACAATTCTCAAGCATCGTGTACTGGGTCGCGGCCATCTGACGGATTAGATTTGGCTCAACCCTCCACTTCGCCAAAGGATTCTTCCAGAAAACGCCGGTACTACTGCATGGAGGATCTAAAACAAGTACATCAGCTTCCACGTTCAACGGAAGGGACCTGCATGCATCGGCAACCATTGGATGAACGATCTTGACACCCATCCGTTCAAGCTCTCGTTTAAGTACACCTATCCTCATACTCGAGTAATCAATCGAGCATATTCTGCCGCTGTTCTCCATCAACTGAGAAAGATAGGTCGTCTTAGCACCAGGGGCGGCGCAGACATCCAGCACCGTCAATCCGGGTCTTGCACCGCATACCTCTACTGCAAGACAGCTCGACTTGTCTTGTATAAAGAAGAGGCCTTCTCGAAAAGCTTCTAGTCGCGTCAACGGTACCTTCGCTTTGATGACCCGGTGAAAGAAACGCAGATTCTCGACCGGCTGGGCTGTCACGCCCTCGGAGCTTATTCTTGCCAGAATCTCTTTTTCGTCCCCTTTGAGCGAGTTTAGCCGAACATAGACAGGGGGAATCTCGATGTTCTTTCTGAGAAGCCTAAGTGCCTCATATCTTCCTAAAAGATGTGTGCAGTATTGAACAAACCAAGCAGGATTGAAGGTTTCTAGCCCAATTCTTTCATCGTCACCAATACCCGCAAAAAGGGTCTTCACATCAAGGCTCAGAATCTTCCCTAACGCCTCCTCGATAGGCGCCATTTCCTCCCATCCAAGAATCTCCCTTCCAAACTTGACCAGAGCACTTGGGTGCGTCTTTCCTCGACCACTCAGTCTGGCATGATAAGTGTAGAGTCTAAGAAACGAGCGCGCGCCAAATCCAAGGTCTTCAACAAGTTGAGGATCGAGAACCGTGTGAATGATCTTGTCGATAAGATTCTGCCTTCTCAAAGTTTCTCTGACAAGCCTATTTGCACTGGAAATTGCCCCGTAGTCCTCAGCCCCCAAAAGCCTGACGGTTTTGGCTAAAGCCAAAGAGACACCGATCTCGTCGGATTCAACCCTGCTCAAGGCCTCTATAGCCAGAGTTAAACTAAGCCGCGATGGATATTCGCTTCTAGGAAACATTTTATTTTAAGACCAACTGAATGCTATTGATGCTGAGTTTATAAAATGAAGTCGCTAGAATCTTTTTTGCCTCCAGAGGAAGACGATTCCAAGAGGAACCCACAGTATGGAAAGAGCGCTGAAATAGAAGAGGCGCATGACCTTGACACAGAAGTCGCGACAAAATTACCTGCGTCTTATCTCATCTCCGTGACTTATGACGGGAGAAGAAGCGCTGTCGCGCTTAAATTGTATGAGCCAAAATCCAGAAAGATCTACTCTTGGTACGACAGAACCAAACACCTTCCATATTGCCTAACAGATTTGCCCGTGACTGAACTCAAGTCTGTTGAAAGCCATCAAGGCTTCGACCACTTCGAGACCGTCGGGAAATATAACGCACTGACGGACCGCGAAGTTGAGCTGACGAAGATACTTGCCAAAGATCCCCTAGCCATCGGCGGGCGCCCGTCTGGCAGCATAAGGGATATGATACCGAAAGCGTGGGAAGCCAACATCCGATACTATGAATCCTATATCTATGACCGCGAGATCAGCACAGGAATGCCATACGCAGTCAGCAGAGGCCATCTAATTCCGGTCGACTATCAACCGCCAGAAGAAGACCGCAAAAACCTTGAAGATATTTTCAAAGACGAAGACCCAGAGTTCAAAGCATATGTTGACAGATGGTTTAGCCTGTTAGAGTGCCCGGTACCCGAATTTCGCCGACTTGCGCTCGACATCGAAGTCTACTCCCCCATCGCCACAAGGATCCCAGACCCTAGAGAGGCTGAACAGAAAATCATTGCAATCGCCCTCGCCGACTCCGATGGAAATAAGAGGGTCTTAGTCTTAAAGCGTCCCGATGTCCACGAAGGAGAAAAAAGCCTCCCTGAAGAAGCGGGAGTTGAGTTTTTTGAAAGCGAAGAGTCAATGATGTCGGAGGTTTTCAGAGTCATATCTGAATACCCGATCGTCCTGACTTTCAATGGAGACGACTTTGATCTCAGCTATTTATACCACAGAGCCGAGAGACTGAAATTCACAAGGGAACAGATACCCATAGAGCTCAGCAAAACCTCTGCCCTTTTGAGCTACGGGACACATATCGATCTTTACAAGTTCTTCTTCAACCGGTCGATACAGATCTACGCCTTCGGCCAAAGGTACACCGAGGTCACTCTAAACGGTGTAGCAGAATCTCTAATAGGCATCGGAAAAGTTGAGCTGGAACACCCTGTATCTGAGCTACCATACACAGAACTTGTAAATTACGCCTTGAGGGACGCCGAGATAACCTTACAGTTGACGAAGTTTGAAGACGACCTCGTCATGAAGCTGATCATTGTGCTGGCAAGAATCAGCCGACTGCCGATCGAAGACGTAACCCGACAAGGAGTATCGGGCTGGATCAGAAGCCTGATGTTCGCAGAACATCGAAGACTGAACTGGCTTATCCCCAGACCTGAAGAGCTACTTGAGTTGAAAGGAGTAACCTCAACCACGTCAATAATAGAAGGCAAAAAGTATAGAGGGGCCATTGTAGTTGAACCGAAGCCGGGAGTCCACTTTGATGTCTCGGTTCTAGACTTCGCTTCCCTGTACCCGTCGATAATAAAACGCTGGAACCTGAGCTACGAGACCGTTCTCTGCCCACACCCCGAATGCAAAGATAATAAGATCCCTGAGACCACCCACTGGGTCTGCAAAAAACACATAGGAATCAGCAGCAAGCTGATCGGATCCCTAAAAGACCTCCGTGTCAAATGGTATAAACCTAGATCAAAAGACAAGAAACTGACAGCAGCAAAAAGGAGTTGGTACAACGTTATACAGCAAAGCCTCAAGGTAATACTGAACGCCAGCTACGGCGTCTTCGGAAGCGAGGCATTCAGCCTGTACTGCCCCCCAGTGGCTGAGAGCACCGCCGCCGTAGGCAGATACGCCATCACGGAGGCCATCAAGGAGGCAACGTCCCTAGGAATAAACGTCGTCTACGGAGACACCGACAGCATCTTCATCAAAAGTCCAACTCAAGAACAGATAAACAAGCTCTTAGAGTGGTCTAACTCCACACTGGGAATGGAACTTGACGTCGATAAAGTGTACAGATACGTGGCCTTTAGCTTGCGAAAAAAGAACTATCTCGGCGTCTATCCCGACGGGCGAGTCGACATAAAGGGTCTAACCGGCAAGAAGAGGCACGTTCCCGAATTCATAAAAGAAACTTTTCTTCAAGTGATTCAGATCCTAAGCGAAGTTATGTCTCCAGACGAATTCGAAAGAGCGAGAAATAAGATCAGAGGCATAGCTCACCAGTGTTATGAAAAACTCAGTAAGCGTGACTTTTCACTTGCAGAGCTAGCATTCAGCATAATGATAAGCAAGCCCATCGAAAGATACGAGAAGACAACGCCCCAACATGTCAAGGCAGCTAAACTTCTTGTGGATGCTGGATACGAGGTGAAGCCGGGGGACGTCATAACCCTGATAAAAGTGAAAAACAGTCTAGGTGTGAAACCTGTACAACTCGCGTCCATCGAGGAGGTCGATACTAAAAAGTACATGACGTATATGAGGTCTACTCTTGAGCAGGTTCTAGACGCCATAGGGTTAGATTTCGACGAAATACTCGGTTCAACCCGGTTAGAATCGTTCCTCTGGAACTCGAATCAGAATTAAGTCTCTTGTATTCCTACCCAAATAATCTCTTTCTGCATATTCACACCTATTTTCTGATAGAAAAATCAAAAAAAGACCTCGTGAATAGTAATCTATTTAATGAGATACTGATAAAACGACATATTCAGGAGAAGATGGTTCGTGAGCGAGGGTTCTTCCGAATTGCTAGATGAACTTGATCTTAGAATACTGAGAGCCCTGAGCGAAGACGCTAGGAGGAGTTGCAGAGAGGTCGCGGAAAAACTTCAAGTCGCGTCAGGCACAGTCTATAATAGGATCAAAAGAATGATGGACAAAGGGGTTATAGAAGGCTACATCCCCCTTGTAGATCCGGCCAAGCTCGGGTACGACCTAACCACCTTGATCTTGGCCCAGGTCGACCACAAACAGCTTTTAGAAATTGAGGAGAGGCTGGTAAAACTGGAATACGTTAACGCCATTTACGACATTACGGGGGAGTTCGACATTGCCGTAATAGCTAGAGTGAAGGATAGAGAGACATTAAACGATCTAGTTAAGAAGATCTTGCACATTCCTGGCGTCAACAGGACGGTGACAAATGTAGTCTTTGACGTTGTCAAGGAGGACTTTAGAGTAAAGATCTAAAACACGAAGGATGGCCTATGATTATTTCACGCTTCATCTTTCAAAGAGGTACATTCATCATGACTTTTCAGGCATCCAGGAAGAAAGAATCACTATGACGCCTATGATCACACAGGCAATGTAGGCTACCAAGTGATGATGCGATTCCGGAGGACCAGGGAAGACCAAAAAATAGATTAACGCTGTGGCAACAATGATAGTTAGACCCAGAACTATTCTAACAGCTTCATCTCCGCCAGCCAAGATCCCAATCTCCTAAAAAAGATTATTCCAGTTTTTATATAAACATAATTTTTCACTTGTTCCGAATGGTTGAATCCCGTACGTGCGCTCTCCTTAAGATCTGCTTACGGTTCTTGTCATGAGCAAACTCACATATAGGGCATCTATTCTTTCAGCGATCCCTCGCCATGAATACCGCTTTGCTGTCTCCACGTTTTGTGCACTCACGCGACGGTAGAGTTGACGGTTTGACAGAAAGTTGTTTATAGCATCTGCCAAGGCAACGTGGTCTTTTGGAGAAACCAAGACGCCGTTGTACTCATCTCTAACCAGCTCCGGCACTCCTCCAACCCTGGTGGCGACAACGGGAAGTCCTGATGCCATCGCCTCGAGGATTACTAGACCAAATGTTTCGTAGAGAGACGGCAATACAAAGAGGGCTGCCTCTCTATATATGTCTGCGAGTTCAACGCCAAACTTCGGCCCTAGAAACTTCATGTACTGAGTGACTTTAAGGTCTGCAGCTCGCTTGAGGAGAACGTGTTTAACCCCCTGATCTTCTCCAACGAACAGAAACGCGGCTGAGGGGTGTTGCCTAACAACTTCTGGAATCGCTTCTATTAGAAAAGGCAGGCCCTTCTCCGGTGCCAATCTTCCGACGAACAGTATATCTTCGCTTTCCTTCGACTGGTCAGCCTTAGCGTGATACAAGTTCAGATTTACTCCTTCAGGGACAACTGTTATCTTACGTGGCTCGGCGCCAGCCGCTTGAATCAGATAAGCCGCTTCAAGCTTGGTTACAGCAATTATCCCATCTGCAGCCTTGAGCGAGAGCCTTCCAATTCCTCGGTTGTACATCCGCATGAGAAAACGGTTCCTAAAAGCGGACTCTGTGGGTGGCTGGTGGGAAGTCAACACGAAAACTTTTCTCTTCAAGGTTCTCGAGAGAGCAGAAACATATGTTGGAAAATATGCGAATGAATGCGCATGAATGACGTCGGCGTCCGATCTCAAGATCATCCCCAGAAGCTTGGGACAAGGTATGTATCCGGAGGCTACGCCTGGCAGCTTGAAAACGCTGAAACGTCGCGTTTCTATCCCTTCAACTTCCTCATAGTCAGGCACTGTCTTCTCCGACCCTTCCTTAAGCAGATTTGAAGAGAGGACCTTTACTTCGTGCCCCATATTCACTAGTTCTTTCGAAAGGTTTAGGACATGGACGCC
>CAZKBR010000026.1:0-10723 GCA_964551465.1 uncultured Candidatus Bathyarchaeia archaeon
ACATAGTATGCGAGGCGAAAATAGGTTTCTCTCAAGCTGCTCTAGGCGCAGAGATTGAGGTGCCGACGCTTGATAGTAAAGCGAGGGTGAAGATTCCATCTGGAACTCAGAGCGGAACAATGTTCCGATTGAGGGGAAAAGGCATACCACATATGCGCGGATTTGGGCGCGGAGATGAGTTTGTGAGGGTGATCGTGGAAACGCCAACTCATTTAACAAGGAGGCAGAAAGAGTTGCTTGCTGAACTGGCAAAGGAAACGGGAGAATACCCCCTCTGAATAAATATGTGTCCATAGAATGCCGTAGTTGATTGAGCCTTTAAGGTTCAGGGGAATCATTTACACAAAAATCTAAAGAAGTCAGATTCAAGATCTCATGTGTTGTTTACACTTGAAATCGAACATTGTTTGAGGGGGTTTGAAAGATAATGGGAAAAACTTCGAGGATCTCAGGTTTCTATAAGTTGTCTATTGAGAAGAGGCTGGAGGTCATTAGAGACTATGCAAACCTAACCGCCGAAGAGGCTGCCCTCTTGAAGACCTCTAGCTCTCTACCACTTAACATCGCTGATAGGATGATTGAAAACGTGGTCAGTGTTTTTCCTGTACCATTGGGCATCGCTACAAACTTCCTCATTAATGGGAAAGACTACCTAGTTCCAATGGCAATTGAGGAGCCTTCTGTAGTGGCTGCAGCAAGCAACGCCGCTAAAATAGCTCGGACTAAGGGCGGATTTGCTGCAAGCAGTACCGAGTCGATCATGATTGGACAAATACAAGCGGTAAAAATAGGTAACGCAGAGAATGCCAAGGCAAGCATTTTGGATATTAAGGAAGATCTTCTTAAGAAGGCGAACGGACAAGATCCGATGCTTGTTTCGCTTGGAGGCGGGGCTAAGGATCTTGACGTTAAGGTTTTGAAAACTTCTAGGGGCCTCATGATTATCACAGAGCTTTATGTAGATGTGAAGGATGCTATGGGAGCCAATGTAGTGAACACGATGGCAGAGGCGTTGGCACCTATGATCGAGAAAGCTACTGGTGGACGAGTTTATCTCCGAATAGTCTCAAATCTGGCGACGAAGAGACTGGCTAGAGCCACAGCTGTATTCGATAAAGAGGAGCTTGGTGGGGGTGATGTCGTTGACGGCATCATAGACGCCTATGCTTTCGCCACCTCGGATCCATATCGGGCTGCCACCCACAATAAGGGCATCATGAACGGGATAACCGCGGTTGCGATCGCGACTTGCAACGACCACAGAGCCTTGGAAGCAGGGGCGCATGCCTATGCCGCCAGAACAGGACGCTATACGTCGCTGACCGACTGGAAGAAGAGTGAGAATGGAGATCTAGTGGGGTCCATTGAGTTGCCTATGGCCGTTGGTATCATCGGTGGCGCTACTCAAACACATCCGATAGCCAAGATAGCTTTGAAGATACTGAATGTTAAAAGCGCTGCCGAGTTTGGAGAGGTCTTAGCGGCTGTCGGCCTGGCTCAAAATCTTGCCGCTTTGCGTGCACTCGTCGCTGAGGGGATTCAGAGAGGACACATGGAACTGCATGCACGGAACATCGCCATAGCAGCTGGCGCTACAGGATCCCTAATCGAGAAGATAGCGGACGAGATGGTTCGAGAACGAAGAGTAAGGGTCGATCGGGCAAAGGAACTCCTTAAGAAGTACAGAGAGTCCACATAGTCAATGATGGATTTTATAGGCATCCATTACGCAAGAGCTTTAATAGATCTGACCATCTGAAGAAAGGACCTTACAAATGTGAAGGCTAAGGAGGAGAAAAATTGGTTAAGAAGGCTTTTATGGACGAGTTCCATCGTTTACTGCACCCCAGACCGGTCGTTCTCATAACTTCCGTTGGAAAGAACGGGAGACCCAACATTATGAGTGTGGCTTGGATCACTCCAGTTTCCAAAAATCCGCCTTTGATTGCCATGAGCATAGGTAAGACGCGGTACTCCCATAGACTAATAGAGGAGACTGGCGAATTTGTAGTAAACATCCCTACTGAGGATCTAGTAGGACAAGTTGAGCTGTGCGGCAGAAGGTCTGGAGAGGGTTTAGACAAGTTTGAGATCTCTGGATTAACGGCTAAGCCAGCGAAGACGGTAAGTGCCCCAACAATTGAGGAATGCGTTGGGCATCTGGAATGCCGTGTTGTAAACAAGTTTTCGGCGGGCGATCACACAGTCTTTGTCGGGAAGGTCTCAACCGCTTACGCTGATGATGGTATGTTCGTGGGTGATTTTTGGGATACTGATAAAGCTAGGATACTTTGTCACGCAGGGTCTAACGCATACTCGACTTTAGAGAAGCTGTTCAAGGCGCAAGAACAGCCACCAGACAAGGGGCGACCTTAAGCGCGCAATATTGCAGATTAGCCATATTCGATTCTGACATAATGGAGTATAACCGTGCCTCGGTCGTTCACCAAAAATCCGTAGTTTGCGTATTTTATGCCATTCTCTATAGTAGACCATCGATAAGCCATGGTTACACCATTTGGCACACAGTAGCCTTCAACAAACGCCCGAATCAACGCTTGAACATTCCCCCACTGATCTTCGGTAACATATACATACATCCCCTCACAGATTTCGATGTTACCATGTATGCTCGTTACCTTACTGTTTACGTCTATCCCAACACTCGTGAATAAGCTGTCCATTTTTCCTAGTCGCTCTTCCTCTCCAACGGAAGGCGCTTGAACAAGACTATTGTAGGCAGAAAACGCATCCTCCCCCATGGCTACATTTTCCCCTGTTGAGGCGTCGACACAGCAAATGAAGGCTATCTTGGCAATGACGGCTTGTCCTACGGCAACCTCAGTATAAACAGGAGTAAAGTAGTAAAGTCTACCACGGATGTTGTAGAGAAGGATGTTTCCAAATCTGTAAGTCTGAAGAAGACTCAACCGGGATCGAACTGTATTATCTGTTTCCAAGGCTTGTAGGGCGACGGATGGCCCGATGATTTTCTGTTCGGACGGAACCCTATACAATGAGGTTGAGCCGTAATCAGCCCCGCATGGGGCGATATACAACCCTGCGAGGTTTTTGCCAGCTGCCTGCTTGAACTCCACAACCTGAACTGCTGCGAACGAAGTTTTCCCGTCTATCGTTGTTAGAATATAGTACACATCTGTCTCAGATGGTCTTTCAAAGTCGTCTGATCGACTCCTCCAGATGGTCGGGTCCTGAACGTGATAGCGATAGTCTATCTCCATCTGTCTCTCATAAAGGCTCTCTGGCACTCTCATCTGAGATTTCAACCATGATGGCATAGGCTGCCAGCCATAGAAACTTTTGTAGAAGTCTAGTAGAAAGCCGTCGGACCCCGCGACTGAGTATCCTTTCATTTGGCCGTTTTCAACATCAACGAGGACCACGCCCAAGAATCTGAGGTAATCGCCAAAGGCGAATTGACTCGAAAGCGGATAGTCAACAAGTACTTGCACGCAATAGTAGAGTCTTTCGCCGTTTGTTACGAGGTAAACATCATCGTCAACTCTTAGGTTTTTGATCAGCATTTTTTCAACCCTGCTTATGACATCCCTGTTCCAAAGCATCTGGACTTCATCTGTCGGAGGGTTGAAAACGAAGCCAAACTGTCCCTGCAGTGAGAACCACCAGGCTTGAATCCAACCTCTTAGGACGTAGTCTGAGTCGCCTTGATAGGTTGTGTTTCCGATTTCTGTGAAGCCTGGCACTCGAACATAGGCTAAGTCAAGTCCTTCCCCATAGTAGATTTTGGGCATTTCAGAGAGGTTGAAGGTGGCTTCAGGCTGAATAAAACTTCCATTATGGCTGTCGATTACGACAACGCGGGGTGCGTAAGTATAGATAAGATGTCGACTGATCCAATCTCTTGCAATCTCATAGTTTATCGTCGTCGGGCAGACCCAGTATTCTCGATTGTTTAGGTATATGATGTCGCTGTCTGCTAGAGTCAACCAGTTCACTCCGATCTGACTTTGCATCTTCGTTAGGCTAGCGTCGTAATCCCACTGGCGAACCCGCGATAGTATGGCTGTGTTGTTTTCTGCGCCAACTTCTGAGAGAGACTTGCGTTGCCATTGCGTTGTACCTGCTGCCCACCTGGTGTACTCGATCTCCTTCACTGTTTTTGGATACCACTCGTATTGAAGCCAAGACCGATCCCATTGCAATCGGTAGATCAGGATGACCCCTATGTTAGCTACTAGAACAATTAGAGCTATGCCGAACACGATCGAATACGTGATGACCTGTTTCCTGCTAAACACTAGTTGTTCGCGATGTAAATGCAGGATTGTGGTTGCTGTAATTCCCGTTAGTTCTAAGGCTAGGAGAATATACCAGCTGTGTGGTGAGGTGATGTCAAACTCTGAGAATGGGGCTCTCAAGAGAAGCCAGAAGATGAAAAAGGATGCTGCAGCAACGAAATTTCTCATCCCTCTTCCAACGCCTCCTGCGACTAGGTTGCCTATCCCGCCTAGAACCAACCGAATAATCCAGACGAAGATCATGATTGACAAACAAGTTATGAGGATTTGATACCAAGTTTCGATGGTGGGGGTTAAGGCGACGAGTTCATCTGAGCTGGGAGGATTCACTGGAAATAGGAAGATTCTTAGGAGGTTTGTGGGGTCAAAATTTCCAACTCCGCTTTTTGCCATGTGAAATAAGAAAGCCAGGTTAAGGGCTCCTGTGATCCAGCATAGGAGGAAAAAGAAAATATACGTAATGGCCTGCCAGGCAAGTCCGGTCCTCCATGAAAATCTGTCGTCAAATATTGGTCCCTCAGTAGCCTTATGCCAATGCTCGCGCAACCTTGCCCAAGCAAAAGTCCAAGTGAGTTGCCTCATTAAACCTAAGATCTTACTGTGCCTAATTCTTGGATCGATAGCGAGAAGCGGGATGAGAAGACAGAGAAAAATAAAGTCTCCTTTAAGAAGGAAGATGTCGTTCCACCAGTCTACTTCTGCTTTATGGAGGTACGTTGTCTGGGTGATGTCTATTTGTACCCACCAATTGATGATGAAAAACACGCTTAGGAATAGTATAGACGCGAGGACAGTGAGTTTAAGCCAGGTCGGAATCCTGAGATATCCGAAGCTTTTCCATTCATCTTTACCACTCCTTAACATCCTTTCTCTTCACCCTTTCGATGTTAGCTATATTTTAACATCGATAACCCAACGCATTAAGAGAGATTTAAAGTGATCGAATATATGGTCTAACAGGTCAAGTGGAGGGCTGCGACAACACTCTTAGACTTGCTCAGCTTATTATAGATTTTACAAGCTTCGGCGGTCTTTTCTATGATCACTTCGATGCCTCTTGATTCAAAGAATCTTTTTGTTTCAGGTAGAACCTTCATCATGCCGTGGGCTCCGGTCCCAATCACTAGGACATTGAGCCCATTTCTCAAGAAAGGCTCAATGTCTTTGATGTGCAACTGATGCCCCTCTTTCCTCCACCATCCGTCTTCAACGCGGTCTTGGAGGACGATTACATCGGTTCTATACTCCTTTCCGTCTATGGATATCTTTCCAAAACTGTAGGAATCGATCATTTGACCATCCCATATGACATAAGACTAATGTTTTTTTAATGCTTTATTCCATTAAGAAGCGCAAGCACGAGGTAAAACTAATGAATGTCACAAGGAAAAGGAGTTAGGCACGAGTAAGTTAAGGAAATTAGAGATGGTGATTGTGCGCGCGATGTAATGGAGGCGAGATTCTTGAGTAGAGCTGGAAAAGTTTCAACTATTAAGAAGAATATTTGGGTTTTGTCCATAACCTCCGCAATTGGCGGAATATATTGGGGTATGATACATGCTGTTTGGCAACCCTTCACCCTGAGCTTAGGGGTTTCGATGGTTCTTTTAGGGTTTCTTGAAGGTCTTGGAGGAAGGGATGGCCTCATCACTGGACTCATTCAACTCGTTTCGGGAAGGCTTTCAGATAGGATTGGTAGAAAACTGTTTATAGTTCTCGGTGGGATCCTAACCTTGACGACCCTAGCGTTCTATACGTTAGCGGGTTATACTTGGGACTGGCGATTTCTAGTTCCGGCAACACTTACGCTGGGACTGACAACGCTCAGCTTTCCGGCCTCGTCAGCCCTGACAGCTGAGTCCGTGGAAGTTGAGAAGAGAGGGACCGCGTATAGTGTCACCATGTTTTCCTATATATTTCCGAGTGCCTTGACGTGCGTCGTTGGGGGTTGGATCGCTGACCTCTTTGGCTACGAGATACTGTTCCTGATGAGCTTAGTTCTTGAGGGCTTAAGCCTGAGTTTGCTAGTGCTTTTTCTCAGGGAAACATTATATGAGAAGAATAGAGAGAAAAACGTTAGGAGAACGCCCTTAAGAACGATTCTTATTCCTCCGAGTGAATCGAGGGGCTTTTACATAGGTATGGCTGCAGACGCTTTTTCGTGGGGTCTCGGAGCAGCGATTCTTTTTGGTCTTCTCAGGAGGACCTACAGTTTCTCGAATCTTCAACTAGGAATTCTATCTAGCCTTACTTCCTTGATGTGGGCCGCTTCTCAGTTGCCCATAGGGAAGCTTATAGAGAAGTATGGGTGTAAAAAGTCGTTAATCGTTTCAGAGATGATAGGAATCGCGATGATGATTGGCTGGCTAACATTCACAAGTTTTGAGGCGTTTGCGCTCGCAGCGCTCCTATACGGTCTGGTTGCTTCGACGTGGGTGCCAGCCTCAAGAACTCTTCTTTCCAACAGTGTGGGCGCGGAGAAGAGAGCCGAAGCGATAGGTAAGCTATCCGCCTTCAGAACCTTGATTGGCTTTCCAGCTCCATTCATCGGAGGTTTACTGTATGAGGCCATGGGGTTTAAAGCCCCAATCTTGGCGGGAGCCATCGGGGTGACCATAACACTGATTTTGATTGCACTGTTTGTCCGTGAGCCAGAATAGATTATAAATCTTCTCTTTCTTGTTTTGAAAACAGAGCCCTGAAAACCTAATCAGGCTCTCCACTTGTCGTAGAGTTTGTGCGCAATGTTGAATGAGTCCAGAACTTTTCCTACGATGTAGTCGACTAGATCATTAACATCCTTTGGCTTGTGATAGAAGGCGGGAGCTGCCACCAGTACCATGACGCCGATTTTGGAGAGCTTAAGCATGTTCTCGAGGTGAATGGGACTTAGAGGCGTCTCCCTAGGAACCAGAACTAGTTTTCGGCCTTCCTTCAATGTTACGTCGGCAGCCCTCAACAGGAGGTTATCAGAATACCCATTGGCTATTCCAGCGAGGGTTTTCATGGAGCACGGTATAATGACCATTCCATCTGTTTTGAAGTCGCCGCTCGCGATTGGGGCCTGCAGGTCGTTGATATCGTAGCGGGCGGTTGCTAAATCCTCGAGCTGGTTGATTGTCATCCCAACCTCGATCTTGATTGTTTGCTCAGCAGCAGGGGAAACTATTAAGTGGGTTTCGATCTTCCTCTCTTCTAATTCCTCGAGTAGTCTGACACCGTATATGGCCCCGCTTGCCCCGCTTACACCCACGATTAGCTTCAAAGTGAGCCACCATTGAAAGGTCTGTTTTTAGTATATAATTGACACTATAAATCATTGTCGAGGTCAAAGATCATAGAAGTAGAAATGGTGATGGAATGTGGATGAGAGAATATGCGGGCTCCGGGACTCTTTAGTGGATCTAGATTCTGAAAGAGTCAAGGAAAAGGTGAACTCTGCCCTTAGGAAGGGGATAGAGCCTCTTGAAATAGTGAACTCTTTAGCTGATGGTATGAGAAGAGTGGGGGAAAGATACGAGGCGGGAGATCTTTTCCTGCCAGAACTGATGATGGCTGGTGAGATTATGAAAGAGGCGATGGCTATTATCAGCCCTTATTTAAAGGGGTCTGAAAGGGTTCAGCGGATGGGAAAAGTGGTCTTGGGGACAGTTGAAGGAGACTTACATGATATAGGGAAGAATATTGTTAAAACCATGTTGACAAGTGCTGGGTTTGAGGTTGTTGACTTGGGGGCTGACGTTTCAGTGAAAAAGTTTGTTGAAAGTGTCAGAAAAGAGGAACCGAAGATAGTTGGTATGTCCGCCCTTCTAACCAGCACGATGGATGGAATGAAGGAAGTTGCTGATGAACTTGAAAAAGAGGGCTTGAGAAAAGGTTTGAAGATATTGATCGGAGGAGCGCCGATCGATGAAGGATTCGCTGAAAGGATAGGCGCTGATGCTTATGGTAAAGACGCTATGGATGCTGTGAGAAAAGCAAAAATTCTAGTAGGTGCCGAGAGCTGAGCATGAATCATAGAGAAAGGGTTTTAGCCGCTGTTGAGCATGAGGAGCCGGACAGGGTTCCGGTCGATTTAGGAGGCACTGTCGCTGGCATCCATAAAGGGGCTTATGAGGGCCTGAAGAGACACCTTGGTTTCAAGTCAGAGACTGTTTTGTATGATATGATGCAGCAGATTGCGTTGGTTGATGAGTCTGTGCTTAAGAGACTCGACGTCGATACGAGACACGTCAGTTCTTCCCCCCTCGCTAAGGCACCGAAGAAGATGTTGCCAGACGGTTCCTACATTGATTCCTGGGGGGTCAAAAGAGTGAAGGCTGGTTACTACTACGATATGCCGAGCGACGGGCATCCTCTGAGAGACGCGTCTGTTGACGAGGTCGATGATTATCCTTGGCCAGGCCCGCATGAAGACGCTCAAAAAGTGATTGAATACATGGGAAAGAGGGTGAAGTATCTACATGAGAAGACGGACTACGCTGTTGTCTATAGCTCTTCAGGAAGCTTCTTTGAAAAATCATGGTATCTAATGGGGTTCCAGAGGTTTTTCACCGATTTGATAAGAGATCCGACCTTCGTGTGTAGGGTTATGGATAAGGTGGTTGACTGTGGATTGAAGTTTGAGAGCGAGGTGCTTCCAGAGATTGGTGACTACATTGACGTAGTTAGATTTAGCGATGACCTGGCCATGCAAAGCGGTCCATTGCTTTCTTTGGAGATGTATAGGAAGTATATCAAGCCTAGGCAGAGAAGAGTGTTTCAATTTGTAAGAAGTAAAACGGATGCGAAGATTTTTTATCACTGTTGCGGTAGCGCCTCCTACTTCTTTGACGACCTAGCTGAAATCGGAGTTGATATAGTTAACCCCGTTCAGGTTTCTGCTGAGAATATGGACACGAAGATGTTGAAGGAGAAGTTTGGTGATGAGCTGTGTTTCTGGGGGGCGATAGACACCCAAAGGGTACTGCCCCATGGGTCAACAAAGGATGTTGAAGAGGAGGTTAAGAGGAGAATTAGGGACTTGGCGCCAAATGGGGGCTATGTTCTGTGCGCTGTCCACAACATACAACCCGATGTGCCACCGGAAAACATTGTAGCGATGTATGATGCGGCGAAGAAGTGGGGCATATATCCAATCACTTAATGAACCACGGGTGCAGTATTATCAGCTCAAGCTGTCGATAACTATAGTTATGTGCAGCTCAGGTTGCCAATATCGATTATTGCCCACCGGCGCGTCAATGATTATGGATAGGTACGCCTAAAGGTGCATCTATCTATTTTTGCTTTTCCAGTTGTCTTAGGAGTTCGGGGGGTTCGTGGGTCTCTTTTGTGCATAGGAACTGGACCGGTTCGTCACCCACGTTCTTTATCTGATGAACCTCGTTGGATGGTATGAATATGACATCCCCTGGGCTACATACGACCTCCTTGTCTCCGCCCTTGAAGAGGGCTTTACCTCTGAGCATGTAGATCTCATGCTCATGGCCATGCTTCTCCAAAGAGCTGTACCCTCCGATCCCTATTGTGAAAAGCCTGAATTCTATTCTTGATGCTCCCACGCCTGCATGCAACAGGTACTTCACCTTGAGCTGGTGTGAGCCCTTATTGAGCTTATCTAAATCAAATTCCGTGACGTCTTTAACATTAACTACATACAATCCTTTATCCTCCTCTAATTACGGCATTTCTGTAATCAACGACGGGTGAATTGGTGTATGTTCACAGTTTGTAATTGTTACGCAATGAGATATAAAAGATATAGGGGCAGATTAGACAAAGGCGTCTTGCTTTGCAAGAAGTCTAGCCATTTTAGGAGACCATTTTCCTAGATCCTGTATGAAACCCGCCTCGTCTGTCCTATACTTTTTACCTTCAAACTCAATCTCTAGCACGCTTATCTCCTCCTCTAAATGACAGGACTCGCGGGTAGTCTCTTGTCCTCTTTCAATTTTAGCACTTTTATGGTTGACGGCGGGCGTGTTAAGGTATATTTATAGTTTGCAGTTGGCATGAAATAAGGTATAAAAGAAATAAGGGCAGATTGGATAAAGGGGTTTTTGATCAGATGGCTTCTAAAGCTGACCTAAGTAAGATTATCTCAGTAATCTCTTGGCTTAATGGATATGTAGGACACGATTTCAAGGATCCGGCAAAGATCGATGAAGCTGTCAAAGTGGCCGATCAGGAATACTTGAGTAGATGCTGGAAAAGCGTTCGTGAAGATGTGGAGATGATTTACGCTAAGCAAGGGCGCCCATCAGGGGCCATAGGAATATTTAAGAGGATCTCTGACGCGATCCTGTTTGCTTATTTTGGAACCTATGTTGTAGCTATGCTTTTTAACATTTTCATACTTAAGATGCTGATCTTCAGTCCTTTGTTCTTGATAGCTATTTTGGCCGCGCTACTTGTACATCCAATCTTGAGGTATAAAGCAA
>CAZKBR010000027.1:0-9717 GCA_964551465.1 uncultured Candidatus Bathyarchaeia archaeon
TTCGAGGAGGAGGCCTACTGGGTCACACATGGGGGATCCACAAAACTCAGCGTAAAGATGGCCCTTAGGCCTACAAGCGAGACTGTGATAACGCCGATGGCCAAATTTTGGATCAGATCACACGCAGATATGCCTATCAAAGTCTATCAGATCGCGAGTGTCTTTAGGTACGAAACAAAAGCTACAAAACCATTAATCAGAATTAGAGAAGTCACGACATTCAAGGAGGCGCACACCTTCCACGCCTCACACGAGGATGCTCTAAAACAACTCCATGAAGCTATTGAAATCTATAGGCGGTTCTTTGACGAGATAGGTATTTCTTATGTAATCTCGCAGAGACCGGAGTGGGATAGGTTTGCTGGGGCAGTTTCCTCCTATGCTTTTGACACACTATTTCCCGACGACCGAACTTTACAGGTGGGAACAGTGCATGATCTAGGACAGAACTTCGCAAAGGCCTTTGACGTGAGATTTGAAACATCAACAGGTCAAAGAGACTATGCCTGGCAAACAAGCTATGGAATATCAGAGAGAGTAATTGCCGCGGTACTAACCTTGCACGGGGACGACCGTGGTTTGGTTCTGCCACCGAACATAGTTCCGATCCAGGTTATAGTCATCCCCATACCCTACAAGGGCATGGAAGAACGGGTCAATGAGGTTTGTAGGAGAATAGTTGATAAGTTAAAGGGAGAAGGCATCAGAGTCGAATTGGACGACAGGTCAGACCTCACCCCTGGATCTAAATTCTATGAATGGGAGATGCGTGGGGTACCGCTTAGGGTTGAGGTTGGACCACGAGATATTGAGGAAAATCGGGTGACGTTTGTCCGCCGCGACAACTGTGAAAAATCGACCTTCAAGGAAAGCGAGGTAATTGAGAGAGCCAAAAACCTCCTAGTTGAAGTCCAGGACAGCTTAAAGAAGAGAGCGTGGGAATGGCTCAACTCCCACATTCGTGAGGCGAAAGACTTTGATGAGGCAAAGAAGCTCATGGACTCAGGCTTCGGCATAGTCAAGGTACCATGGTGCGGTAAAAGGGAATGCGGGGTTGAGATTGAAAGGAAGGTAAACGCAAGAGTTCTGGGAATTCCAAGTGCAAGGGAAAGAGCAGTGGGAGAATGTGTATTCTGCGGCCATAGAGGGGAATTCTTAGTGAGTCTTGCGAAGGCTTACTGAGAATTCCAGAAAACCCAATTATGGCTCTGATATTCACTGAAAACACTAGTATTTTAAGTTGATGACGGCATTCTAATAGCTAGAGGATGAAAAATGCCTAAAAAAAGGAGGAGCCGTGGCAGATCGAAAGGTGGCAAGGGCAGGGCATCTTACATTCAGTGTGACATGTGTGGTAAACTTGTGCCTAGAGACAAGGCGAAGAGAGTTACAAGATACGTTTCTCCCGTTGACCCTCTTTTGTTCAGAGAACTGAAAGCTAAGGGCGCCATTATACCCAGACAAGTCGTCGAGAAATGGTACTGCGTTTCATGCGCGGTTCATCGCAGAGTAGTAAAGGTCAGAGCAAAATCTGAGAGGTCATTCAAATCGCGCGAGCGTTAGAGGCGCCTCTTAACGTTTTAGAACCCAACGACATTATTCGTACTTGATTGACAGCATCGACATGAGGTTTAACTTTGGCTTACGATAGGCTTAGAACAAAACTCACGAAGGAAAATCTCTGGCTTTATATCCTAAGAATGCTGATGGAGCACCCTATGTACGCCTATGAAATTAATAAGAACTTGCAGGACAGGTTTGGGTTTTCAACAGCCACAATAACGGTTTATGTAGTATTGTATAAAATGCTGTTTGAGGGATTAGTCCAGATCAAACAAGAGGGACCTGTCGTAGGCCGCCCGAATAGAAAATATTACGAGATCACGGAAAAAGGAACAAAAAGTCTTGAGATGGGAATCGAGTTCTTGGAAAAAATGATCAAGAAACTTACCTGAACCAGAAAGACGCGCGCGCACAATTGGAGAAAAGAAATGGAAAGTACGGAAGCGAAATACTTGAAAATCACTCTCTCTAAATACGATTTAGAAAGGTATCGTAGGCAGATGCTGATCCCTGGGTGGGGTAAGGAGGGACAGAGGAAACTAAAATCGGCGACTGTCGTCGTGGTGGGAGCCGGAGGACTGGGAGGCTTCGCTTCAGTCTACCTCGTAGCTGTTGGCATCGGTAAACTTGTTATTATAGACAGGGAAAAATTTGAGTTAAGTAACTTGAATCGTCAGATTCTGGGCTGGCAGAAGGATATTGGACACTTTAAGGCGGAGGCCGCAGCCGAAAAGTTGAAAGCCTTTAACCCAGAAGTTGAAGTTGAACCCGTCATAGCAGAGATCAGGAAAGAAAATGCACATGAACTCATCGACAACGCTGATGTAGTTGTAGACGCAATGGATAACTGGGAAACTAGATTCATCGTGAACAATACATGCGTGGAAAAGAGGACACCATTTGTTCATGCGGGCGTCTTCGGCTTATATGGTCAGCTGACAACGATTATACCTGGCAAAGGACCCTGCCTTCGCTGCATACTCCCTGAAACGCCAAATGAAATCTCGGAGTTTCCTATACCTGGCGTGACACCCGGCTTCTTTGCAACGCTTCAGGTCATAGAATCCCTGAAGCTGATCGTGGGCCTCGGAGAGACCCTAACTGGCAGAATGCTACTTTTTGACGGGGAAGACATGCGCTTTAAGATAATTAATGTGAAAAAAAGACCTGATTGCCCAGTATGTGCGCGCGTTCAACCCAAAACTATCCGCCGCCACTAACTATGGGGATGACGTCTACTAGGTCCCCCTCATTCAAGTCCGTCACCAAACCCTGTAATTGATCTGGTGGCTTACCATTCACGAGCACAACGACCCATTTCTTAATATCTGTACCCGAAGGGTCGAAAACATACTCCTTAAATCTTTCTCCATATTCTTCTGCTAAGAGCAGAAGCAGATCAGCCAACTTGGCTTTTTCAGATAATTGAATATCTTCAGAACTCCTATGAAAATCCTCCTTCAAAAAGCCGAAGTACTTGATCTGCACTTTCATTTAACCACCCTTTTCATTTAAAGACATACACTCTTTTAAATTAGCGAGACGCCGATATGATTGCCCGACCTGTACACTGCATTACGTAAAGCTTTTAGCCAAAGGGGCTCGCTGAACAGGAAATTCATAATCACATTTAGGACACTTCACGTAGTCACAGGACACTAGCGAGGGACATCCTCTACACGCGAATGCCCTAGAATAGCTAACGTCAAATCTGAATCCGCATTTAGGGCACACCAAGATCTTCTTCCGACTCATCCCGCTATCTCCCGTAAGGTCTTGTTAATCTCCTCCTCCTTTACGTGTTTTTGAACTCTGACCTCAACTTCCTTTATACCGGCAACTCCACTCGCCCTTCTTTTAATCTCTCTGCCAATTTGTAAAGCGAATGGCATAGGACAAAACGGCATCGTCAAATGAAACTTTATCCTCGCTTTGTCACCCTCAACATTAACTTCATCGACTAGGTTCGCCTCTACTATAGAGAAGCCAAGCTCAGGATCCCTAACCTCTTTAAGCCTCTCGTATATCTCCCTTTCTTTCGGCAACAACTTTTCCTCTAAGTTTTTCACATTATTCCCTCCAAAACTACGACTACGAAGAAATAAGAGTTGGGCACCTACATTCACGTTCCAAACTTTCCTTTAGGGCCGGTAATATCTCCTTATGCATTACGCAGAGACTACCTTCAGACATCATTACCCGGCAAGCCCTGCAAATATTTTCCAAAACATAATACACCGAGGCCTCATCTTTAGCTAGCCCTTCCGCTATTTTAGATATAATCGCCATAGCTTCAACCGAACTTTCAACCGTTTTGACCGCCGTTTCACCCCTAACCTCTTTAAGATATTGGGTTACGGCTGCTGGGGCGACTCCCATCTTCTCGGCAACCCTAACCCGCTTCAAACCGTATTTTTTAACCAACTCTTTAGCAATCAAAACTCTAATTGCAGGCAAAACATATTGAACTACAATTATACATGGTGGCTTCAACTTTAGTCGACCAATTCTTAAATATCGTTTCCACCTTCTTTATATGTTTCTATATAGACTACAGTTGGCGGATGATTATGAGGTTTGCGACTATGCCGAATAGGATTCGTGTATCGCTGGGTTCCGCCGTGGTTCTCGGTCTAATTCAAGGCAACGTTGACATTATGCCTACAACCATCTACCTGATGACTTATCATCCTGGGAAGTGCGACGCAAACTGTGCCTTCTGTCCGCAGGCTAGAAACAGTAGGGGGAAGGCAGGCATGCTCTCGAGGGTCACTTGGCCTTCTTTTCCAATGAGAGATGTCGTTTCTGGGGTTAGGATGATCTCTCGCAGTGGACTCGTGAAGCGCCTCTGCATTCAAGCCGTGAACTACGACGGGGTTTATCAGGACCTGATAGGTCTAGTAACCGAGTTTGGAGAGTGCACTGATGCACCGATCTCGGTTTGTTGCCAGCCACTGAATGCGACTCAAATAGGCGAGTTGGCTCAAGCTGATATCGATAGGGTATGTTTTGCCGTGGATGCCGCGACGAGGGAGTTGTTTGACAAAGTCAAAGGTCGAGATGTTGGTGGACCATACGTTTGGGATGAGCACTTTGAAGCTCTGAAGACCGCGGTGAAGACTCTTGGAAGGGGAAGGGTGTCCACTCACATCATTGTTAGTCTCGGCGAGACGGACGAGGAGATGGTTTATCTTATTCAAGAGCTTGTTGACGTAGGCGTTTACCCTGGTTTGTTCGCTTTTACCCCTGTTCCGGGAACAATGCTTCATGATAGACCTCAGCCTTCGTTGCGTCGTTACAGGAGAATCCAGATAGCCCACTATCTCATAACTCGGGGGAAGGCGAGGGTTGAGAATATGCTTTTTGCGGATGGCGGAGAGATAATTGGCTTTGGTGTTTCAAGCGGAGAGTTGAAGCGAATCATCGAGACTGGGGAGCCGTTCATGACTTCGGGCTGCCCAGGTTGCAACAGGCCTTTCTACAATGAGCGCCCCGGCGGACCGATATACAATTATCCTAGAAGGCTCCTAAGAGAGGATGTGTTGACGGCGATGAGTGAGGCTGAACTCGGGGGTGCCATAGGTGAGTGATGTCTGGAGGCTCGTCGGACTCGATGTGTATGATTGTTACATGAACATGGCTATCGACGAGGTGATTCTGAGGAGGATGTCTGCTGGTTTGGCTCCAAACACGCTGCGCTTCTATCGTTGGAAGCCTTCGGCTGTCTCGATAGGGTATTTTCAAACTGTGGAGCAGGAGGTCAACCTTGAGCAGTGCAAAAGGATGGGCGTTGATGTGGTGAGGAGAATTACTGGCGGGGGAGCGGTCTTCCATGCCTTTGACGGCGAGTTGACTTATAGCCTAATATTGAGCCGAGACGAGGGGAGGGTTCCGAATGACATCTCGGAGTCGTACGAGGTCATATGCGGGGGCATAGTTTCGGGTTTACGCAGGCTCAGCGTTGAGGCTGAGTTTAAGCCGATAAACGACATCATCGTCAATGGTAGGAAGATCTCGGGTAGCGCCCAGACGAGAAGACGAGGGGTAATCCTCCAGCACGGCACGGTCCTGTTGAAGGTGGACGTCAGAGCCATGTTCAGCGTCCTTAAGGTCAGTGGAGAGAAGATAAGTGATAAGGTGATAAAGTCGGTTGAAGAGAGGGTCACAAGCCTCGGCAGGGAACTTGGGAGGAACGTAGGCTTTGACGAGGTGTTTGAAGCCTTGAAATATGGGTTCGGAAAAGCTCTGGATGTTGAGTTCCTCGAGTCCAAATTGGACGAGGAGGAGTTGAAGCTGGCTTCGGACATACGTGACAAGAAATACAAAACCAGGTGGTGGAACTTCACTAGGCCAGCGGACCATCCCTCTGGGTTCAAACTCATCTAATCCCTCCAAGGAGATCCCATGCGAAAGCGTGGGAAGGAATCGGAGCAAACTTTTTGAACTTCTCAGACAGCTTTAATATCGGTGAGATCTTGAGAAAGTGTATCTTGTTTAACACAGTAGATTTAACTCGAAAGAAAAAACAGATATTCAACAGTTTCTTCGCTGAGTATCTTCGTGCTCTTAACGAAACGGTGAAGCATCTGCCAAAAGCCAAATCTTCTACACAGCTGCACCATCTAACATATTCAAGCATACGTAAGACCTCCTTTTTGCCCTCCGACATCGTTCAAGAAGCAAGAAAGGATGTGTGGGCTGAGCGAAAGACGATTAAGGGCGGGTTTAATCGATGTTCCATTCGGCTCAATAAAAGATGGTTTAAGCTCATATCGTCTGAGAGAGGAAACCCATGTTTTAAGGTTACTTATTCTCCCCGCAAATCCTTTGCTATTCCGCTTAGGCTTGATGGACAGCTTAAACGGTTTAGTTCCTTCTTGGAAGACGGATGGAGCTTCAAGAACATCTCTCTCCTGCAGAATGGGAAGATCGCCGTCGTCCTTGAAAAAGAGTTTTCTGAGCCGACGAGTGACAAGAGATTTGTTGTCGGCGTGGATGTCGGCTCTTCCACTCTTGCAGCTGTCACTGTCTTTGATGCCCAGACCTCTAAAGTGGCTAAACAACTCTATTTTGGTCGAGATGTCGCCAAAAGACAAAGAAGATATTTTGAACGAAGAAGTAAACTTCAAAGCCACGCTGACAACGGCTCTGAAAAAGCCAAGAAATACCTCAAGAATCTTAAGCACAAGCAGAGGGATTTCGTCAAGACCAGAAGCGGTCAGGTCGCCAAGGAAATAGTGAATCTTGCTAAAGCCTGCGACGCCGCTGTTGCCATTGAGAAGCTCAACATTCGAGCGAAGAAACGCGAATTTAACAAGAAAGCTAACAGGAAGGTCAATCATATTCCTTACGCCAAATTCAGAGAATTTCTTAAATCTAACTGTGAGCAATTCGGTATCCCACTTCAGTTCGTTGACGCCTACCACACTTCCAAGTGGTGTCCACACTGCGGTGCAGTGAACAACGGACACCAGTCTGGAAACTACGCTCTGTATAAATGCAAGAAGTGTGGTATTGCCGTGAACAGCGATAGAAAAGCCTCACTAGCTATCGCTATCAAATCCGTGTTGGAGCGGACACCTCAAGGTCTCACCAACTCTTGTTTTGCCCAGATTTCCAACACAAGAGTCCCAGTAAACGGGCTCGTTCGTCCAAATGCGGTTGGTTCGAGTTCTGCCGTGCACGACATCAACCATCCAATGGAAAGCCCCTTGTGATAGCGAGGGGTAGTTTACTTGAGTAAAGTCTTTGAGTCTTACTCCATTGGTTGGCTGAGTTGCTTCTATGTCGTTCCATTCCTGAACTCCCAGCACATCTTTATCTACCATATGTTACATCAAGAGCCCGTTCATACAGCTCTGGAAGATCCTGAGGCAGTTTCTTTGCCACATAGCGGATGTCATCCTTCAAGTCCTTTACCAAAGTTTGTAGTCTAGAGGATGGACATGATCATATTTCTAGCTCCTTCCATCTTTTGATCTTTAGAGTTCTAAGCGTGGGATCCTTTACGAATTCTTCTCGATCCCTTATTCTCAGGATTTTTTCGTCTTCAGTGACCAGTACCCCTATGTTTAGGGCTTGAGCAAGTATGATCATATTGAAGCTGTCGAGTGCCAAGTCTTTGGCTGAAATTGAGTTGAAGAACCTGTCATCTTGCCCAGTGTAGTAGTGGAAGATGAATCTCTCGTCTCCTCTGAGTACGGTCAAGTTTTTTCCAAAGTCCTCTAGGGCCGTTGTGTAGGCTTTGCTCTCCCTTGAGAGCCTAAAGATCTTTGCTTTTGCCTCGAATATGGAGAGTTCGCTGAAGTGGAGTTTAGAAATCTTCGTTAGGAAGCCTTCAAATTTGTCTAGGCTGAAGCCCTCGACCTCGATGTTCACCCTGAAGAATGGTAGTAGGAAGGTTGTGTCCATGAAGACAGGGTTATTTGGTTTCAAGCTCTTCAGCAAGCTCCCGTCTAAGCCTTGACAGTTTCTCTTGACTTATCGGCTTTGCTTCTACCCTAGGCTTTTTGAGTAGTGTCAGTGCTGTTGGCTTTGGTTGGACTATCAGTCTGCCTCCCTCTATTCTAGCCAAAGCCTTTCCACCTAGGGTGAAACCCATCTTCTTTCTCAATTCACGAGTTGTGTAGATTTCCCCTCTTTTCCCAATTTTGAGTTCTGTGTTTTCCGACATTTCTCTCTATCTGATTTAAGTATATTATCTGATTAATAAGAATTTCGGAAAAAACCGGTTTGACGTTTTGAGCTAGGGGAACTTTGGCTTTAGCGCCTTCCTTGGGCAGGCGTCTACGCAGTCTAGGCATAGTGTGCATTCTGGGTCGTTGAACTTTTCCCATGGCAGGTCGAGAATCCTGACCCTCATCGGACATTTTTCAACGCAGGCGCGGATCCTGGTGCACTTCGTTATGTCCCTCCTCATTCCTAGGAGGCTGAACCGGCTTAGAATCGCCATTAGTGCTCCGACCGGGCAGAAGTATAGGCACCAGAATCTCGGGATATATATTGAGGTGACTATGAAGGCTGCTGCGATTAGCATTCTGGCGTAGAAGAGGGGTTGTATCTGCAAGATTATGGCCCATAGTTGTTCCAGCGGTATGAGGGGGGATGTGGCCATCCATTGTTGGAGCTGTTTTACCGATTCTGGGATGAGGATGAATATTGTTGCCTCTGGGCTCAGTACTGTGTATGGTGCTGTTGAGAAGGTGCCTAAGGACTTCTTGTAGAGTTCTCCCATCCCAAGGGTTAAGGATATGGCTAGGCTGCAGCTGACTAAGAAGACTGTACCTAGAATGAGGTATTTTATGTTCTTCAGCCAGCTGTGGGTTTCCGGCGTGATCTTGGTGTGCTTGCGTTTCAGCTTGCAAAGGATGTCTTGGATGAAGCCTGATGGGCAGACCCAGCCGCAGAGGGACCTGCCGAGGAGTATGGTGAATAGGAGTATTGATGCTATTGGCAGCAGTGGTAGGATCGGCGTTGAGAGCATAGTCTGCAACATGCTGAAAGCGCTATAAGGGGTCGAGACAGGAAGGGTGAGCCATAGCTGTAGAGGAGCCAGATCCAAAAGAGCCAGTAGGAACAGAGTGAGGAAAGAGAGCTGAGATAGAAGCCTAAGCCACCTAAGCTTGAGACGTTTCTTTGGTATCTTCTTTTCTTTGCCTTCCTTTCCTACCCGCTTCTTGGCCATGGATTGCATCCCCCCTCACGGAAGGCTTGTTTTGCCCAAGTTTAATAGTAGTGCGATGATTTCCTCCAGCAAGCCGAGTTGGTTGAGATAGATGGCCAGGGCCAAGGACGTTAGGCCGAACATTAGGAGGACCGTTGCGATAACTCTTCTCTCCATGCTTTCATCCCTAGAACATACGATATATGCGCTTTTTAACCGTTAACACTTACACCACTGTCTTTGTGGGTAGGCAGGTTAGGGACTATGCTTACGATTTGCCTCTTACGTTTTTTTTCGCGCGTAGTCTTTTTGGCTGAATTTTCTCTTTTTACGATTTCCGTAGAAGACGACCGCCACTATGTGGGGTTCTACCTCCTTGATTTCGACACCAGCTATCTCACAGAGTTTCAGGAATCTCCTTGCGAGTATTCCCTTCTCCTCTGTGTTTTGCTTTAGTGCGTTCGGTGATGAGTATCCTAGGGTTTTGGCCA
>CAZKBR010000028.1:0-9638 GCA_964551465.1 uncultured Candidatus Bathyarchaeia archaeon
CAAACGAGCGCTGCATGAGAAGGGTTATGCGCTTAAGAGTTCCTGACGAAGTCTTCATCGAGATAACGCTGGTTTAGAAACAACTCTAGGGTCTTTTAGAACATTTTTATCTTTTTCCCAAGCCCCGCTCTTTCTGCTTTTTTGTAGACCTTCCATGCTGTTGAGATATCCTGAACAGCCAGACCTGTCGAAACGAAAACCGTGACCTCGTCATCAGACACTCTTCCGGTCTTTTTCCCTGTGACAACCTCGCCGATTTCGGCGTGGATCTCTTCTCTGCCGATCAACTCGCGCGCAAGGGGGACGTTTACCTCGCCGCTGTGCATCGCCTGTTCAAAGTCGTCGACAACTATTTTCGCTCTCTTTAGTATGGCTGGGTCAAGCTCCTCCTTTCCAGGGGCGTCGGCGCCTATCGAATTTATATGCATCCCATCTCCCACCCAATCGTCCATCACAATGGGCTCAGTACTGGGAGTGGTCGTAACAACTATGTCTGCCTCACAAACGGCTTCTCTTGCTTCGTAAACAAGCCTTGTGTCTAAACCGATACTGCGCCTCATCTCATCGGCATAACTCTCTCCATGTTCTCGAACCTTGTCAAATACTCTCACCTCGTCTATCCTAGAGAGAACCTCTTTCAGTGCCATCAGCTGCGTTCTCCCTTGGGTTCCAGCCCCAATTATTCCAATAACTTTCGAATCCCTCCTTGTCAAGTACTTGGCCGCCACGCCTCCAGCACCGCCAGTCCTCATTGCAGTAATTCTCGTCCCATCCATTACGCAGATTGGGGCACCGCTTTTCGGGTCTATTAAAACTATCGTGGCCATAACCGTCGGTAGGCCATATTTAGCAGGATTTTTCGGGTGAACGTTGACGACCTTGACACCAGCGACACCGATTCTCTCTAGATAGGCGGGCATAACCCTCAGGTCGCCTGAATATTTCCTGAAGAACACGTATAGTTTCGGGGGCATCTGAGTCCTCCCAAGCCCTCTCTCCTTGAATGCTTCCTCAACAGCATCCAATGCTTCTCTCATGGTTAGGAGGGATTTAACATCCTCGTCCGTTAAGAATAAAATATCCAGCACCATTTCTGCCTCAACAGTTGGTAGGAACTACCGCTCTTTTTTAACCTTATAATGATCATAAAAAAGACAGACCATACTACTTCTTGTCCTAACATGGCGCCGGGGAGGGGATTTGAACCCCCGAGATCCCGAGGGATCACAGGCTGACCAGGCGGAAAACACACTCAAGGCCTGCGCCTCTTGAGTTTACTATGCGTAAATTAATCCGGCCTCGGCCACCCCGGCGGATGATGATATAAAGGATAAACCCTATGGGATAAATACTCTACTTTAACACTTTACTCCTTGGTGGTCAAGTATAGTTTGACTGAAAGTGAACTCTACGTATGTGTGTATTTGGAAAAGAGATGATGCGAAATGGTTTTCGTATCAACTAATTTGATTGAGCTTTATGTAGCTGAGGAACCAGTCGCTGAAACATATCGCCTCCTAGAGGAAGATGTTGAGACGCAGACCTGCCTCAAGATGGCAAACATTATGGCTGTGAACAGGATGGGCTATAACGACCATGGGCCTGTCCACTCTAGGATCGTCGCTGGGAGTGCCCTCGAAATATTCCGGATTTTACAAGACAAGGTTGATATGTCCATCGTTAAGGACGGCATCGGAACGATTGAAGACTCTCGACTCGTCGTGCTCTGTGGATCATATCTCCATGACATAGGAAACGCGATACATAGAACCGAGCATTATATACACGGATGTGAGATCGCCAAGTCGATTCTTGACAGGCTTCTACCGCAAATCTATCAACAAGACCCAGAACGCATGATCAGGATAAGGCAAGAGATCCTTCACTGCATATTTGCTCATGACGAGGACGTTAATTGTCTCAGCACCGAAGCGGGTATCGCCAAAGTAGCTGATGGAACAGACATGGCTGAGGGAAGGGCCAGAATCCCCTATAAACTTGGAAAAGTTGATATTCACTCCATGTCTGCGATGGCAGTTAAGAAAGTGGAACTCGAGGAAGGTAACGATAGACCTGTGACTGTTAACATTCACATGACTAACCCAGCGGGCATGTTCCAGATTGAAGAGGTGCTGATGAGAAAGATAAAGACTTCAGGGATCGAAGATTACATACAGGTCATAGCTCTCATCAATGGAAAAGAACTCAAGAGCTTCCCCTGAGCCCCCCACTTCCAACGGGTACTTACACACATGTTCAAACTCAACGCTTTTATGGTAACTCAGACGTTTTAAAGTCAATCACAGATCGCTTTGTCAAGACGTATCAGGAGCGAAAGTAGGCAACTGGGACCGGAGGAAAGCCTGCTGTATAACGAAGAACTGGCAAGAAAATTGGTCGAGAAAGCTAGAGGATTCAGGAGAGATATTCTGATAATGACCACCAACACTGGTTCTGGTCATCCAGGAGGCTCTCTGTCATGTATTGATGTATTAACCGCCCTCTATTTGCATCACATGCGTCATGACCCCAAGAATCCCGGGTGGGAAGATAGAGACCGATTCGTCTTGTCGAAGGGACACGCATGTCCGGCTCTGTATGTCGTCTTAGCAGACTCAGGATACTTTCCGAAGAAGGAGCTATCGAGGCTCAGGAAACTTGATAGCATTCTGCAAGGTCACCCTGACATGAATAAAACGCCTGGAGTCGAGATGTCCACAGGTTCACTGGGGCAGGGGCTTTCTGTGGCCTGCGGAATGGCCCTAGCCGGAAAGATAGACAACAGGAGCTACCGCGTCTACGTTCTGCTCGGTGACGGCGAGGTTGATGAGGGAAACGTGTGGGAAGCCGCCATGACAGCCGCAAAATACGGGCTCGACAATCTAACGGCCATCCTGGATCGGAATCGCCTACAGCTCGACGGAGCAACCGAGGATATCTGCCCGCTTGATCCATTGCCGAATAAGTGGCGAGCCTTCGGGTGGAACGTAGTGGAGATAGATGGACATGACATGAGAGAGATTCTGGGCTCGTTGGATGAGGCCGAGAAAGTGCGGGGGAAGCCGACCATAATTATTGCCAATACCGTTAAAGGCAAAGGCGTCTCCTTCATGGAGGACCAAGTCAAGTATCACGGCACGGCTCTGTCAAAGGAGGAGTTGGAGCGAGCGTTGGAGGAGTTGAAGTAGAATGCTTGGGAAAACAGTGAAGACGGAGGTGATGGCCACTCGAGATGCTTACGGTAAAACATTAGTAGAACTCGGGAGAGAGAATAAAAACATCGTTGTTCTCGACGCCGACCTTTCAAGTTCAACTAGGACCTGCGTGTTTGGCGAGGAGTTTCCAGAAAGGTTTTTCAACGTTGGCATAGCGGAGCAGAACATGATGGGGTTGGCGGCTGGCCTGGCCACCTGTGGTAAAATTCCATTCGTCAGCACATTCGCTGTCTTTGCATCAGGCAGGGTGTATAATCAGGTGAGACAGTGCATCGCTTATACTAACCTGAATGTGAAGATCGTTGCTACCCACGGGGGGATAAGTGTAGGAGAAGATGGGCCATCTCACCAGTGTACTGAGGATGTGGCTGTCATGCGAGCACTACCTAACATGACAGTCATTGTGCCATCGGATGCCATCGAAACAGGGAAGGCTGTTAGGGCAATCGCAGAACAAGTAGGTCCCGTCTACATGAGGCTGGGGCGGCCCAAGGTTCCTGTGATCTATGATGAGAAAATCGATTTTGAGATAGGCAAGGCCATACTCCTGAAAGACGGTGAGGATTTGGCGATCTTGGGCACAGGAATCATGGTGGCGAAAGCCTTGGAAGCAGCCTCACTCCTATCTGAGGAGGGAGTGAATGCGCGGGTGATAGATGTCCATACGATAAAGCCTATTGACCAGGATATAATTGTCAAGGCTGCGAAGGATACTGGTGCGGTAGTCACGGCAGAGGAGCACAGTATCATAGGTGGACTGGGGAGTGCGGTTGCTGAGGTACTTGTGGAGAGCTATCCTGTGCCTATGCTGAGAGTTGGAGTCAAGGACGAGTTTGCGGAATCCGCCTCAGCTGAAGAGTTACTTATAAGGTATGGCTTAACCACATCAGACATCTTCCACGCGGCTAAGAAAGCTTTAGAGAAGAAAAAGTAAAATACCTAGTCTAGGGGTTTTCTTTTCTATTATGGTGGGAAAGATTTGCCAGAGAAAGCTTTGAATGAAGTAATAAATATATTGAATTCCGAGATTAAGGGGCTCAAACAGAGGGGCTCTCCTCGGCTCATAATCTTACGCGGCTCTTCCGACAAAAAGAACAGTGTTTTGAAACATTTTGAAAAAAATGTAAGACAAAGTGAAATGAATGTTGTTCATACTACTCTAGAAGATATTTCAGGAAAAGATAGGGTAGAGTTTGATGAGGGCGTCATTATAATCGACGGATTGGATCATTTTCTATTTCAGCCGCCGCTCGGTCGGCTCTCACTTCAACTTAAGTTAAGTAGATTCTTCGATGAAGTTGCGCACAGACCTGCAACGCTAATCGTTCTGGGCGTGACTTCTGGTGAAGCCTTGAAGTATTTCTCTAGCAAATTTAAGAACGTTTATGCGAAGGCCGAGACCCTGGAGATAATGTAGAAGACATCAATTGTTCCGTTATATTGTATAATGGTGGTTTCAGAGTTGCTTAAGATCGCGCCGTCGATCTTGGCCGCGGATTTCGGCAAGCTTGGGGAAGAGGTCAAAAGAGTAGAGGATGGAGGGGCAGACCTCCTACACATCGATGTTATGGACGGCCATTTTGTGCCAAACATCAGCATAGGACCGATGATAGTTAGGTCGCTGAGAAAGGAAACCAAGTTGCCTTTCGACGTTCACCTAATGGTTGAAAACCCTGATTTCTTTCTTAAGAGTTTCTCTGACGCCGGTAGCGACATCATAACCGTCTCAGTGGAGGCTTGTCTTCACCTCAACCGAACCATCCAAACCATTAAACAATTGGGGAAAAAAGTTGGGGTAGCGCTCAATCCAGCCACGCCAATCTGCATGATTGAGAATGTTCTAGAAGATATTGACATGGTCTTGCTCATGTGTGTAAACCCCGGCTTTCATGGCCAAGCTTTCATTCCAGGCGTGTTACCGAAGATCGAGAGGTGCAGAAAAATGGTCGATGAACGAGGGTTAAGCATAGATGTCGAGGTTGACGGAGGAATAAACGAGAAAACGGCACCACTGGTAGTTAAGGCAGGTGCCAATGTCTTGGTGGCGGCATCCGCAATATACTGTAAAAAAGACGCCAAAGAGGCTATACGACTCCTCAGGGAAAGCTGCGCTTCTTTTGCGCGTAGAGATTAACAGAAGACAGACATTAGTCTTTTCCTAATTCCCTTTCCAGTTCTTTCATTATTTGAATCGACGCACTTGTTCCAATCCTGTCGGCTCCAGCATCGATCATTGCTACAGCATCTTCAAAATGATGTATGCCTCCAGCCGCCTTCACTCCCATATCCTCACCAACGGTTTCTCGCATCAACTTAACATCGTGTATGGTCGCTCCCCTTATGCCAAAACCTGTGGATGTCTTGACGAAGTCTGCACCCGCCTCTTTAGCTAGTTCGCACGCCCTTTTCTTTTCTTCATCGGTCAAATAACAAGTCTCAATGATCACCTTTACGACTCTGCCTTTGGCGGCCTCGACGACGCCCTCTATGTCCCTCTTCACCAGTTCATAGTCCCCTGATCTGAGGGCACCTATGTTGATGACCATGTCTATCTCATGAGCCCCGTTCTCAACAGCGTCTCTGGCCTCAAAAGCCTTCACCTCCGGCGTCGTCGCGCCAAGCGGAAAACCTATGGCAGCATCCACTTTGACATCTGTTCCCTTCACTAATTTAGCCACGAGAGACGTAAAACAGGGGTTAACGGAGATAGCTCCAAAGTTGAATTTTCTAACCTCTTGCCAGTGTTTGATAACTTCATTCCTTGTAAGAGTCGGCTTTAATACTGTATGATCAATCATTTTGGCAAGCTCTTCAAAAGTTATTTTCATGAGACTCTCACATCCTCTTTTAGTTCCTTTAAGATAGTCTGCTTCCTACCTTGTCTTTCTAACAGCTTCCTCAGGTTTCAAGACCGTTAACCCAGATATTCTATCATAATGTTTGACATTTCTTGTGACCAAGGGCGCACCATTAACTTTGCATATAGTGCCAACGAACAAGTCTCTTATATCGATCACCTGTCCCATTCTCTTCAACTCAGCCATTACACTGCCAGCTCCGATTGAGGCCTCGTAATCGAAGCCGATTATTTCAAGTTGGCTGAGGAGTTCCTCAGTGTCTTCAACAAGGTCTTCAGGTCTAGGAGCCAAGTACACCCCGAACCAAATCTCAAACGTGTTCACTGAGGTGGTGCAACCCAAAACCCTTCCTTCATAGACCCTCTTCATGATGAGCTTAACGACACCAGAAGGCTTCCTCATGTAGTTGACGAGGAAATCCGTGTCAAAGCACAAACGTCTCAAGCCTTCCACGTAGACCATAGCTTCCTAAGCTCCTTAAAGAACTCGTCAGGTTCCCCGGGATATCCTCTCCAACACCCAGCGAGTTCCAGCAAGCTTTTCTTCCCACCCACCTTCCTCAGAACTACGGTATCACCTCTATCCACAACTTTCAGCTCGTCTCCAACCTTAACCCCAATCTTCTCCCTCACCGCTTTAGGGATGGTGACCTGATACTTCCGCGTCACCTTCACTCTTTCTTCCATCCTCACACTTCCGTAGTACTAAATAGTAGTACGACTACACAGCCTACTTATAAATATGTAGGCTAAAAGTGGTCTTTTTAGGGACTTTTCATAAAATCTTGGAGGCTATGCCTTTAGCGCTATTTCAATGTCGCAGTCCATTCTATGAACCGTATCCCTAAGCCCCTTAATGGCCTGATACATTTTTTCATAATCAACTTCTAAATACTCATGTATGATTACATTTCTTAGCCCCACGTATTCCTTTTGACGCCTAGCCATCTCCTTTGGGATGAGCCCGTTTCTCTCTCAATAGGGTGATTATGTACCTGCATGTTCCTGGTAACCCCAGTTTTTCACGCTATCACGGTTCTGTAAGCTCATCGGTTGGTGAATAAATAAGAAAGGTTCCCAAGATCACACGATTCTCTTTTGTTTTACAGTGAGGGAAACCTTTAGGAGAACTCAAATTTAGAAGAACCGAAAAAGCCCTGAAACGAGCAGAGACTCCAAAAGGAGCAAGAATTTCGGTAACTGACGTCTACAAGGTTCCACAAGACATTTTAGAGATACAACAAATGAACCCTATGGCGAAGGAACGTTTAGGTTATCCAACCCAAAAACCTGAAGATTTACTCGAAGCAATTGAAAAGTATCATCTAATTCAATGGATGTTGTTTCAGACCCTATGTGTGGCTAATCAAAGAAATATGATTCTATTCACCAACCGATATAAGTGGACAGAACCTAATGTGGGGTTCTGTAAAGTTATCGGGTGATGAAATAAAAAATATGCGTCAAATCTTTGGGCTTCACTGATTAATTTTTGGGCGTTGTAATTCAGTACTCAGTAAGGTTCTGTCGGTTTTGATCTCCTTATTAGTTTTGGAGGATTCCTGGCACTCACAAATTGAGTTAGCTTCTCCCAATTGATATGGCCGTCTTGAAAACAGAAATCTTGTGTGAACTCTCTCGTAAACCTGTTGATGACCGCATCCCAATCGGACTTGTATTCATCTATTCTTTTAAGGGGTTCTTCTCTCATTAGCCTTATGAGCTTAAGGTAGAAGTCATCATCACCTGTAATCTCCTTCCAAAATTCTTGCCCTGAACTCTCACGATAAATCCACTTACCTCTTGAGGGTCTATTCTTTCTTCCATAAGCATAGGCGAGCACAGGGTCAAATTGCTTCTGTAGTTTCATTAGACGGTGCTTCAGTTCTAGAAATTCGGTGTTTTGACGCTCCTTTTGACTTGCATTATAAGGGTTCGGCCCTGACTTAAGGGCGTAAGCATGGATGGCCTTCTCTTCTTCCACAATAAGATCAACGCCTTTTGCATCTGATACGATAATGCTAGGAAGACTGCGTGCTATCTGGTCGAAGTATGCGTCCCCAAAGATCGTTTCGTCAGATGAACTGATATAAGCTTCAAGAACTTTCTTGACGATCTCAGGGGCTTGCTCTGTCCCCAACGCTTTAAAGAGATAGGGGTTCTTGCGTTTGAACACCTGCCTAAGCTTCAAGTTTTTCAGTTTTTCAAGTCGTCTTTGATAGAAGTCGTTTAGGCATTTTTTGATCAGGGCGTCAAGCTTGTCAGGGTCAAGAGTCACTAAGTTCTTCCACCTTTGACTTAAAGAACTCTAGAGAAGGAGCATACTTCTGTCGCCATTTCTGGACTGCATTTGAAGCCAACTGATAGTACTGTTCCACCAGCTCTATCCCAATGTAACGCCTCCCCAGCTCGATAGCAGCCAGTGCTGTTGTGCCAGAACCTATGAAGGGGTCGAGAACAATATCTCCTCGTTTAGAGAAGAGTCTGATGAACCACTTGGGCAAATCTATCGGGAAGACTGCACTATGTTTTCGATTGGAGCATTCTGTTGCAAGGTATAGAACATTATCGGGATAGACAAATTTGCGACCAACCCAATGGGAAACTTTCTTTCCAAACCCGCTGAGCGTTTTAGATTCATCTCTTCTTTCATCGGTTTCGCTCAGCTTCGCAAGTCGCTTCTCAGCCCATTCTCCTATGGGAACCATCACGGCTTCTTGATACATGTTGAACTTCTTTGCCTTCGTGAAATGGTAACAATGCTCCCAGACATCTCGGAAGCGGTTGGGCCACTTTCCAGGATAAGTGTTCTTCTTATGCCAAATGTAATCCTCGACCCATAGCCAACCCTGCTTTCTCATGGCCATGATAAGCTCATAGACATAAATCCCCCGCTCCCCATCTACGGTTCGCTCCTTGATATTCAAAACAAAGGAGCCTTTTGGGTCGAGAACACGTTTTAACTCCTCTGAAATTGGCAGGAACCACTCTACATACTTCTTGATGGGAACGCCTCCATAAGTTTTCTTCCTATTATACGCGTAAGGAGGCGAAGTCATGATGAGGTTAATCTTCTCGTCTGGAAACTCTTTCAATACTTCTAGGCAGTCGCCATGTATTATCGTGTCAATAATTTCGGGTAGTTCCTTCATTTTGCAACCCCTTTTCATTAAACAACCTTATTTATTGATCTGGTTACCAAGCAGGATGTTTATGGCGTCGTCAAAGGTTATTCGAGAGTCTCCTTTTTCGTCCATGAGTCTGATTTTATATTTTTCAAGCCGCTCATAAGTTTCAATCTTCAATACTATGTTTCTTTTTGCTACATTCTTTCGGCTTTGCATCTCATCACCTAAGAGTTATTTATGTATTAAGTGTATTTAACGTTTTTGGTGTATTGACCACCCGATAACTTTACAGAACCTAATGTGGGAATCTTTATTTTTTGGGGGCCCCTAATCATTATGTCAAGGTGACTGATTTGGAATTCGATACTTCGATTACTAGAGAGGAATTGGCGAGAATGATTGATCATACCCAATTGGACCCAAGCGCGGAATACCAAA
>CAZKBR010000029.1:0-9087 GCA_964551465.1 uncultured Candidatus Bathyarchaeia archaeon
ATATTGGCGCATCAAGGAAGGCCTGGCGACCCCGACTATTCTTCCCTTGAAAATCATACCGAGGCTCTTGGAAAGATCATAAAGAGGACTGTGAGGTACGTTGATGACATATATGGAGACAAGGCGAAGAACGCGATTAGAGCCCTTAAACCAGGGGAAATCTTGATTCTGAAGAATGTGAGGGATGACCCAGAGGAAACGAAGACAAAGACCCCTGAAGAGCACGCCAAGTCCGAACTGGTTCAAAACTTGGCGCCTTTGGCAGACATCTTTGTCAACGATGCCTTTGCAGCGGCGCATAGAGGCCACGCCTCGATAGTCGGCTTCACCACTGTCCTGCCCACAGTTGCTGGACGCGTCATGGAGAAGGAGCTCAAAGCCCTTGAGAGAGTCACGACGGCGAGGGAGAGGCCCTGCATCTACATTCTAGGAGGAGCAAAGGCAGAGGACTCGGCCGCCATAACCGAGTACGTTCTCTCAAAGGAAACCGCGGACAGCGTACTGACCGGAGGCGTAATCGGGCACCTCTTTCTATATGCGAAGGGCTACGACATAGGCGAATTAAATAAGAAGTACCTTGAAGAGAAGGGCTTCACTCAGCTTGTTCCGAAGATTCAAGATCTCTTCAAAAGGTTCGATGGAAAAATTGTGCTTCCCGACGACTTGGCTGTTGAGGTGAACCGAAAAAGAGTAGAGATCAGCCTATCGGAGTTGCCTACCGTCTATCCGATTTATGATGTGGGATCGAAGACAATCAAGAAATACACCTCGATGATCAAGGAGGCTAAGGCCATCGTTGTAAACGGTCCAATGGGCGTCTACGAGAACAAGGAGTTTCTGAAAGGGACAAAGGAGATCTTTAAGGCCATAGCGGATAGCAAAGCTTTCTCCGTTGCTGGAGGAGGTCACACCGTCGGCGCTCTCGACGAGCTAGGGTTGCAGAACAAGATATCCTACGTAAGCACCGGTGGTGGAGCCCTGATGGAGTACCTGACTGGGAAAACTCTTCCGGGCGTTGAAGCCTTAGAAAAGGCGAAGAGGGTGTAGTCCCCTTTTTTACCATTCTTTTTTTGTTATTTTTGGAAAATCGTGGCTCCGAGCGCGCAGAGCAGTCTTTTTAGCTTGTTCTTGTTTTAGTTTTATGGATTAGGCTAATGTGTTGGCCTTTAGAGTCTGAGGAGGTGGATAGTATGGAAATAAGATGCGCTAAGTGCGGCAAGGTTATATCAAAGACAGCAACCTCGATTGCCGACGATATCAGGCGTGGAGGGGGGATTGTGATTGGGGGAACGGGTTTAGAGGAGGAGATGTATAAGTGTACGATATGTCCGGCTTGTGGAAGTGCTTTTTGCCTTGATTGCCAAAGACCAAGTCCGGATCCCTGCCCTAAATGTGGTAAAGGTGAACTCAGACCTGGTTTTGCGGATTTGGTGCAAAGATACTATAAGGGCTGAGATTTTGAGAGTCTGAGCGCGATGTTCGTTGATGCGTTATGAATGAGTGGTGACCTTTGCTCAGGCGGTGGGGTCAATGAAGTGGTAGAAGAGGTAGTTGGAGACCTCAGATTCTATATCTCTCCCAAAATATTTTTTTTCAGTTTGAAGATTTGTTTTTGACGTTTCTTTTTGTGAAAGAGAGCTGTAGAATGAATATGATGGTGTAGGAATGTATAGGGAAAGCGTAAAAAAGTATGAGAAAGTATAAAGGGTGAGTGTTATGAGTGAGGAGGTTGAGTTTAATGCTAGGCTTCTGCGGAACAACCAGGTTCAGCGATCATTTTTTGGGCAGTACCGGAGAGGTCGACCGTTAGTTATGCCACAACGCATCAGCCTAAAATGAGGATTGTGTGAAAATATCTATAAACGTTTAGTTGAGTCTCTTGAAGTACTCTTTTGTTTTGCTGACGATGAATTTAGCGTCTTTGATCACCTGTTCAGCTTTCTCTTTTGTGTAGTACTCCATCGGTGTCATCCAAGTCTCGGCGATCTTGAGCGGATATCGCGCATACACGACTTCTCTTTCAATACTCCTCCCCATGCTGATCAGTTTCCTCCATTCTTCCTCGTCCTTCCACTCAGGCTTCGTTCTTCTTATGACCGTTGCTAACCCGCTGACCGCCCTGTGATTTTTCGCCTCGCTTCCTCCGAATCTGATTATCAGCGCATTTGAGCTACCCTCAACAGCCATGGATGCATGAAAAACAGCGGTATCATATTCTCCATCTTTGAAACGCTTTTCCGCTCTTTCAAGGTTTACTTCAGCGGTCTTCAACAATGCCCCTACTCTATCTCTACCCATATTCCTTCATCCTTTAGGTATTCGTGGGTGTCCTTGATCTTCCTGATTCTGCTGCTTAGGACCTCGTTTAGCTCTCCACGCGTCTTGTCGACCAAGACCTCGCAACCCTCGGCGAGTCCGTAGATGATTCCACCCTCAGAGGAGTTGACGTTAGCTATGAAATCATCCCTGGTCAGAATGACTGGTTCGATCGGTTGGTGGAACTTTGATTCCAACTCCGAGATTTTGGCGTCAACAATCTTCCTTGTCACGTCTAAGGGTTCATTCACGATGATCATCATGTCTATGTCGCTGTGTTGGTCCGCGGTCCTCTTTGCGACTCCACCGAAGAGGATCATCATCTGGATAAAATTCAGCTTGGCGAGCTCTTGCGCCATTCTTTCAGCCTGTGAGTCCAGATATAAGCTGAGCTCATATGGGTGAGGAGTGGGCTCTTTAGTTAAACCGTACCATCTCCCAGCCCTCTCAATGATCCCTTGCGCTTCTGACTCCTTGAGCTTCAACGTCAACCACCTGTCGCTCAGTCCGGTTTCAAGCTTCAGCTCACCATAAGTGTGTTTCCCATGCATCAGCGTCAGGAGAACCTTCGCCTCAGGAGTTAGGGAGACAAGTTCCATTCTCTTCAGCCCTTAAGAGGATGATGCGGCACCTGAATAAAAACTTTACTAAGTAAAGAAAAGGGGCCTATGGAGCCGCCGATCATTTCCTAAAATCTTCAAAGAATGCTTCTTTTCATAAAAGAGGAATAGAAACCAAAGATCATGCTGAATAAGTAAGGAATCTACAGGAACCTAGAGGAAATGCCATCTTCCAGATCTAGGGAAGTCTCTACTGCACTCACAATCATCCAAGTCTGAAGTCAGCTTTTCCATACATGCGATGGTTAGTCAATTCTTTCCCAGCCTGATGTCTTTATGTCCGATTCTTTGAGCCATATGGCCCAGCATATCAAGGTTTGGGAATACCCGATCTCTCTTGAAAGAGTCTCCATTCTTCTAATGAACTCTATATCATCCTTGGTTTTGATGCCGAAGTCACGTTCCATCATCCTCTTAACTATTTTATCGGGCATCGTGGTGTCCACTCCTGCTTGCATTCGCAGGTACTGGAACGTGACCAAACCCACTCCGGGAATCTCACCCACGGGATCTTCCTTCCAATTTTCATAGTCGGCCCTCTCGGCCCAGAACCTCAGAGCGGCGAAGTCGCTTTTGAGTCCGTTCTTCAGTTTGATCTGATTTAGAACCTTGCAGATCTCTATGGCGGCCCTCCAACACCGCTCGTTGTTCATGATTCCTCTCAATCTGGGTTCCTGATGAGAGAACATCGAAAGGTCTCTGAAGGAAGATATCATACCTGTCTTCAAGTACTTGCTCCAAAAAAACCTAACTCTGGGAACCACGATCTGAAAGTAGTTTAGGCCGATGGAGTCCAGTGCGGCGTCCACCACGATTAATACTGCGTTTCCACCCCACCTCTCACCTCTGAAACACCTCTGCTCGCCTTCTCTAGCCGCCTCAAGAACATCCGCGTATCTCTCTTCGATTATTCTTCTCAAATCCTGACGTCTCACTCCTATTGTGAGGCACGATTCTGTGATGGTTGCTATTGATCCAGGCCTCTCCCGATTTGGTACAGGTATACCTTTTCTTCCTCATCGGCTACTACAGGGTTCCATCCCTCAAAGGACCAATAATAGGAGACTATTCTTGTCCCAGGCTTCAATTCCCTCTCAAACTTCTCCTTCAGCCTTGCGTTTGTAGAATCGAAGAGGAATACCGTTATCACCGTTGCCTCACTCAACTTCTTATTGTAGAAATTTCCCCACGTCACCTTTGCTTGGTTGCCTAGCCTCAAGAGCTTTATGAGAATCCGCGAGGATATAAGACGGAGTGGATCAGCCTCTATCCCAACTGATCTGGCACCAAACTCTCTGACAGCAGTGATCAGTATCCTCCCGTCGCCCGAGCCGAGATCGTAAACTACGTCCTTCGAGTTGACTTTGGCCATGGACAACATCCTCCGAACCTTACGCATCGGCGTGGGAGACCATGCAGCACCTATGGCCTGCGTCCATAGTGATGAGACTCCGACGATCAAAATGATTCCAATCAAAAGTAGTGACCAATTCAACATGGGACATCTCCCGTTATTTGGATTGAGTTCCTAGAAGATAAGCTGCAAGAAAAACTATGAAATGAACAATAGACCGATTGATCATAATACGCGATTGCTTCTACATGATAGCCTATTATCTCAATCGAGCGACAGGATTCTCTTCAACTCTCTTAAGTCGTCTATCTCATAATCGGCCTTTCTTGTCTCACCGTAGGGACCATGGGGCCCGTGTATTCTAACTGCCTTCATCCCAAGAAGTTTTGCTCCGAGAATGTCCTCATCCTCTCTGTCGCCCACCACTATGACTTCTTCTGGTTTAAGATGAAGTTTTTCGAGCGCTATCTTGAAGGGGATCGTAGTTGATTTCTCTTGGCCAACATCCTCCGAGACGACTACTAGGTCGAAGTATTTTCTTAGGCCGAGTTTGTCTATTACAAAATTTGCCTCTGCGGTCGACGCGTTTGAAACGATGGCCAGCTTGTATCCCTTCCTCCTCAGCAAGAGAATAATGTCTTCAGCATCTGGCATCAGCTTCATCTCTTCCAAGTAAATGTTTCGAAACTCTTCGTCTAGTTGATTAAGCACTGCGCCGTCTACTTTGACGCCCAGCTTTTTGAATAAGACTGATAGCAAGAGTCCTTTCTTATGCTTCTTGGGACTCCCCTTGTACTGCGTCTCTACGTATTTGACGGCCTCCTCCAACGTCTCCTTTAGCTCTTCCACGGATTTCTCGTGACCAGAGTCCTTCAAGAATTGTGAGATCATGTTGCTCCTCTTCTCTCGCAGGAACTCTGGATCCTTTACCAGTGTATCTCCGAGGTCGAAGAAGACAGCTTTGATCATTACCGATTCCTTACAGTTTTTTGAAATGAGGACGCAATCTCACATATAAGATTGTCGTATGAGTTACCAATTCATGTTTGTTCGATTCATTAACGCGAGCACTATTGAGAAAGGGTTCTCTTGAGGCAGGAGAATAGCCAAAGGAGCCCATAGACTAGCCTTGACTTGAAGTCTTCCGGCGGCGGATAATACATTACGTATGGCTCATCGAAGGGCTTTGAGATGTCGTGTCCGAATCTGTTCTTGACATAGCGGTAATACCATTTCTCGAGAAGCCCACGATCCAGCCTTTCTAACCTCGGGTTCAACTCATTTCTCTCCTTTACCCAAGACTTACTTTTTTGACCGGCGAAGGCGTGGTAGCAGTTGAGGATTAGTACGACAGGCCTTCCTTTTTCAAAGGCCAACCGCCCAATCGGTATCTCCCTAATCTGAGTAGCGTTCTTTTGCCCGTGGTCTTCACCCCATGGAAACTGATCTTTCGGTGATGTAGTATATTCGACATCCCTGACTTTCGCCTTGCGGATGTGAGAGTAGATCTCAATACCATGCCCGGCATATTCTATTGGCCCCACAGAAGATACAACGACCATCTCCTTCTCACCAATTTTCATGTTGAAGTGAACCTGAATCTGTTCATAGTCATGGTCATGGTCTTTGTTCAATTCTTTCCAAGTGCAGTCCTGCCTCCTCCAGTACACCTCATAGAGGATGCATAACTTTTGCCTCTTCGAGTCGACGATCAACCTATATGCCATAAGCTCTGGCGGATGGGGTTTGCTACCATGTCCTCTTGGATCCAAGAGGACAGGCATGAAATCCTCCGCGAGTTTAGAACAGTACGCGACTGCAAGATGGGGAGCGACAAAGGGATCTTGAGGATCGTACTCAAGCTCATACTTCTTCCCCTCAATCTCAAATCTCAACGACCCGCCCTCCACCACGGTGTAATGCTTTTTAGGAAGCGAAAGCAAGCGTTAAAACCATTCAAGTTCTTAAATAGAGATCTCCTGCAGTCTCCACTCCCTAAAAATCATCGCATAGTTTCAACCGATTTCCTTGATGTCATAATTGGCTCTCGACCAAGCCATTCCCTAAGACGATCTTCATCAACATATATTTCCAGCTTTTTTGCGTAGATGCCGAAGGCACTTAACATGTCAATAATCTCGTTGCCTACATCGCTCGGAATTAAGATGCAACCTTCCCCAAGCTTGATTCCTCCCATCTCAGCAACTGTTCCTCCACCACCCTTCTTGTAAAGAGAGTACAAAACTTTCATCTTATCCCTAGGGCTTAGACCACCCATAACATAAAAGATTAGGCAGAAGGGCTCCAATTTCACATGCCTGGAAAAAACTTCGATGGGTGGCTTGGCAAAGAGAACCTTTCCATGCTTAAAAAGTTCATCCAGGAACACTGGGTTAGCAGCCTTAAGCTCTTTGAGAGTCTGAGGAATCGCATGCAAGTTCATTTTGAGACTGCCAACAGCTTGGAACAGTTCATCCCAATTCCGCCACATCGAAGCCCTATTCTCAAAAACGACGAGCAAATCATAATCAGAATACTCGTCGTAATCTCCCCTAGCTAAACTTCCAAAAAGAAAAACCCCAACCACGCCTTGGATTCTAGATACCGCATCAACAATATTACTTAAATCTGATATGTGTTCCTCTTTCAATCTCATCTAAAACACGCTCCATAGCGTCAATAACCTTCTCAGCCCTTTCACCATCTATGCCCTCATAGCCAAGGGCGCCATAAGCACCCCACAACTCATCCACATCTTTAGATAATGATGGAAATCGTTCCTTTATCCAACGTCGTCTATAACTATGTGCACTTCTCGGATGCAGATGAAAGTGCTTCCCTTCCAACGCAGCTGAAGCCTCGATCGCTTGCTCGACCGTTTTTATCGCCAAATCGCCAACAACCATGTACCTCTTCTTATCGAACTCTTCTACCGTGGCCAATCTCTTTTCATGAGCAGCCTTAACGTGAATTTCAACGTCGCTCATAGACAGCCCTTTTTATATATAATTTTTTCCTTACTTATAAGAGCCCCCTTCGACAGCGAGTAGAAACTAGCCCATTATGGGTCTGCTGCAGATGTGGTGGAGAATGGAATGGTCTCTTCGGCGAGGAGAGACCTCACTATCTAAGGTGGTCGGATGCCCAAGCAACCCATGTGGGAAGACTGGTTAGGAATCCTAAGGCGTATGAGGGGTCGATGCGCTACTTTGAAAGACCAATCTACCAGTGATGAAGCAATCAGAACACGATCTCTCGTTCCTCTTCTCTGCCTGTATTCTGCGAAGCTCTTTTTGAACTGGTTTGCCTTCTTGCGGTAAAACTCTCGTTTCGGCTGGAATGAGCAGCTGGCTGGCTTCGATTACGTCTGCGACCACAACAACATCATGCTCTTCAGGAAACGCAAGTGAAAAAACAAACACTAATGCGAAAAAACAACTGTTAATAACCTTTAAGGTCTATGATGGCGATGTCTCCCGCAAACCCTCTTTTTTAAAATTTTAATTTGGTTTTCTATCTTTCTAACAATTTTTGAACAGAGTTGAAAGCTCAGGAGTGTGGAGGGTGGGATTCGAACTCCACCATAAGTGGAGATGTCTCCCGTTAATCTCCACATCTCCTTATTTTTTGGTTGTTGGATTCTACGTGCTGGTTTGGTGTTAGAGAGGATTGCTTTTCAATCGATTCCGAACCTTGGAGTAAAGAAAGGCTTATACGCTTTATTGACACTCGATTACTTGAAGAAAGGGATAATTACGTTCGATCTGAAACATAAGTTGCCTATCTGGATAATCGGTGCCTTTGTTCTTGTGGGGATAATGGTTGAGTGGTTTCTATCGGATCCTGTGCACGGCAAGGCTCTATTTACCCAAGTAATGCGCGGGAACCTGATGGTTGGGATCATGGGGATCCTCTTGCTGGGTGTTCCAGTCTTAGTCGGATGGCTATACGTGATGTTTGGCAAAGACCAGCTTAAGCCTAGGCTTCACTGGTTTTGGACGCCGTTCGGTCTGCTGATGTTCGCTTGGGCTTGGTCAACCTTCTACGGTGCTACTGTTCTTGAAGGGGCAGGTGCGATCACGGTGAATGCGTTTCTGACGACAAGTCCAGAGGTGTGGAGATGCGCTGCTGTCGGTCTCCTGTTCGCCTTCTACGAATTAGAGTCGGCGGTACCGCTTTGGTACTTCTACTGGATGTGGTTCATAGCCGGTATAACTCAGGGCCCAGGTATGCTTCTTACTGATCTCCTTCCAGTACTCCTTGGATTACCCCGTCTCCCGAGTGGTTATCTCCAGCCAGAACAGGTAGGCAAGTTCTGGACCTTTTGGGGATTCTTCTTCCTCGACCTATATCTCATACCACTTGGACTCGTCGCCGGATATTTCATCATCAAGTGGAGAAGAAGCGTCTTAGAGAAAGAAGGCCGCAGCAATCCAATATTCTTGGCCATCCTACAGGGTGTAGGCCTTCCCTTTGTGTTACTCTGGCAAGGTTTAAAGAAAGGCTTCAAAAAATAGATACAGATACTTGGCGACCAATCCTACAACGGAGATATCACCCGAATAACGTTCCCTACAAACTCCCTTTTTTTTCTATTTTGCAGTCTCTTGAAAGAGCCATAGAGGCTCAAATAAGATTATGACTTACACTCCGATGTATGAACCGTTAGAAGTTGTCAAGTATAAGAAATGCGGGCGTCAAGATATTCAGAAAGCCCAAATGAATCCCCCTAAAAGTGATGGGGGGTTCGGTAAATAGTGCGGGGGGCGCTGTGGTGCCGCGGGGGAGATTTGAACC
>CAZKBR010000030.1:0-1796 GCA_964551465.1 uncultured Candidatus Bathyarchaeia archaeon
ATCAAGCCTGTGTTGATTATCAAATCATATATCGACAGATCATCCATCTCGATGTGGTAAAGCCTCTTAAATCTTTTCTTCTCAGCATCTTCTCTAAAAGTTGTCGTTTTCCCGGCTTTTTCGTAAGTTATTCTATCGCGTTCAGCTATCCTGCGCATCCTCACATCGTCTGGACACTTCAAGTAAATCTTTAGGTCGGCATAATCGCTTGCCATCCACCCGGCTAAAAGACCGTCTAAGATCACATTTCCTTTGCTCGCTTCTGTTTTCGTTTTCTCATCAATAAGGCAATCCACATCTTTGTTTCGCTCCGCTATGTGACTGAGTTCTTCTACCGACAACCCGCGTTCTAAAGCTATCTTTCGAAACAACGCTCCTGCGGACATGTGGCGCAGGTTGAACTCTTCGGAAATTGCCTTCGCGTAAGTTGACTTTCCCGTTCCGTGCAGTCCACTTATTGTTATCACTAGGCCCACGTAGATGACCTCCGGGGCGCGCTTAGAATTTACGATAAGATTTAAATTAGCTCTTTATATCATCCTATGTTTTTGACTTTTCTAGGGTCACAAGATTGAAATGAATCAGATAGCATCTATTTTAGACTACGTGCGCACGTTATTCTGACTCATAGGTCAACCCAAAAAGGCGAGAGAGCATGGTGTATAATGTGAAATGGCATATAATATACCACCAAGCGAATGATAATCCAATAGATCCGACGAATGGAATCACAAAAGGCAGCTCAACAATATTGGAACCTAAAAATACCGCATTTAAGATTAGATAAACTATCATGAAAGGAACCATGAAGAGAAGACTAACTTTAGATCTCTCTTTAGCGTTCAAAGTCTGTAACTTGTTCATCCTAAATTCCATCCTTCTCAATTTTTTGAGGGCGCGCCTATCGCCTCTCTTCTCTGCTTCGTTCCGTTCCTTCATGTAGCCTTTTATCTTCAGGTCATTTTCTCTGAGTTGATTAACATCAACCAAGAGTCGATTCGCAATTGCCATAACCAGATTGAGTATAAATGAAACGGAAAATGTGAAGATCGTTGAGTTTGGCACCTGCAAAAACAAAGACAGCAGATTTTTGGCCCATTCAATGAGATCCTCGAACATCCTTACGCCCCTCTCAGTTTCTGTATGGTAGACAACAACTGGTTAGCGACCTCAACCTGCTTCCCAGCAGGGTTCTTCAATATTTTGACTGGGGCGCCAGTCAAAGTTGCACATGATGCTGCCACAAATCTTGAAAAACTCATCTCCTCCTTCACCTCGTCCATCAAGACCTTATCTCTTTTCCTTTTTCTATCCTTGAGTCGCCTATCAACAATCTCATCGATTTCTGCTTCAAGAAGAACAAAAAGGCTCGGACGAAGTTTTCTTAGCACCTTCAAAGGAAGTCCGGTCCAATATCCTTGGTTTGTTCTGATAATCATGTGCGTATCTACAATTGTTTCAGGAGACTCTGCAATCATCTTCTCTATCCTTTCCACTGCTTCCATTTGTAGAGCCCGTTGTAACTCAATCGGCATGCACCTCAAACCATCTCTCCCGACACCTTTCCCTTTTTCCTTCGCCACTTCAAGCATAATCGATGCGTAGTTTATTACGTTTAATCTTGCTCCCTTTTTCCCAGCTTCTCTCACTAGCTCTTTCAAGACAGTTGTCTTTCCAACACCCGGAATTCCTGTAACAATTACTACCCTAGCTTCCAAGTTAACCCCCTTATCCTATGATTCGACTTAGCATAGGATAGGTCTCCATTATCTGTTCCTGAGCTATCTGCTGGTATA
>CAZKBR010000030.1:1896-5396 GCA_964551465.1 uncultured Candidatus Bathyarchaeia archaeon
TTTACCGGATAACGTGTCCTAAATCCCCTAAAACGAGCATACGATATTGGAAGCTCAATTCTGATGTCCTCAAAAAATATTACGATTAAGAAGACAAGAACCGTTGAGATAAAGCCTATCATGTCGGGCAGATTCTCTGGCCTATGCAGAGCCGCCAATGGACCTCCTCCACTTAGTAAGGATTGAAAAAAGGCCAATATTGCGCCGAAAAACTTACCGTCGCCTCCCGCGATAGGCGAAAAACAATTCCAGAAAATCATTCTAGCTACCCCAGCAACAATGAATAGGCTTATCCCACTCCCTATTCCCCAGCCCTTTTGCACGAGTTCATCAAGAAGCATGAGAATAAGTCCTGCAGAAATGAGCTGCAAAAATAGAGAAATCGATGCTTCTAAGCTCATGCTACCGTATGCTCCCCCCAAAATGTATACCGAGGCCATGAATATTGTCATAATGATGGAAAAAACCTTGTTTGCACTAGTAAACAGGGCTCTGTCATCGGGATCGGTGAAGTCAACGGTTATTATCTCTGAGCCCGCCAAGAGTTGGAGGATCAATCCAGCTGTGACTATTGGCCCTATCCCCAGCTCCGTCAACGTGCCGCGTGTAGAGGCGAAGATAACTCTCATATAGTAATAAGGATCTTGAGGACCGCGTGCAACTCCGTAGAGAGGAACCTCACTCATTATCAAGTATATTACTACCGCCATCCCAGTCCAGAGGAGCTTTTCACCGAAGCCGACCCTTCTATCTGGGGAACTGACCTCAGGTATAAATTTGGCTATCGGTTTAAAGAGATTCAAAAACCTGCTGGGCATTTTTCTCCCCTAAACGCTCTACGTTTCCCTCTTAATAAGGATCTTCCCACCTGCTTCTTGAATCTTTTTTGCTGCAGATTTTGAGCAAGATTTTACTTCTACACTCACAGCTCTGTTCACTTTGCCAGATCCGAGAAGCTTGTCGTAGCCTAGTTTCTCTAAGTCGATGATTTTGCCCTTTTCCTCTGTTGTTGTCGCACGCGTTGCCAATTCCTCTAACTCTCCTACGTTCATTGTCTTTTCTTTCTGGCTCATGGGTTTATGAAATCCGCGTTTGCCGAAATAATTGGGAACATACTTTACTGTGTAAGTCCATTTATGTTTACTCCTTCCTGCCTTTCCTTTGCCACCTTTTCTTCCGCCTGCCCTGTGCTGTCCGACCTGCCCCCAACCATAGGTTCTTGAACCTCTTTGTTTTCTCACTTTCCTCTTTCTGTGGGCCACAGTTATTTTCGCCTCCAAGTTCACTTAGAACAGGGCAGTAAGAAGTTGTTAGACCATCTTTTCTAGGAGTCTATTTATGTCTTCGCCCCTGTACCCCAGCTCTCCATTTGGATAAGGTCTTTTTATCGATTTACGAAAACCTCCTTTTGGAGGGTGTAGACGTAGGACCGGTTTAACGCCAGGCGTCTTCCAGAATTCGACTTCGGATAGCGTAATAGCGTCAGCAAATGCTCTGAGAGATTTCTGCCCTAGCTTCTCCTTTACGTAGCGATCTGTCAGATCTTTGTCACCAACTATTTTCCCCTTCTCTCTTAGTAGTAAGTAGACCGTTTCAGAATTTGCTTCTCCCCATGTGATGTAATCCTTAACCTTTTGAAGCATACCAGTGTGAGACGATGTACTACTGAGAATTGTTGAATGATTCCGTTTGGGCAAATGCATCAGCCCCAAAGTTTTCTTAAACTCTGGCCGGATGCCAACATTTCCTCTAATTCTCACGGCCACAATGCATCCGCGTTTTTCCTTAGCCATGACTATTCATCCAGTCCATTCTTTTGGGGGAAGAATTCGATACGTATTCTTTAAAGCGTTAAAAGTTGCAAACGCATATGAATGCATCGTTCTTGTGGAGCCGAAGCTTTTGGTCCAGCAATCATTGACCCCTGCAAAGCCAATTATATCCTTGGCGACTTCTCCAGCCACTATTCCAATGCCTTTTGGTCCAGGAATGATCTTGACTCTAACACTTCCGCTTTTTCCGACGACTTTATAGGGTAAAGAGTGAGTGCCGCCGCAGTCGCATTGCCAACTACCGCAACCGCGACGAACAGGAGTGATGTTGAGTTTTGCGTTTATAATCCCCTTTTCGATAGCAGCTCTTACCTGTCTTGCTACACCTACCCCCAGTCCAACAAAACCATCGTGGTTTCCAACAACTACAACTGATTTGAAGCTTGTTTTTTCTCCTGCGTCCGTCTGCTTTTGAACGATGCTGATGTCTAAGACTTTATTTTTCATGTCAGGAAGCAATATATCAACTATTTCTGGCTCCCTAATCTTGAAACCTTGGGCAAAGACCTCGTCTATCGATGTCATTTTTCCCTCCAGTATCAATCTCCCGAGCGCCGTGCGGGGTGTCCACTGCCATGTTTCTACCTTAGTTTCATTTTCATTATCAGTCATGCAACTTACCTCTCTTAAGAGCTGCAGCTATTTTTCCCTTTACCTCAAGAAATTGGTCAGGCAGTTTTTCAGGTGATGTTTTCTTCTTTAGATACTGGGAGAAGCGCATCTTATAAAGCTCCGAATTATCTTTAAATAGCATTTTGGCGTGCGAAGTTATGTGCTCGCCAATGATTCTTGAGTTCTCAGGCAAAATATTTTCGTCGTGAGGGATTTTGAGGCCGGCATCAGTAGCACCCTTCAACGCTGCAAATATCTTGGATCCTGCAGACGGCTTATGTAGTCCAACATCCAAGATTGCTTCTTTTACACCCTTGGAGAGGGCTTTGAGTCCAGCAAGAAAACCAGTCAAATAGGCCGCCGGGGTGTTTCCGTAAGTCGTTTTCCATCCAAACTCTCTGAGTTGGCTTGAATGTGCGGACGCGAGTGTCTTGTCGCCTTCAGGTTCAGCATTTATGATTTGAACAATAACGTGTTTCAAGGAGGCCCTTACAACAAAGCGGGGTTTACTCGCAAGAATCATGCCTCTTCTCTTTCGATAATTCGTCTTACCCTCTCTTCTGCGTCTGAATACCACATGATGTCTAGTGTTATGGGGCAAAAGTGGAATCATCTCCTTCTTCTGAGCTTATTAGCTTCAATATACTGCTCAAGATGAGAGAGATCTTCGAAGGCCCCCCCTTTTGTCATCTCATACAACTTGTGGTATACATTCCTCGTGATCGCACGATGCTTCCTAAGGTTCTTCAACTTGTCTCTGAGGGGCCTAACCTTCCCCATCCATTTCTCTTTCTGCGTTACCTTCGCGGTTTTCTTACCTCTCTTACTGCCTGTACCTCTCCTTCTTCCAGATTTCCTCTTCTTATGAAGAAGGCGAGCCCTTGATCGACTAACGCCTTTTTTTGGTTCAGCCTTTATTGCCCCTTCATGAATAAGACGCCGGATTTCTTCTCTCGTGATTGCCATCTCGACGTCTTCGATTCTCTCAGGGTCGATCCACACTCTATTTTGACCTATCTTCAGTATCTCAGACGCCAGTCTCCTCTGACTCCTCAA
>CAZKBR010000030.1:5496-8960 GCA_964551465.1 uncultured Candidatus Bathyarchaeia archaeon
TTACATTACCAATTATCTTGGCTATTCTGGGTCTTCTTCCCCCAGAGAAGTTTTCAATTATGACCTCATTGCCCTGAACCTTCACCTCTATAGGGAAATGCGCAAAGACAATCTTGAGTTTGTACGTAAAACCTTTTCTTACCCCTTCGATCATGTTCTCAATCTGTGACGCTATGGTCCCTACTACCGCTGCTCTCCTCTTGTCTGGCCACAATGTTCCAATTGCCAGTTCCCCCTTCACATGTTCTATCACCGCATCCGCGTGTGAGAAATCGCGCTGAACCTCCCCTAACGGACCTCTAACAAGTACTTTCTTGCCTTCAATAGCTACCTCTACGTCACTCGGAATTTCAATCGTCCTCGACGCCGTGACTGTCTTGACCAAGTCGATTCTTCCTCGGTAAAGTGATTCTATTATGTCTTTGCTTGGCAACTTTTATATGTTTATTCACCATTCCCGTGTACAGGTATGGTTAAAAAGGCGTCGAGGACCGGCTGTAAGAAATGTGAAGCGAGGGGTTAAGTCAACCTCTACTCGGTTGAAGCCAAACTAACCCTCAATAGACGTAGGCTATCAGTTGCCCTCCAATTTTCTTCCCCTTTGCTTCTTCGTGCGACATTATGCCCTTTGATGTTGAGAGGATAAGTATGCCCAGCTCCCTTGACGGCAGAAACTGCTTTTCCCACTCCTCAAGCTTTTCAACCTTTGCGTAATATCTAGGTCTGATTGCACTACATTTGTTTATTCTCCCCAAAAGCTGAATCTTGAATTTTCCAAACCTGCCGTCATCGACGAACTCGAACTGTCCAATATACCCCTTTTTCTGTAAGAGTCTTAGGACATGCCCTATCATTTTTGAGGCCGGGTTAACCACACACTCTCTCTTATTTCTCAGTTCATTATTCATAATTGTCGCGAGCGCGTTTAGTAGGGGATCGTTCACACTCATGCCATTTTCATTCCTTAAGAATACTTCTTGAAACCGAGTTTCTCAGCCACCTCTCTAAAGCACCGGCGACACAAGTTCAACCCGTATGATCTTATGATTGGACCATAGCCTCCGCACCTTCTGCAAGGCCTGCTGCCCTTTCCGTATTCTCTCTTTCTTCGCCTTTCGTCAGCCACCTTGAACATCTCCCTATTCTAAATCACCGATGCCTTTTCGCTTTTCTACCGCACAGTCGCATATAACGTTAACGCTTCTTTTTAGTTTCCCGTAGATGCTTTTGAATTTTTATCTTTAGAATTTTGTTTGCCAACCCGGCGTCTACTCTCCCTCTAACCTGCCTCATGATTACCCCCATTAACAGGTTCGCTGCGTCTTCTTCCCGCCTTCTAACCAGCTCTATGTTTTCTTTCACGGCTCTATCTACTATGGCTTCCAGCTGATTCCTAGGAATCATCTTCAAGCCTAAATCTCTTATGGCTTCTTCCGCAGTAGCCTTCTCATGCTGTGCCAGCCAGGTCCATACCTCTGGAACCGCCTCCTTGGCTGCTATCGCCTTGTCAACCAGATCAAAGGTCTCCTCTATATGTCTCTCAGTAAGCTTCTCAACATCAACCCCCTCTCTCCTGAGATTCTTCAAGGTCTCAGTCAGCATAGCCGCCATGAATGTTGCCGAAATCTTAAACTCCTTAGCCATTCTTTCAAACAAGTCAGTGAAATCTGAGTTCATCATCTGTATTGCCAGTTTTCTGTTGATTTTGTACTCGCTCATAAGACGTGAAATCTTCTTGTCAGGCATTTCAGGTAGTTGTGATCTAATTCTTGATAATCGTTCTTCCGTAATCGAGACTGGTGGTATGTCAGTCTCAGGATACATCCTTGCCGCACCGGGTCTTGGCCTGGAATAGTGGGTTGTTCCATCTGGATATGCACCTCTGGTTTCGCTTTGAACTCCTGCGACAGCCATCTTTGCCCTTTCGACTACGGCGTGCAAGGCATCCCTGACTTTTTCTGGCCTGTCAGCAACTATTACGACAACGTCCATGTTGTCGGCTTGAATAACCTCTCTCAGCCTCTCGACCTCAATTTCTGTTATGCCAAAACCAGGCAGCTCATCTGTATGAAATATCCCACCAACTCCGCCCCAGAATTTTGCGTATTCGGCGATCTCTCTTCCAAAGCTTATACTTGGTTCAAGCTCGGTTTTTAGTAAACCACCGAATTTAGGTAAAACAACCCCTAAGACTACTCCCTTATCCTCCTTAATGGCATCTCTTATAATTTTGCACTTGGTTTTGCCAAAGACCTCGGTCACATCCAAGAAATCGTTTTTGAATTCCTCTTTTCCTACCCCTCTCTTCGCAAGCTCATCACGAATTCTTATTAGATTCGCTTGCCTCTGGATCTCATACTCTATGACCTTCGGAACCAGCTCCAACTCCTGAACTCCTTTTACTTCTATCAGTGCGCCTTCTCGTGTGGATATATTCAGGTCTTGACGGATCGTTCCTAGGCCGTGTGCAACCCTCCCAGTTGCCCTCAGCACCCTTCCAATCGCCAAGGCCACCTCACCAGCCTCCTCAGGCGAGTCTATCGTCGGCGCTGTGGCCAATTCCACGAGAGGTATGCACAACCGATCAAGTCTATAATGTGTAGTCACACCATTTTCTCCCGTCTTTCTCGCAGCATCCTCTTCCAAGCAAATCGTCTGTATAGGAACCTTCTTACCATTGACTGTTATTCCTCCGCCCAGAGATACTATGCAAGTTCTCTGAAAGCCTGTAGTGTTAGACCCGTCGATCACAATCTTTCTCATGACATGGATTTCGTCAACTGGTCTGGAATCGAGCATCAGTGCTATCGTCAGACAGACATCAACAGCCTCCGTATTCAACTCATGTGGCGGTTCTTCATCTAGTTCAACGAGGCAACTGGTGACATCATCTGCCTCGTAAAGGAATCCCCTGCCTCTTTTAAATTCGAAGGCGGCAGCAGCATCGGTTTCGCCAAGCTCGCTTTGCGTGGGTCTAAGTCTTCTGTAGAATTTTGTTTCAGGCTCTAAGGTTGATAGCTGTGATCTGCACGAGCAGAAAAGCTTGTGAGCTGTGTCCAGCTGTTGATGGATCCCTCGACTACGCCCGGATATGAGCGCAGTTCTCGAGTCCTATCTTTAAACCTATCTTCTTATAGTTGATGAGGCTGTTCACAACCCTGTCGCCCCTGAACAATTCATGTTTCTCTCTGATGTATCAAACCGCATCCGGTTTTTATGCCTGGTGGTTGCCAAGTGTTTTTCTTCGATCATGGTCACGGCCAGTCACTTCCATAGTAGCTTTTTTGTGAGATCTCTCCAGCTATGTTTTCTACAAGGAGCTCCCTCGCTCTTTCTGAACTCTTTGTTTGGCCGAGAACCCACATCGCTTTGACAAGAGCCGTTTCAGGCAACAGATCTTCAAGGGGAGTGACCCCTATCTCCTGCAGGTCCATTCCTGTGTCATATACATTCATGTTCACTCG
>CAZKBR010000031.1:0-8388 GCA_964551465.1 uncultured Candidatus Bathyarchaeia archaeon
GCATTCGGCGCGGACATGATAGTAATGAACATGTATGATGTAGAGAAACCGACGGTGATGGGTATCCCTTCTAGCCGAAAGGATGGAACAGTGACCATAGCTGATGTGAAAAGGCTGATTGGTCGACCTGTTGGAATAAACTTAGAACCAGTGGATCCTGAATCGGTGACCATAGAAGAAAAATTGAGGTTGCCGAAAGGTCGTCTGGCAACTAAGGAAAACCTTAGAAAGGCTATGGAGCAGGGCGTAGACTTCATTCACTTGACAGGAAATCCGAAGACAGGCGTCACAATCCGTTCTATAAAGATGCAGGCAAAGGAGTTTAGAGAGGAAGCAGGGGACAAAGTTGTCATCTTTGGGGGGAAGATGCATTCCGCAGGTGCAGCTGGAGAGTTTGGTGCACAAGTCGTAACACCAGAAGACATAAGAGACTTCATAAGAGCTGGTTGCGACGGTGCTCTCTTTCCTGCCCCTGGAACCATACCAGGCATAGGCGTAGGGGTCGTGAAGAAACTGGTCTCAGCAGCACACGAAGCCGGTGGTTTGGCAATGTCTTGCATGGGTACATCTCAGGAAGGCGCTGATGTGGAAACGATAAGAAAAATTGCGCTTTACAGTAAGATGGCGGGTGTCGATATCCATCATATAGGAGACTCTGGATACATGTCCAATGTCGCCATCCCAGAAAATATTATGGCCTATTCAATAGCAATTAGGGGCGCAAGACACACTTACAGAAGAATGGCAATGTCCATCGCCCGCTGAAAACAATCGTGTGCAAGCCCAAAAATCGGAAGAAAATTAAGTACTGTTCATGGCGGTTTGACCTTCTCTACAATCTCGTTGACACTTAAAATCCCCCTCTTTCCCGCTTCTACTGCAACCTCTCTGATCTCTCGCAAACTTTTAGACTCTCTATTTAACACTACTTCCAAGAGCATTGGCAAATTTACGCCTGAGACGACCTCAATCTTCAACTCCCTCGTAAGTACGCCGCATACGTTTCAAGGAGTACCCCCAAAAAAGATCCAGTAGGATCACCACTCCTTCACCACCATCTAATGATGAAACAGCTTCTCGAATTTCCTCATGCATCGTTTCCGGGCTTTCCCCTTCCCTCAAGACTACACTCCTTATCTTATCTATGGGACCAACTACATACTAGCTGAGTCGATCAATCCATTCGTCATTTCGCCATGAGCAGATACAACGATTCCTATCATTTTATGAACCCTTCGATCAAAGCATTTAGATGCAAATCCTCATTTATGACATCGGAAAACAAAATGGTTATCTGATATGCGCTCGTGCGACGAGAACTTGAAGAATATATATTTGACCTTGCTGATGTTTTACTATAACCAGAATAATTTCTAAAAGAAGGGATTTGAGTTGCTCAACGCAGCAGTTATAGGCGTAGGTTTGTCAGGCTTCCATCATTGTCGCGCATATTTCAAGGCGAAAAACTCGACATTGGTGGCTGTAAGTGATAGACTTGATGACAGGTTGAAAGAAGCAAAAGGGGAATTTGGTGACATTGCACTCTATAGAGATTACAAAGAACTACTGAAACGAGATGATATAGATATTGTAAGCGTGACTACCCCAAGTTTTACTCACCCAAAAATCGCTTTAGAGGCAATCGAGTCTGGGAAAAATGTATTCCTTGAAAAGCCCATGGCCTTTACCCTAGAAAAATGCGATCAAATAATTGAGGCGGCCCAAAGAAACAATGTGAAAATCACTATTGATTACGAAGAAAGGTTAAATCCGCTCTTTTCTGAAATCAAAGAACTCATCGATACGGGAAAGATGGGAAAAGTCGCATCCACCTCCATATCCCATTGGAGAAGACCATTCGATATAAAGCCCGGTGGGTGGAGTCAGAAAAGTAAGTATGTTGGAAACTTATTCATTGAAGAGATTATTCATTGGTTTGATATACTGAGGTGGTACGGCGGAGAGATCAAGGAGATTTACTGTATAACGAATGATTGGGTTCGAAAAGAATTTGACTACGCGCAAACAGCATTCATCAACTTTGTTTATGAAAACGAGGGTATAGGCGAGATTTCTCAGACAATAAACGGTTTTTGGGTGCGCGAGGACCTGTGGGTCATCGGAACAAAGGCGGCGATTTTTGCAGGATTTAGATATTATCCAACTGGGAATAGCGGATTTATTAGGTTCAAACCCCATCAGGAAGATATAATCGCTGATAGGCGTCCGGACATTGTCAACACCAAGATATTTGGTAGCGACGAAATCTTTGAATTTGATTGCATGGAACGGCATGTTCAAGACTTTGTGAATCGTGTTGAGAAGGGTTTAGACCCCATAGTGAAAGGTATCGATGGGAAGAAGACTATTGAACTTGCTCTTGCGGCTGAAAAATCTGCAGTAGAAAAGAAGCTGGTAACGTTGCCGTTAGAAAGATCACCTGATTTTGCTCTTGAGAGAGAACGTGAAACGAAAGACAGCTTATCCTATGTTTAGGCGCAGGAGAATCTAGCGGGAAACTTAGAAATGCATAAAGTCGACAAATCTGGTGCATTCCATCCCGAAGAGTGGAAGGATTCGTAAGAAAAAGTAGGTTGCATTGTGTAACCGGTGCTAGATTAGATTCGCCTTCTTCAAAGATGCTTCGAAATCTTTCGGGTTAGCTGGTTCATGAGGCAATTGCTGATATTCTAGCCTCACACCCATTTTGATGAGCTCCTTACACGCTTCGACATCATCGGCTCCAACGCTTACAGTTCTCTCGACATGCGTGTCACCATCTTTAAATCCGATCTGGCCTACGTTGATGCAATCTATTTTCAGCCCACTTTTTATCAGCTCTAGTGCATCTGTAGGATTTGCTACCAATAACACGATTCTATCACTCCTATTAGCCATCGTCTTTATATGATTTTTAGCCTCACCCATGGATGAGATTTCTACTTTAGTGCCAGGTGGAGCTAAAGACTCCTGCAGGGATTTTAAGAAAGGGTTTTTAGCTAACGCGTCACTTGCTATCCATATTGCTTGACCGTTAACCGTCTGCATCCACATTGAAGTTACCTGTCCATGAATGTATCTATCATCGATCCGTAGAAAAACAACTGGCATAGGACTCACCTAATGTTTGCAAAATCTTTTCTCGTACTCTTATATAAAGATTTTCATAAACAACGACCCTATCAAGCCAATTTTTTAACTTGTAAGTTCTTGCGTCACATGAGCGCGTTTACGGAAAACTTTAAAAGGTTTTGTTCTTAATATATCTAACGTCAATTAAAAAGAAGGAAAAAACATTGAACGCGATACAAATTCTTTTGCTAATACTATACGCCTTTATCTGCGGCCTAGACATGATCTGGGTTACTGCAACTGGTATATGGCGTCCACTGGTCGCTGGCGCAGTAACGGGACTGATATTAGGTGACCCTGCCACGGGAGTAACCGCTGGCGCCTTGGTTGAATTCACCTTTCTCGGCGTGTTTATGTTGGGTGGTGGATCAGTTCCAGAGGCGTCTTCCGGTACCATAACTGCAACAAGCTTAGTGATTACTGCAGCGCTCGCTCCTCAAGCTGCCGTGGCTATAGCATGGCCTGTCGCTGCATTCGCCATGAACTTTGAGATTGCTACTAGATCATTTGATGCTGTATTCATTCACTGGGCAGACAGAATCGCTCCAACCGGAAATGTCAGGTTAATAAACTTAGTTAACATTCTAGGAGCCGTTCCATGGGCACTTTCTAGAGCAATACCCGTTGCTTTGTTCCTGCTAATAGGCGTTCCAGCCATCCAAGCCTTTCTAGCATTTACACCTGCTATTTTCTGGACCGCGCTGACGACCGCTGGCTCTTTGATGCCAGCCTGTGGTATCGCTGCTTTGTTCAATACGATGTATAGGGCAGAGTTCATACCTCTATTCCTGTTCGGCTTTGCGCTTGCCGCGTACCTGAAATTGCCGATGCTGGGAATAGCGCTGGTAGCTGCTGGTCTGGTCGGAGGCTTGTACGTCATAAGGAGGAAGTAGATTATGGCCAAAAAAGCTAAAGTCGAAAAGATAACTAGCTCAGATCTACTCAAAGTCTTCTGGAATTCTTGGTTCATCCAATCAGCTTGGAACTATGAAAGAATGATGGGACAAGGATATCTCCATGGTATGACACCGATTCTAAGGAAGCTACACCCAGATGAGAAGGAGTATCTTGACTGGGTGAAGCTTCACCTGGAATTCTATAACACAGAGCCACACATCAGCAACATAATTGTTGGTATGGACATAGCAATGGAAGAAAAAGGAGCAGACATGGAAACGATTCGTGGTCTGAAATCAGCGCTAATGGGACCGTTTGCCGGGCTGGGAGACTCAATGATATGGTTGACGCTTCTGCCGATAATTTTTGCTATCGGTGCCTCTATGGGAGTAACAGGGAGCTTACTTGGACCAGTAATTGCCGTTGTTGTCTGGATTGCGGCAAGCTGGGCAATTAAGTACTTTACGCTGGTCTACGGTTACAGGTACGGATTGGGAATGGCGGACTTGTTGAAGGGTGAAGCGTTAGTGACGTTTCGAGAAGCAGTCTCAGCGTTCGGGCTGGCAATGTGTGGTGCCCTCGCTGCTACATATGTGTGGGGTGCTCACACCCCCCTCGTGCTAGAAGTTTCTGGAGTTAAAGTGGTAATTCAGGATATGCTCAACTTGATTATGCCGGCACTGCTGTCGCTTATCTTTGTACTTTTCAACTGGGTTCTTCTTAGAAGAGGGTATTCGCTAACAAAGACAGTTGCAGTTACGTTTGTGCTCGGCTTTGTTCTAGCATTACTTGGAATACTCGGGTAAACCTATTTTCCCTTCTTTTTTTCTAGATGCTAAATTCGCTGCATTTTATTATACATAAATCCTCTTGCTACTCTTTTCGATCAAGTACTTCTAATCAGATAATTTCGATGCGATAAAGATCAACATTGAAAAATAGCGTTGCTCTCATAGGGAAAAGAATTCAAACCATTCGGTATATGTTATTCTCCTTGACTTTATGGTTACCTAGAATAAGCTCTAAATGGCTAAAAAATCACTTTTATTTAGAGTCTAATACTTGGTCAAGGTGGGCAATTCAAATTGTTGGGTATGAATGATGAATTAAGGGCGCTAGAAGAAAGAAATGAAAGAATCAACATTGGAGTCGTAGGAGCCCATACCGCCGGAGAAGACATTGTTAGGCAAATATCAGTAATGAAGGGTGTAAAAACAGGCATAATATCCGATCCAGTGCTCAATAGAGTGGTTAGTATTTATAGAAGCATCGGGTTGCGAGAGAGTCAGATTGTGATCACCAGCAATGAGAGAACAGCAGAAGAAGCGTTGAAAGAGGGCAAGTCAGTAGCGTCAAACAATATGTATCTTGCAGCAGAAGTTCCAACAGTCGATGTGATTATTGACGCGATCGAACCCACACATAGTGGTTGCACAGAAGTCGGAGCAAATGTTGAGCTTAGGGCGGTTACAAGTAGAAAACATGTTATAACAGTCAATAAATCAGTTGACGCCATGATAGGACCAATCCTGAGAAAGTTCGCAGATGCTTCTGACATCGTATACTCTGGTCCAGCTGGTGAGGAGATAGGAGGACTTAAGGAGTTATACGATTTAGTTGATGCCCTAGGCTTTGATGTAGTTGCTGCTGGAAAGGGTAAATGCACCCCCCTAAATAGGGAAGCGACACCCGACAGCCTTTCAGATAAAGCGTCAAAGTTGGGGATAGAGGCAAAAATCTTGGTGTCTTATGAAGATGGAACGAACTCTATGTTTGAGATGAACGAATTTGCCAACGCAACAGGGCTAAAACCAGATATACGAGGCATGCATGGCCCAACCACAACAATAAGCGAATTGCCGAAAGCGTTCAATCTAAAAGAACAAGGAGGGATACTGCAAGATACAGGGGTAGTGGACTACGCGTTGGGCCCAGAATTTCCATACACAGTATTCCTAGTATTCACTGGAGATAAAGAAAAATTGAAGGATTACAGTTATTTTGTTCATGACATGCTAGGGCCGGGACCAAACTATGCTATCATTAAGTCAGGCCGGATGCACACGTTAGAAATACCACTATCTGCTGCACGAGCGGTCATCTATGGGAAACCCACTGTGGCCCCCTTAAAACCCGTTGCAGAAGTAATTACTGTAGCGAAGAGGAACATAAAAGCGGGTGAAACTCTAGATGGTGTTGGCGGCTCCACCACATACGGGTTACTAGAGAAGTTAGAAGTGGCTAGAGAAGAAGAAGCATTACCTGCTGGGCTTTCAGAAGGACTGAAACTCAAAAAGGATGTTTCAAAAGGCGATGTGATAAGATACAGCGATGTTGAACTTGATGGGGAATTGACTGTTTTACAGCTGAAGAAACTGCAAGATAAACTTTTTACACATAATTGACTTTCAGTTGGTCAATAATCAACTCACATAGATCAAGATCGATCTATGGCTAAATCAAAAATGGAAAAACTGAATTCTCGAGTGAAGTTAAAGTGTCTAAAACCAATGAAAAGATGGAGCCACACAGCGTTAAGTTAGTAGAAGAGTTGAATGAGAAAGCAAAGAAGTTTAGGAGAGAGCTTCTTATAATGACCACTCATTCAGGTTCAGGTCATCCCTCCTCATCCCTTTCAGTCATTGATATCATAACTGCCTTATACTTTCATCACATGCGCCATAAACCTAAAGATCCAAAGTGGGAGGATAGAGACCGCTTCGTTTTATCCAAAGGGCATGGATGCCCTGCATTGTATGTTGTTTTGGCAGAGATGGGCTATTTTCCAAAGGAGGAGTTGTCCACACATAGAAAGCTAGGTAGCATTTTGCAAGGTCACCCTGACATGAAGACGCCTGGTGTAGAAATCCCTACAGGATCACTAGGACAGGGTTTGTCTGTAGCATGCGGGATGGCGATAGCTGGCAAGCTAGACAATAAAAATTATCACGTTTATGTCATAATCGGCGACGGCGAAATGGACGAGGGAAATATCTGGGAAGCTATCATGTCTGCTGTTCGTTATAAGTTAGATAACTTAACTGTAATTTTGGATCGCAATTACTTTCAGCTTGATGGACCTACAGAAGAAATTATACCTCTTAATCCTTTACCAGACAAGTGGCAGGCATTCGGATGGAATGTGATGGAGATAGATGGCCATAACATGTGGGATATCTTAGACAGCTTGGATGAGGCTTGTGAAGTGAAGGGTAAGCCCACTATCATTATTGCACACACCATTAAGGGTAAAGGGGTCTCCTTCGTGGAAGGTGAAAACAAATACCATGGTAAGGCATTGACGGAAGAAGAGTTAGCCCGAGCGTTAGAAGAACTGAAATGAAAATATCGGACAAATTCGATGTCAGGAGAAGAAAAATGATGAAAATATCCACGCGGGACGCGTATGGCGAAGCCTTAATAAGACTCGGGAAGGAGAACAAGGACGTTGTGGTTCTAGATGCAGATCTTTCTAAGTCAACTAGAACCTACAAGTTTGCTAATGTATTTCCGGAAAGATTCTTTAATATGGGTATTGCAGAGCAGAATATGATGGGAACAGCCGCTGGCTTGGCAACATGTGGTAAAATACCATTTGGAAGTAGCTTAGCCGTCTTTGCCACGGAGAGAGCGTATAACCAAGTCAGGCAGTTGATTGCTTATCCTAGATTAAACGTGAAGATCGTTGCAACGCATGGTGGCATAAGTGTAGGAGAGGACGGTGTCTCCCACCAGACCACGACAGATATTGCTATTATGCGTGCGTTGCCGAACATGACTGTTATCGTACCCGCAGACGCTATCGAAACAGAAATGGCAATAATGGCGAGTGTGAAATACGAAGGCCCATTCTACATCAGACTGGGACGAGAGCCCATACCCTTAGTTTACGAAGAGGGCTATCGATACTTGGGAAGACGCCTAACCTTTAAAGTAGGTAGGGCAGTAACCCTAAGAGACGGAGGGGACGTGACGATCATAGCTACAGGCATTTTGGTGGCGAAGGCTCTAACAGCGGCAAACATTCTAGGTGAAGAAGGAGTAGAGGCGCGTGTGATCAATATTCACACGATCAAGCCCATTGATCAAAAGACAATACTGCAAGCGGCGGAAGAAACAGGGGCGATAGTTACAGCTGAGGAACACAGTATAATAGCTGGACTAGGCGGTGCGGTTGCGGAGGTGCTGACGGAAAACTACCCAGTACCAATACAAAGGATTGGCATCAAGGATGAATTCGGAGAATCAGGGTCCGCAGAAGAATTACTCATAAAATATGGTTTAACTGCATCAAATATGGTTCATGCGGCCAAAGAAGTGATTAAGATGAAGTCCTAGGAGCTTCTTTTTTCGATCGAT
>CAZKBR010000032.1:0-4987 GCA_964551465.1 uncultured Candidatus Bathyarchaeia archaeon
ACCGCAACCGTGAAGAACGGCGTAGCTGCAAGATCAGCGAAAGGCATGACCGTAATCCACGGAGTGACTATCGCGAACAGAAGCACAAACGGGATCAGTATCAAGGCTGCAGCCACATTTGTGGGGTCACCTATCGCCACCGCAGCATCCAGGCCTATGTAAATCTCTCTTCCAGGGAAACGAGTCTTGACAAATCCAGCGACAACATCTGATATGCCTGTAAGCCCCTCCATCAGAATTCCTATCATCCTTGGTAGCAAAAGCATCACAGCAGCGGAGTTTATGCCAAGAACCGCGATTGGCAGTATATCGTATCCGGCGAGTATCCCTATCACTATGCCGAGTATTAGACCCATCACTATTGGTTCTCCTAGTACTCCCAGGCGTTTCCTCACAGTTTCTGGATCAGCCTTTGGCGTCGGAATTCTGTCTACTATTGGCTTGAAGAGGGCTATTATGTGAATCGCACCAACCCATCCTCCTCCGTGTGGTAGCGAATATCCCTTGTAACCCGGAAAGAGGTCCCACAGCGGCTTAACGGTCCAGTCTCCGACCTTTAAGCACATGATCTCGTAAGCGACCGCGGCTAACACTGAGAAAAAGAAGTCACCAGTAAATTGGTAAACTGTTCCACCAACGAAAGCCCAGTGCCAGAAGTTCCATATGTCTATGTCAAGGGTCTTTGTCAGATTAACCCCTAACAAGACAAGATTTACGATTATACCAATTGGGATGATCAACGCTCCCACCGTCGTGGCGAAGGCTATTGCAGCCATAGGTGGCCATCCGACATCTACTGCGGTTAGTTGGACTCCTGTGCGTTCAATCATGGCTACAGTGGGCGGAACCATCTGGGCAAAGAACAAGCTAAGTACCAATTGGAGACCTACCCACGCTACTCCATAAGTTATTGCGCATCTCGCAGCTGTCCCGAGTTTGGCTCCGAAGACCACGGCTAGGATGAACATGAATATTGGCATCCATACTGCTTGTCCTGCTGTACTTAGGATACCACTGAACCACGCAAAGAATTGTATTATAGCTTCTAATTGCATGTCTTTTTCTTCTCCTCTTTTTCGTTGTTTTTATGTTACCAGCTTAACTATAAAAGCTTTTTTGTCACTTTTAGAATGCCAAGGTGGAAGTTCTAGAAAACTAGAACTAATAGAGGTTTTCCGCGAGTTTGTTCCAATTCTACTGTATTTTTGGTAGATGTACCCGCGCACATAGCCTAAAGCATAAATTCCTGTATGCTTCCAGAAACCATATGGATGTTATTGTTGTTTCAAAGCTAAGTGCAACTGATTGGAAAGAAGCTCTCACAAAGCTCTGCAGGTACGCGGTGAACAATGGATATGCAAAGAAAACGCTTGTTGACGCAATCTTAGACAGAGAGAAACGATGCCCCACCGGTTTCCCTCTCGATGGCCATCGAGGGGTAGCCCTGCCTCACGAAGATGTGGTTCACGCTAAGAAACCGCTAATAATAATTGCAAAGCCTACGAGTCCCCTACTCTTTGGTCGCATCGACAACGCCGAGAAAGAGATTGAAGCCCTTCTCATAATCTTGGTCATAGTCAATGATGTGAAGAGATATCTGAACACGATTGAGAAACTCACCCCTTTATTGAAAGATATCAAACTAGTTGAAAAGATACGAAAGATGAACTTGCCCGAACTGAAGCAGGAGATGTTGTCTAGCCTCGGTGAAGAGTTTGCCAGATTTGAGATTGTTGAGTTAAGCTAGATGCTACCTTTTAATACCGGCCCAGTGTGGCGCTTTAAACGCCTCCACGATGCCGTTAATGATTGGTTCCATATCCACCCCTGAAACCAGAGGCACCCCCATAAATACTGGAAGCCCCTCAGGAAGCCTGAGATCCTCTGGTCTGCCAATTATCGTAATAGCAACGTCTGGTTTCCAAGTCTTAACTATTAGAGGCGCTTCATTGTCCCTGCACAATTTGGTTTCAACAGGTTCAAAACCCCTTTTCTTCAGCTCCTCTACGACCCTCTTCGCCGCTATATTCGATGTCCACCCGCCTGTTCCAGCCCCGGTAACAACCAAGATCCTATACGTAACCATGCGGGATCACCAGACTAAAACTTGTTCATTGGACATATAAATTTGACGAAAAAAGATTGGTTGATTGATCAAAAGAAGAAGAGGATAATAAGATAAATCTGTTAGTCACTGACTATTACGGTTTTTAAGGAGTCCTGTCTTTCACGAGCGATTTTGAAAGCCTCCGCTATTTTGTCTAGCTTGAACCGGTGAGTTATAAGGTCTCCAAGTCTTAGTCTCTTCGACCGCATTAACTCTAATGCCATCTCGGTTTCCAAATGTGAAGCAGAGTACGTTGAAGTTATGGTAATCTCTCGGCAAACCCGATATATTTCAGGCAAGGCTAGTTTGAAATCTGGGTCAAGTCCTGCATATAAGAACAAAGTTCCGCTTGGTCTAATCATTTTTATCGCTTGCTCATTCGCTTTGGCGCTTGTGGTGGCCGTGAAAGCAATATCAACTCCCCTGCCATCGGTCATCTCTTTCGCCCTCCCCACGGCGTCCTCAACTTGTGGGTTGACAGTCACTGTTGCGCCAAACCTCTCCGCTGCCTTTAATCTGAAATCACTCAGATCGGTAGCAATTATCTCTCCAGCGCCGAATATGGATAGGAGTTTTATGTGAGTTAGCCCCATCGGTCCACAGCCAACAACGGCTACAGCATCTCCCTGCCTTAGGGGGGTTTTCCTTATACCTCTAATGATGCAAGCCGTAGGCTCCACCTGAGCAGCTTCTTCAAATGAAACGTTTTCTGGAATCCGATACGTGTCCTGTTCAACTAGTCTCTGTGGAACACTAAAATATTCGGAGAAGCCGCCTGGATCAAAGTTGATTGGATAGAAATCCTTGCATAGAGTGTAGGCACCATGCTTACAATACCAACACGATAAGCAACCGACATGATGGTGCGGCACTACATGATCTCCTACTTGAAACTTTTTGACGCCTTCACCTACCTTTACGACCTCACCGGACACTTCATGTCCAATAACTACGGGTTTATTGCCGCGCTCCTTGATCTTTGTGAGAATATACTCAGGGCCAAGATCTGAGCCACAAATTCCGCTCACTCTCATCTTGACCAGGATCTCTCCTGATCCAATCTTTGGTATAGGCATTTCCTCGCATCTTATGTCATACGCATCATAGAACACACCTACTTTCATTCTTCCGCCTCCATTTTCCTAATTATGTTCTGAATCTCACTTTTTTCTATTCCTAGATACTCTTCGCCGTATTTTTCTAATAACTCTTTTTGTTCTCCCATTGTCAAAGTTCTAATTCTCCCTTTACCAGCCAGCATAGCGATAAACTGTGTCTTCGCCAATTCTTCCATGTATAAAGCTGTTTCAAAGGCGTCCTCAACATCAGATCCCACTGCCAGTATCCCATGGTTTTGCAATATTACTCCTAGACGATGTTTACCTAGTCCCTTTACCGCAGCGTCAGCCAGTTCTTGAGTCCCTCCCAAGACATATGGTACAATCGGAAACCCCAGTACTGGTTTGAGACCTATCACTATCGGCTGAATAGGGATATTTGCTATACCTAATGCGGTCGCGTAGGCTTGGTGTGTATGAACTATTCCTCCAACATCTTGTCTATTTCGATAGACTGTGGTGTGCATTGGTGTTTCCGAGGAGGGTTTGAAATTTCCCTGAACAATTTTTCCATAGATATCCACAATTATCAAATTGTCAGGAGTAACGTCATACATGTGGAAGCCGCTAGGTTTTATTATGACATAATTTGTATTGGGTACTCTCGCACTAACGTTTCCCCCTGTAGCCGTGACTAAGCGATTCTCCCACACCAGGTTGCAGATTTTCGCCACTCTTTGTTTTAACTCCTTGATTTCCTCCTTTGACATGTAATTCACACACCTTAGATCAATCGTGCTCCTCTACTACAGGTTAAGGTTATTTAAGTTTAAGCCTCTCTAGGACAGACGGGTTTGCAACATAGGTCGGTTTTTCTCCTTTGAAAAACTTTACAATGTCTTCAGCATTCATCATGTCCATTTTTTGCATAGCCTCAAAAGTATAAGACGCTATGTGCGGTGTAGCAATCACGTTATCAAGCCCGAATAAAGGGAAGTGAGACCCAGGTGGTTCCTCACTGTACACGTCTAGCGCGGCCCCAAGTATTTTCCTATCCTTTAGAGCCTCGTATAAAGCCCCCTCATCGACGATGCCGCCAGTCGCAGTCATTATCAGAACCGATTCCGGCTTCATGAATCCAAGTTCACGTTTCCCAACCAGGTTACGTGTTTCGGCTGTAAAAGGCGTATGTATTGTCACGATGTCGGACTCCCTTAAAAGTTTCTCGAGGGAAACGGCTTCTGCGCCTACTTTTTCTGCCTTTTCTTTACTGGCATAGGGGTCGTAAGCAAGTATTCGCATATTGAAGCCTGAAGCCCGATTCGCTACCATAACGCCGATGGTCCCAAGGCCTATTATTCCGATAGTTTTTCCATAGATGTTTCGTCCCAAAAACTTCTGAGTTTCCCACATGCCATTTTTCGTTGAAAAATGTGCTTGAGGAATTTTTCTATATAGACATATGATGAGCCCAATTGTGAAGTCTGCAACAGACTCAGCGTACACGCCCGGTGTATCTGTGACTACAATTTCTTTCTCCGTTGCGGCTGAAAGATCTATGTTCTCTGCCCCAATCTGACCATGCCTACAGATTATTTTCAGTTTTTTGGCCCGTTCAAGTATTTCTCGATCGAACTCCTCATTGCCAATTATGCCCTCGGCGGTTTCAATGATTTTCAAGATCTCATTTCTAGTCATGATTCGGCCATACGGATTCAACTCTACATCCGCGACTTGTCTAACTAACTCTAACGCCTCCTTACAGTATCTGCCAAAGGATCTTGAAGTGACGTAGACTTTTGGTTTTGCTTTGACCAATTTT
>CAZKBR010000032.1:5087-8068 GCA_964551465.1 uncultured Candidatus Bathyarchaeia archaeon
TCTGCCAAAGGATCTTGAAGTGACGTAGACTTTTGGTTTTGCTTTGACCAATTTTCTCCTCTTCATTATTAGGGTTTATCTAAGAAAACTTGGACAGCAATACATGGAATGCCATGATTACGGTTATCCCCCGCCAACTGGTGGGAAAAGAGCAACTGTATCCCCGTTGTCAAGCTTAGTTCTCAATTCTTGAAGCAACTCAACATTATGACCATTGACCAAAACATTGTTAAATGACCTTAGACTGCCAGTTTTGGGATCCAACAGCATGTTCTCGATTTCCTTGCCGAACAGTTTGGACAGCTTCTCAATAAGATCCCTTACAGTCGCTTCTCTAGACAGTCTAACATCGACTACTCCTTGTCCTCCAGCCATCTCCCTGAATGTTGCGAAGAGTTTAACTCTGACATCAATTGACATTTTGAAGCCACTCCTAGAAAGATGTCTTAAATTATCAAAAGATCATCGGCTTAAACCTAATCTCTCCAATTTGCTATTTAGAGGGATTCCTCTGTTATCCCATCCTCTGAGGTCATAATACTCTTCCAGCATTTTTTCCAAGAATACTGTACTCTCCCTAGAGCCTCCTTCAGGCAGCGGAGTCGAAAGAAACCTTGGAGGAAGCGAGTCGTCGCTTCTTCCGAACCCTTCCCTTATGTTGAATAGCCTTTCTACGTTCCATATCCTTTCTCCAATGGTCATCAAATCCCTTCCAGTGTACTCAACACCTGTGACCGCGGTCATGAACTTTGCGTAGTGATACGGATTCAATGCGAAGGAGCTGAATACGCAAAGTATCATAGAGTCAATCGCTGAGAAAAGATTCTGGAAGTTCATAACAAGGTCGGCCTTCCCCTCCGGTTTCGTTCTGTCGACTAATGCTGGGGTACCAAGCAGTTCAGGACCGATAAGATAGGCACGAAGATGGCAACCTCCCCTGTTTGAAGTCGCGTAAGCCAATGCGTGTCCCTGAGCTCCTCTAGGATCATAAGCAGGAAGTTCTAATCCCTTAACTTGTATGGAAAGCTCTGGACAGCCATGCTTTTCTGCGAGTCGTTTGGACCCCTCTGAAAGCTCCTTTCCTATCCCCTCCTTCAAAGCAGTTTTCTCAACCAACTCTACAAGCTTTTCAGCGTCACCAAACTCTATCTTTTCTTCCAAGAACCCTTTCTCATGCATCTCCATCGCACAACCTATTGTATTTCCCGTCGAGATTGTGTCCAAACCAAGTTCGTTGCATAGGTAGTTAGCGTTTGTTACCGCTTCAAGGTCGTTTACTCCACATTGGGCGCTGAATGCCCAAAGAGTCTCATACTCAGGGCCTTCTCCTTCTTTCTTAGAAGTCTTTGTAATTCTGCCACATGCTATTGGACAGGCGTAGCATGCTCGTCTTCCAGAGAGAATGGTCTCGGTTATTTTCTCTCCACTTACTCCCTCTGCGTCCTCGAACAACCCTTCTTGAAAATTTCTTGTTGGGTACATCCCGTGTTCATTTACGATATTCACCAAAACAGCTGTGCCCAAGGATGGAAGAGACTTGTCGGTAATTGGGTTCTTCCTGATTGCTACTATGCTCTCGTCATATATTTCATCAAGTTCTTTCTCGCTCGCAATTTCAACTTTTCCTGTTCCCCTGACGACGATGGCTTTTAACTGCTTATATCCCATCACGGCTCCCAGTCCACCGCGTGCCGCGGCCCTGTGCTTGTCGTTTATTATCGCGGAGATCAGGACCAGTCTTTCACCGGCGGGGCCTATACATGCAACCTTTGCCTTTGGATCCGTTTCCTTTGCCAATTTTTCCGTTGTCGTGTGGGTGTCTAGTCCCCAAAAGTCAGATGCCTCTCGAATCTCCACCTGCTTATCTGCAATCCAGATGTAAACTGGTTTGTTCGCTCTTCCCTCGATTATTATCGCGTCGTATCCTGCGAACTTCAGCTCGGGTCCCCAAAAGCCTCCAGAGTGAGAATCAAATATGGTGCCAGTAAGAGGGGACTTGGAGACGACGCAGTATCTTCCAGAAGTCGGGGCTTTGGTTCCAGTAACCGGACCTGTGGCGAAAATCAGTTTATTTTCGGGACTCAATGGATCTATTTTTGGCTCCAATTCCTCGTAAAGAGTCTTGACTCCAAGTCCTCTTCCCCCGATGAATTCCTTTGCAAGGTATTTGTCAAGTTCTTCTCTGTTTACCTTTCCGGACGATAGATCCACTCTCAGAATTTTACCATTCCATCCGTACATATTTCATCACTACTTTTCGTAGAATCTATTGAATTCCTTGTTTGGACATACCCTGCATTTTTCCTTATAGTAGAGGAATGTTTTTGTCGGTTGTTTGAATAAACTGGCAAATCTGCTGGGACAGATCTTGCATGGGATCTCCTCTATGAACCATGAATTACTGAATTTCATCCATTCCATTCCGTCAATTATAGGGACGCTGGCGGTCGTTCCGAGTCTATTAGCCCCGGCTTTTATCAGTCTAAGCGCGCTTCTAAAGTCTTTGATGCCACCTGCGGCCTTGATGCCCATGTCCTTTCCAACGGTCTTCCTAATCAGTTTCACATGGCTAGGTAGTGCACCCATGGGACCAAATCCGGTGGATGTTTTTACAAATTGTGCTCCTGCCTCCTTAGATAGCTCGCATGCTTTGACTATCTCTTCATCTGTCAGAAAGCCTGATTCAATGATCACCTTTACAACTCTGCCTTTGGCGGCTTCGACGACGCCTTCTATGTCCCTCTTCACCAGTTCATAGTCCCCTGATCTGAGGGCACCTATGTTTATGACCATGTCTATCTCATGAGCTCCGTTCTCGACAGCGTCTCTTGTCTCGAAGGCTTTTACCTCTGGTGTTGTTGAGCCGAGTGGAAACCCGACAACGCAGGCTATTTTAACGCCACTATCTTTCAGAAGCTTTGCACAACGAGAAACATGACATGGGTTAACGCAAACCGCATAGAAGCCGTACCTTAAAGCCT
>CAZKBR010000033.1:0-7410 GCA_964551465.1 uncultured Candidatus Bathyarchaeia archaeon
ATGCAGATCTCTCTCGATTCAGGTCGAGGGTCCCGATGGAGCCAATAAAATGTATCCTCTGCGGATTATGTGTACGTCGCTGTATCGAAGCCAACTGGGACAGCGCTATCGGATTTGCGGGAAGGGGAGTAAACAGGCGTGTCGTACTTTTCCCGGAAAAAGCAGGCATCTGCTCGACTTGTAATTATTGCTATGTTGTATGCCCTACAGGTAGGATCTCTTCCGCATATGGTCCTGATCCTCCCTTTCCCTTCATTGATGATGTTCTCGCGGGGAGAAAATGAAGATCTCCAATAGTACACGCTCGTTAAGTGTTGAATTCGAAGTCGAAAAATACCATCAGAAAGATACTTACTGGGGATGTCTCAACGCTTCCTTGGGTCTGTAATAACCCTCAAGTTTTTCCGCCATTCACCCATTACTTCTTATTTTTCGAGGCTACCCTTGAAAAATATTTGTAGAACAGTTTCTCCCAATCAATCTTAACTGTCGCATACACGCTTACGATGATGAAGATGATTGTTACTGCTATGCTCCAAACGCCTCCCCCTCCCAGCAGACTGCTCATCCAACCAATCGAGTAGTGCCCGCCAAAACTAACAACAAGAGTTAACAAGATTTTGCCGAGTAGGCATGAGATAAAAAACTTCAAAACATTGTAACCCATCATTCCAAGAGGAATATACAAGGCATCGTCTGGTGAGGGAGTGGCAGCAAACAAGAAAATAGCTATCACGCCATATTTTTCCATGATCAACCTTGCAAATTCCAAATCCTTATGTTCCTTCTCATCCAGCAACTTTCGGCTTCCTCGACCGATGTAGTATACAATTACCTTGCCAAAAGTGGCACCCAACGCACTGCTCACACCTATTAGTATCGGATCCACAGAAGGAGATGCACTCAGCCAAAAAATCATCAACAGATAGGGGATCGGCGCAAAGAGAATCATGTTGGAAAGAAAGCTCAGGAAGAAAGAACCAAAATAACCGTACGTCCGCGCGAGATCATACAACCACATAGTCAATTCTTCAAGCGTCAAATGAAAACCCACCTCTTTATTTTGAATTTCGCTCTATGGCTGAAGAGAAGCCTTGGCGTCAACTATTCTCCAAACATCTTTGTCCTACCGATGTAGTTCATCAGAATCGGCGTCAGGTCGATTCCCCGAATTCTCCCCAAGCCGCCCATGGCACAGTCTATTTCAGAGTATCTCTGCACGGAGTCCGCTCTCACTCCAGGACCCATAATTGCCAATGGAACTGGATCACCCCTATGCTCCTTTACACTGACAGGAGTGGTGTGGTCCGCCGTAACAGCAATTACGAGCTCATCCCTATCTGCGTTCTTCAGAATGTACCCAACAAGGGCATCTATTTTTTCTATCATTCTGATTTTTTGCTTGACATCACCATCGTGGCTTGCATTGTCTGTGCCTTTGACATGCACAAAGACGAAATCATATTTCAACAAACCCTCAACTGCGGCCTTCGCCTTTGCAATGGTGTCTGTCTTAACAGTGCCCGTAGCGCCAGGAACGTCCACCAAATCCATACCAGCAGCTTTAGCCACTCCTCTGTATAGTGCACCTGCAGCAACGCAGAGAGCTTTTATCCGATATCTATCCGTTATCGGCTCAAGTTTTGGCAGGTTGCTTGCACCCCTAAGAAGCACGATGTTTGCTGGCAAGAGGCCTTCAGCCCTTCTTTTCGCGTTTATGGGGTGCGACTCGAGAATCTCATGAAACTTCTCAGTCAGTGTGTTCAAGATCCTTGCTGTCCTCTCCGCCTCTTGAGATTTTTCCAATGGCACAACCTTCTGGACAGCAAGATTCTCCACGTGAGGGTCAGAGTCTGATACCATTTTTGAAAGGCTGGGACCCCTCAGGATTAGAGTTCCTCTGTGTTCAATTGAGTGTTTGAATACAACTTTGATCTCCGGAAAAGACTCAAGTCTAATGCCGTCCAGAGCTTTCGCCAATTCCCCCTCGCCTTCGTCAATCCTTCCAGCCCTTCTATCCAACACGAGCATACGTTTGTCAACAGTTGCAAAGTTACCCCTCAGGCACAAGTCACCCTTTTTAATATTCAGCCCACTACCAAGGGCCTCAAAAACGCCTCTGCCCTCGTAAACCTTCAATGGATCGTAACCAAGAAACGCGAGGTGGGCTGTATCGCTTCCGGGGGGAACTCCTGGCGATATCGGATCCATTATCCCACATGACCCGAACTTTGCGATCTCATCCAGCGAAGGCGTCTTAGCTACTTGAAGCGGGGTCAAACCACCTAACTCTTTGACGGGCCTATCAGCCATGCCGTCTCCCACCACCAACACGACCTTCATAGCTTACATTCTTCCTTCAGTCGGGGTTTTGTAACTGTATGGACTGCTGAGTTTTTAAATATCTTTAATCGGAAAAGAGGCTAAAAAAGTATGAACTTAGCTACTTATGTCTCCATGCGCGCATTTAAACTATTCATCCTTCGAGACAAGTGGCTTCAAGCACGGATGGAACTACAATCGCATATTGTGCAAAATTGCGCGCAGGCAGCTCATTCACAGAAAGCTTAAATCCAAGCAATCCAAAGTGGATAAGAACATCTAGTAACCTTGTGATAGTTTATGAAAAAGCTAACAACTAAACAAATCGCCCTAATCTCAACCTTTGCTGCTATCTTAATAATAGTCTCTAGGCTGCCTGGAATTCCCATCCTAGGAGGGGCGGGCAGCATCGAGTTTACCACGATCTTCTACCCATTCATAGGGATCGTAATGGGACCCTGGTTGGGCATGTTGACTGTGCTCATAGGAAATTTTGTATTGTGGTTGATTCCAACAACAACATTGTTAGGCCTTCTGATGATACCAGCCGGATCTATAGCAGCTTTAGCTAGCGGGTTGCTGAGTAGAAAGGTCGGACGATCCAACTGGAAACTCGCTGCAATCGTTATCGCCGCGCTTAACTTGTCATGGTATCTGACGCCTGTAGGGGCAGAGGCCCCATTCTATCCAGTTCTGCATTGGTTGGCCCTAGCGCTTGTTCTTGCTTTTAGAGGGAGAATTGCGGAGTTTGCGGAAAGTGCATCGACGACCAAGATGACGCTTGGAATAGCACTAAGCTCCTACATCGCTACGATGGCAGAGCATATGACGGGCAACCTGATCTTCATCTCTGCCGTTGGATTAGTCGTGCCGCTAGAACAAGTCAGAGATGCCATAAAGGCTCTCGGATTGGTCTGGCTGAAGTTAGGCATACCAGGCATGCCACTCACAGGAGAAGGAGGACTGGGAACACTTTTCATGCTAGTACTCCCTGTCTCCGCTGTAGAGAGGTTGGCTATAACCGCCCTTGCTACGTTCATAGGGGTTGCATCGATTCGAATTCTTGGGAGGGCCCGCCTCCTAGTCCCGTCCTAAACAGGCTTCAAGCAACACTTTCTTTAGAAATCAACCGATAAACTGTTTGTACGCGATTCCACGCCTCTCTGATCGCTTTCTCTCTAGTGTTCTCATAGACTTGAACAGTACATATAGGCTCACCTTTATCCACGATGGTGGATGAGGGGGTAATGTCAAAGACATTATTGAGTCTACTCAGATCAGGAATCTTGCTCAAATGCTTTGCATACACGATCATCTTAACAGCGCACCCTTTTGGCTTAGGGATTTCTTCTGGTAGCTCACCGTGGCATGCCCTTATGTGTTCTGAGACCAAATTCAATCCAGTTATGTATTGTATACACTCTAAGGTTGCCTGAAATCGGGGATTGACCTCCATGAGGTAAAGCGCCTCGTCCTTTCCTAGGACGAAATCGAAGCCGTTTGACCCAACTAGACCGAGCTTTCTCCCTAAAGCACAAGAAACATCTTTAATTCTATTCACCATCTTTTCATTGGCCTTCAACGGCACAATGTTGCCGCAATAGCCAAACGGTGTGTTTGCACCCAGCCTTTTTATACCTATGAGTTGCTCATTCACGCTGACTACCACGCAGTCTTCTCCATTCCCCAGCACGGATGAACTAGCATCTACTCCTTCGATGTGTCCTTGAACGAAGACCTCTCCATGGCGGCCAGATACCGTCTTAAAGTATTTCTTCGCCTCAGATGGATTTCTAGCCAGTCTCAAGCGGAACCCTCCACTACCGCTAAGAGGTTTCAGTACAACTGGGAAACCAACTTTCTTGGCAACTTCAACGCATTCTTCCGCTTCCTTTACTCTCTCTGTCTTCGGGCAACTTACCTCAATTTTTTCTGCCATAGAGAAAAGCCTTTCCGGGTCCCTCACGGTTTCTAACGTTTCAGGAGAACATCCCAGAATAGGCGCTAGGCGATTGAGCCTAGACCACAGGTCAGGTCTGTCATCCAAACCACTTCCTAGGAGGATGAAATCAATACCATCATTTTGATAAAATGCCTTTTCGCCTAATTCATAGAGCAATTCGCTTAGCGGTCTATGTGAAGGATGTTCTCGACGCACATAAGGCGTTGGACGGAGGACTGTTAGGAGGACATCCGCGTAAGGGACGATATCCATGTCGCCCCAGTAGTCTATGGCTATTACTTTGAAACCTAGTTGCTTAGCTAGACGGACTATAGGTCGAGCATTGAAACCTATGACCATGATGGTCTGTTCTTCAAAACTTGACATAGTGTTTCTTCCTAAACGCATCCAAGTCTGACTGTGTGTGGTGAGGTCCGATCATTAAGCGCAACAACTAACAGTGTAGCCGCCGACAGAAAAATGCATGGAAGAAAAGTCAGCTTTTCAATTGGATATGCAAAAAAAGGGAGAAGAAATCAAGGGAACTATTTCTTAATGTATTGTCGGAATTTTTTACCACAGCACTCGTATAGCTTAACGTGCAGCCTCGGGTTTACATCCCACTCTGGACACTTAGCCATTTTCATCTCCTTCCTTTCTTGCGGTTTCAGCCAGTGAAACCACTCTTGTGAATCGTTCGGCTCATCAGAGTATTAAATAAGAGGAAGAGAGCCAAAACGTCGATTTTTTTAGAAAAGAAGCATGTTCTAACCATATATTTTGAGGTGCTTTTTCAAGAAGGATTTAGGAATACTTAGTTTCAAGTGGCTATCTTAGATATCTCAAAAATGGGTTGAGTAAATAATTCATCATCACAAAACTCAGGATAAACCGCTTCCAAGAAGGATGAAATCGACATCCTTGTGTTTATGAAAAGCCTCTTCGGCTAATTCATAGAGTGATTCGCTTAGCGGTTTATGTAAAGGGTGTTCTCGACGCGCATGAGGTGTTGGAAGGACGACTATCAGGAGGGAATCTGCATATGGAACAATTTCCACATCCCCCCAGTATGCTAATTGTCTTTTTCACTCTCTCTACTTGATACACTAAATGCCTTTTTGATTTCCTTGTCTAGTTTGTCGATTATCCTCCTGTACTCTATGTCTAATTGGACAAGCCATTCTTGCAGTTTTTTCCAAAAGCTTGGGCCTTTCAAAACTTTGCACCAACTAATTACGGCATTCCGCGCGCAACTAATCCGATATTCTTTCCACCTTCACAATTGCTCTGCCGAGACCAGCAAGAGGAGGCAAAAGATGTGATAGTGTTTGTTCGGCTGTGCATCGTCTAACTATTCCCTTTGAACTAGTTTCAAACCAACCATCTTTGTCTCTTTGAAAAGATTGTAGCACTCTTCCGTCTTTGTTAAGAAACTTGATTATACATTCATCGTTCCTCATGAACTCACCATCTGAACGACATTTCCTGCGCGCACATAATTCTAATGCATAAAGATGTGCGCTTGATATTTATTTGGGGGTTTGGGGCTTGGGGGTTAAAATTTAATTCCCCACACACATCACCGAGGCGATTCAATTTCTCGCGAGCCTCAATCAGATCGACCAAGAGACGCAAGTAATGCGATTGCTCGTCAGTGCGATAAGCCGAGAGCTTGACGACACGCGCGGTACAACAACCGCAAGTATCTGTCTAGCGAATGCAGTGCCATCATGAATGAGCCTTGAGAGAATGGATGCCTGTGCAGCTGACCCTCGATGCAACCTCGTGAAAAGTAAGCCTAATACGCGAATCGCTACGGAATATACCCTACGAGGAAGTGAAGATGAACGCCAATACCTCTGTCAATCAGGCAAGCGGGAAATCTGACCTGACTCGCAGGATTCGGAGACGGATGCTGCAAGTGGTTGTCCAGTCTCTAATCGTGGCGGCAATCTTGTTCATCTCGTCAGGCTACTTGGATTGGATTTGGGCTTGGGCCTACCTCGGTGTCGGTGCGGGCATTCTAGTAATCAATTTGTTGGTCATGAGCCCGGAGTTGATAGCAGAGCGGGGCGAGATTAAAGAGAACGTCAAGGCCTGGGACAAGGCTCTTGCGACCGTCATCGGTGTCCTGGCACTGGGCGCATTCTTCGTGGCAGGGTTGGATGAGCGCTTCGGATGGTCGCCCCGATTAGACTCATCGATTCATCTCGCCGCCTTGATTTCCTACGCGCTGGGACAAGGCCTGTTCAGTTGGGCGATGGCATCGAACAAGTTCTTCTCAAGCGTTGTCCGCATCCAGATGGACCGGAACCAGACCGTAGCCACAGGCGGCCCTTACCGATATGTGCGCCATCCGGGCTACGCCGGATACATCATCTCCTTCTTTCTTGCAACACCTCTGGCCCTGGGCTCACTATGGGCGCTCATCCCGGGAGGTCTTGGAACGCTCCTTCTCATCCTCCGGACGGCGCTAGAGGACAGAACCTTGCTGGAGGAACTTGACGGCTACAAGGAATATGCCCAGCGAGTGCGCTATCGCCTGCTTCCGGGCATCTGGTAGTCGCGCGCGATCAAGAGAATGCATAATTGATTTGACTTTCACGACCACAGCGGATCGATTAAATATGACCCTTCTAGAGCCTAGAATGAAAAGGCTGAAAAGAGTTGTTTGAAATCAGCAGCAAGTCAGAAGAAACGTGTGTTCCTTCTTGGGTTCAAATCCCACTCCCTGTACCTCAAACAGCTCATCGGGGATAAGTGTCAGAGGGTCTTTTGTCAGTTACATACCTCTCGAGAGGTAGGTTTCTATGGAAACATGCGCTTCAGACCGTCGTTTTGTAGGTTATTTGCTGTCCAAGGGGGCATTTTTCTACAGCATCCGCGCCTCCTGTAGTGACACCGCAGTCAAGCGTAGTTTTGGAACCGTGTTAGAGAGAAGCCATACTTCTGAGAACTTTAATTACCGGGGGTCCTAGGATTACCGTTGCAAGAGCGGACATCGCCACCTGGACAGGGGTAACAAAAGCAGCTGTCAACCATATGAGCTGTAAGGCCTCGACGGTAAAGCCGTAGAAGAGTTGGTAAGTCTGACATGGTATGAAGATGAATATTCTGAAGAGTATGTCGGCTTCCAATCCGATGAA
>CAZKBR010000034.1:0-6919 GCA_964551465.1 uncultured Candidatus Bathyarchaeia archaeon
GACATGGTATGAAGATGAATATTCTGAAGAGTATGTCGGCTTCCAATCCGATGAATGCAGAGAGGGCAAGAGCATAAGAAGGTTTGTTTGACTCAAGCTTCAATACGTCTCTTCCGAGCATTGTAAGGACCACTAAGCACAGGTATGCGAGGTAAGTGTTCCACATACCCCAAATCGGAAGTTGCCATGCAATAGGCGTGATGAGGTAGATTATTAGGAACACTGTATAGTAAGTGAAAACAAGCTTCAACTTTCCTCTAAACATGAGTCCAGAAACCATGGCCCCAATAGGCGCTCCGATGGTGAAGAGGAACTCGTGAACACCTCTAAAGTATATGAAGTGGCCTATCATGACGCCGATGAAGGTAGAGAAAAATCCGGCATAGGTTCCAAGTATGATTCCGGTGATGGGTTCGATAATGAAGATCCATGAGTACCAGACTCCAGATGAGAATTGGGGTAGACCTATTATGGAGTCGCAGACAACATTCAGAGACGCAAAGATGATGATCAGAGGTAGGATTCTTTTTCGCTTGGTTAGATCTAACAAGCCATTAACCTCTGAAAGGGAACATTGTTTCACTTACTACTTCTTGTCAACACAATATTTTTCCCATCATCTTTAAATTGGTTGACAAATGTTTTTGCATCTGAAGGGATGCCCCCTCCCCCCTACTTTTGATGACATACTCAAGGATCTCGAACGTACAAGAATGTGTCTTAATGAATGGTCAAGTTACGCTCGAAAATCCCGATTTGACCATATCTTGATGGCACAGCTTTGACGGTCTAAGGGTTAAGGAGAGGTTTTTGGAAAGGTTAGAGAGGGCAAAAGACGGTTTATGACAATATGACAAATTGTCTAAACTGGTTTCCGAAAGGTTTCGGAAACCAAAGGACAAAAGAAACAGGTAAAGGACAACTTTCGGAAAGTCTTTTACTTCCAATGGCCTTTTTAAACAGTTTCTGGAAAACGAAGGACACACGCGCCAGGGGATGTCACCCGGAAATCTACACCTCCCTACTTCTTCCTAAAGTATAAGAGATTAAAATTCTATCCTCATCTAGCTTTATAGGTCAACTTTTCTCATTTGCCAATGAAATACGAAAAAGATTGCAGGATACATTATGACAACAAGCAGAACGAGAGGATTTGTGATTTCTGCCAAATAAGAAAACATAGATAAGCTTATCTCTTTTCCAAAAACAAAGGACAAAACCCCACCGAGTAAAGGACCAGCATATAGTTCAATAACTAGAAAAACTAGAGAAAGCTTCTTTCTAATATTAGATAATCTGCTTTTTGCTTTCATACGAACTTTAGTCGATTTGTTCCTCACTTCCTTTTTAGCCCATGCTGTGAGAGAGATATAAAGAGGTGAACAAAGAAAGAGAATTAGCGTGAGAGGAATGGTCAAATCTGGAACTATTACTAAGGAAATATCACTTGCCAAATTATCCTCGGAAAAAGTGACTTTGAAAACATAGCTGTTGCCTTCTTGGCTATGCTCCTGCTCAATAGGATACTCAAACATTTGCATAAGATATAACCCAGATTTCGGATCGGCGAGATATTTTCCCCACTCATCTTTAGGCGGATAGAACACATCAATCCACCCACTGTGTTCTATCAAAATTCTTTGAAAAGGCAAACCCAAATTAATACGAAGCCTACTAACATCGCATTTGCTGCCTCTCTGTACTGGTATATTTGCAATCGGAATATGGATAACTCTAGCATAGTTTTCGTTGAAAAGCCAAGGTATTCTTGTAAGTTGATCTTTTCCGGCCGATTGTTCAATCTTAAAATGTATTTCAATTTTTGTTATTTCATCTTTCCTAGTAATATCAAAGCCCGAAATGAAGTAATACTTCTTCCCCTCATACATGGAGCAATTGTACTTCGCCTTCTGCCCATTAACAAATACCTCAAGATTACTGACTTCTTCAAAAGCCAGAAATCTGAAATCAGTAAAGTGGACGGTTACATTTTCTGTGATATATATTTCAGCTGCCCAATCAATATCTGCTTCACTAAGCGAGTTTAAATTGACACGCATTTCCTGCTTCGTATTTGTGGGTGCTTCAACGAATGTAACGGAACTAAATGGTTCAGTATAATTCTCTATGATAATGTTGGGATCTTTCCCTACTGATCTAACAGTAACTATGCCCTTTAAGTTATCTGTTGGATAATTGGAAGGGCTGACCAAGCAGTATACTGTTTCAATAATCAAGACGATTGAAAGAACAACTAACGAATAGACGCCGATTTTCCACTTGAGTTTGCTACGACACCTTCTTGATGAAGTTATATGGGGCAAAGGATTAGTGCGTCCTCTGAGTTTCTTTGTATCCAGCCCTACTAGCTCCTCCTGTCTCTCCTCACAAACCCCTAGAAGGCAACTAACTATTTCAACTAATCATCTTATGCATGTTCTGCTATTTTTAATTGTCGTTATGAAAGCCGGAAGAATTATGTTGACGATTCAGCGTAAAAACTAGATCGATTGGGCGATCGATCTTATCCTAACCGTTATCGTTGGTAGAATCGTTTGAGCCTTCTTTTGTCCGCGTGACGTATCGACCGATTGGTTAAGTGGACTTCTTTTTCTCTCCATAGTATTTTATTCAGAGAATTGAAGCAAGTAAGAATAGCAAAGCTCCGATAACATTGAATAATACCAACTCGCTTGAAAATAGAAGGTATCTTTTTGATAATTGACAAGAAATCATTTGGTTTTCTTTCTCAGTTCTCTAGGTATTCTTACCTTTATGAGAGGTTGTACATTGAAAATGTAAATGGGCTCTCCCCTAGCATCAAACTTTGCTGTCCTTGAAACAGAGGCCAGTACTAATTTAACGCTTGCTTTTACCCCGTTCTTCAATTCATAGGTATTCCACCCTTCCTTCACTCTATCAAATTCCATGTCCTCCTCAACTATCGATTCTTCGAGTTCATCTGGACTATACTTTTCCTCCGTGGGCTTTCCCCTCAATTTCTCAGGAGCTAGAATTCCCACGGCATTGGTGGAGTTAACTGAATATACGGGGTTTCCCCTTTCATCATATGTCCCCTCATCGAGAACTTTAATCAATACAAATCGAGCTTTAAGGATGCTTCCATCTTTTAATTTATATTCGCTCCAATCTTCATGTTTGGTTTCGAAATCTATATACCTCTCGATTACCAACTTCTTACCCCCTCTTGACCGACATCAACTTTTTGTGTTCTCTTACCTCAAGAACATATGCAAGATATATTCCTATCACTAGCGCAACTAATGCGACTACCAAATATTGAGAAAGCAATGTATTCTTTACTGCAAGAGAATATGTAATCAAAGCTGAAAAGATGATACCTGCTGTGGTTATTGTGGTTCTCTTCAGGCTCAAATAGAGGGGCTCACTCACTTCCGAAGCAACCTCAACCGTTCAATGGCGAAAGCAGAAGAAATGGACGCAAGGGTGGCGGTAGCCGAAATACCCACAGCTAGGGAAAGAGACCCCGCCACTGTCAATGCGGCTAAAGCCACTGTTAATCCGCCAGTAACTGTTACTCCACGATTGAGGAACTCCAAACTTTTCTCATCTATGCGGGTGAACATGTATTTAGATTCTAACCACGAGGTTGGAGCAGAGGAGGGAACAGCGATTTGTGGAATCTTCTCCGTTAAGGACACTAATTCCTCAATAGACGGAGGCAATGTCAAATCCCTATAACCATTAAACGTATATTGCATCAACTTCTGCGGCCTTTGATCCAATACTAATGCTTGGTTCGAACCAGTTATTTCCAAAGTCCTTCTAGTTGTATAAAAAGTTAGCCCAGAAATTCTGCTTTGAAACTTTATCTCCATTTCCAGAAGATCTCCTTTTTGGCTTATTAAGCACTATAAAACTATTGCATTAATCACATTATGTTTGAGTTACATAAATAAATATCTATATCGTACGCTGAACTTCTAAATGCGTTTCTAAACCCCATGTTGCTCCATTTTACCTCAAATTGAAGTGGACATTATACGTGTAGTTGAAATCCCAAAAAATAAGGGGAATGGAGATCGCGGGTGACATCTCCACCTGTAGGTGGGTTCGAATCCCACCCCCGCATCATAGACAGCTCCTCCAGTATTTTTGGCTACTTTTGAAGTGAAATTGGCTGGGTGCATATGTTTGTTCCACGAACCTTTTGGATCAGGTTGCTGAACAATAACATAATCATTAGGTTTATTCAAGTCTTTGATTGAGTAAATGGTTTATGGCTAATTCCCAAAAAATTCCTTTCTACAGTTATTTACCGAGTGCAGTTTTTAGTACTTGTTTAAAATAGCTTGGACCGTAACTCAAGGTTATTTGGTGAAATTCTCTTCCCCCACTGGACACTCTCTCTAATCTCCCTCTGACTATCCCCTCTTCTCCCTCTTTGAGCTGCATCCTGAACTCTTCAACATAGGAAACCACACGCTTCACATCTACATTCTTGAATCGCTTGTCAATTCTCAAAACCTCAACAGGATAGATGGACGGCATAAAAAACGATTCTGAGTCTTCTAAAATCTTCACGGTCGCCACCACCCAACCAAGACTCTTGATCCTCTCATCATCAGCATACTCATTGATAATCTCGCCCCACCTTCTCACAGGCTCAAACTCAACCTTGACCGTCCTCTTCAAACCTGCAGACTTGTAAAGAGCATAAACAGTCTTCCTCCTCTGATGCCAACCATACTCGCCTTTACTGTAGTACTTGAATTTCCAGTGCAACGGAGACATACTGAGATCCCACATCCCAAACTCATTTTCAAACCCTGAGCCTGCATCACCGTAAAGGGCGTTTAAAGCATCCATTAACTCCAAAAGCTGCTTTCTACCATAAACCACGAGATCCAAATCACTGTACTTCGGATTATAAAAGTCATGCATTATCGAGCCGAAAACCCCAAAATCGGAGATCTCAAGCTTTGACACCTCAAAAATCTTCATCAACAATTCTCTCAAAGCTTGAATAAGCGCGTCTTCCCTGTCGGAATTAAATATAAGCCTCAGCCTCTCGTCAGGCCTGCGCATCTCCGATATCTGTTCCTCAGCCAATCCAACAAGACGCGTTCGTAGAGGCCTATAGAAAAATTGGTACTGAGGAAACCTTCTTTTTACAAAGTTTAAGCCACCATCAAAATAAAACTTGTAGAATTTCTTCCCATCCCTCTCCCTCACAGACCTGGGATCAAAACTCTTGTAAACCGTCTCCGGCGCATATTCCAGATCACAGACGCAGCAGCCAGGAGGATGGGTATAGCCGTAGACTCTGAAGATCAAGCCCTCTTCAGTAATTGGTGCGTCTCTGTCCCTGAACCGCACATAATCACTAACCATAAGTTTCTGCGTACGCAAACGCATCCTTCAACGGCCTCACCGAAGCCCTGCCTAGAGGCCCTCATCCGCGCGCGTATATCAGGATTCAGTGATTCTCTTTATTTCTCTGGCAAGCCAAAGGAAGTAAATTCCAAAGAAGATGTAGTCGCCAATCCCCCATAAAAGTGCGAGGATCCAATCAGATGAGACAGGTATTACGCCAAGATAACTAAGCATTGTTATGATCCCTAATATTATTGAAAAAACGATTAGACCAATACCCCCGTAGTAGAAATGAGTCCTTCTCATCTTTCTAAGTCGCTCTATATTTCCTTCCTTCATCTAGGGTCACCTTCTTCTGCTTTAGAACTCACACCTATATCTTTTAAATCCCCTCTTCGTTTTATCATATAAATTAAACCTCTCCTTATCACGCGCTCACTCTCATAAGGGACGCATGTACTCGTCTCTCAACCCTGAACCGACAACTATCCTGAACCACTCTTCATTATCGTCTCTCACACGTTCAAGCATGCCCCTCACCAGCATCTTGTCGCCATTTGAGGCCAGGGACCTGAACTGCCCAATCATCACGCAGACCTCCAAAACCCTATCGGCATAAAATGAAGGCCCACTTTCGATCGCACATTCACTGACCTTGTAGATTGCCGGCCTAAACATGGCCTCATCGTCGTTGACAACCTTACACGACGCTTCAACCTGAGCGATGGGTTCAAAATTCAATCTTCTATCGGAAATTTCGGATGGTGTTCTGGTCGCGTTAACGTTAAACCTTACGTGGCTGAATATTCCCTTGTTCAATTTACGTTCATCATAAAATGTTTCTCTGACAAGACTGATCTCTCCCTTGACCTCAAGCCTCTTCATTGCGTCAATCACTCTCCTAAAATTGCTTTCCCCATACACGGCAACATCGATGTCGCTCCCCTCATGATGCATACCCAGACTTATCGACCCGTGAATCCCAAAGAACGCCAAAGGCACCTCCGATTCTGAGGACAATTTACCTATGAGTTGAATAGCCTTCTCCTCTAAGGAGTCTCTCTCGCTTTTCTTTAGAAGCTCAATCAGACATTGAGATGGATCAAAAACCCTCCAGATCAGCCTCTTCGGAACAGCTATCAACCATCTCTTCAACATCCTTGAATAGTGAAGATAACCTGGAAAAGATTTTTTAAACGAGCCAATCAACTTAAGGTGGTTCTCCGGGCTAAACAACTCCCTCGGCCTGACCATATCTTCACCCATGAAATTCCATCTGTATTCCATCCACTCTATGTCAAACCTTGATGCGAGCCTAGCTGGAATATACTTTAGAAAAGAAATCACCTTGTCTTCAGGGTGATCATAGCCAAAAGTATAGAAAATGAGTCTGTCGGTTGATACTGTTATGTCACCGTCCCTAAAGACAACCAATTCCCTCACGTCTCAGCAATCGTCCGAATAAGAATTCAGAGTCCTTCATTAAACTTCTATTTTGACAGGTTTTAATTGAATAATAGACTTCATGTAGGAGGAGGCGAAGGGAAGTTGAAAGAGTACG
>CAZKBR010000035.1:0-5911 GCA_964551465.1 uncultured Candidatus Bathyarchaeia archaeon
ATAGACAGGCTATTGCAAGAAGGCAAACTTAGAGAGATTGAATACGAAGGAAACACCTACTACACGAGAAAACTACCAGTCTGGACAGAAGGAAAGGGCGAAGAAAGCTGAGGGCGATGGTCAAAAATATTCTGAAGTTCTGTTGATCCACAAATCTTGAATGTTTGCTGTCGCATTTATGGGAAATATAGGAAGAAAATTGGAATGATAATAGAAGCAAGGGATTTAACCAAACAGTACGGCGAAATATTAGCTGTTGACCACATCAGTTTTGATGTTAGAGAGGGAGAGATTTTCGGCTTTCTAGGACCAAACGCGGCTGGCAAAACTACAACAATCCGAATGCTCACGGGACTATCTAGGCCCACCGCTGGTTCAGCCTGCGTTCTAGGCTTCGATGTCGAATCAGAGATAGTGAAGGCAAAGAAGTACATTGGGGTTGTTCCGGAAGCTTCGAATTTGTATGACGAGCTTTCTGCCTTTGATAATCTGTTGTTTATGGCGCGACTATACGGGGTTCCACGCAATCAACGCAGGGAGAGGGCAATGGAACTCTTGAAGACCTTTGGGTTATACGAGCGTAAAGACCACCTTTTTGGAACGTTTTCATGTGGCATGAAACGAGCACTGACCATAGCCGCTGCTTTAGTACATTGCCCCAGACTGCTCTTCCTCGATGAGCCTACTGTAGGTCTAGATGTGGTAGCCGCCCGCTCCCTGCGTAATCTGATCAGCAACCTCCGACACCAAGGAATAACTATTTTCCTCACAACCCATTACTTAGAGGAGGCAGACCTCCTATGCAACCGAATTGCTATCTTGGTCAAGGGACGGATAGTAAAGATCGATACCCCTGAAGCGATGAAGGCTTTCACTGAAGAAGAATCAGTGATAGAATTCTCTTTTGCTGAGGAGACTTCCAAGTTGATGGAAGACCTCTCTAATAGACTTCCTGAAGTCAAGATGATTGCATTGGACCATAATAAAGTGCGAGTTTATGGTGGCATTCCTGGCAAAATATTTGATGACGTATCGCAATTTGCCAAGATTAAAGGTATTGAAATACAGTCGGTTAATACTATCAAACCAAGTCTCGAGGATGCATTTATCAAGATTACGGGCTTAAGCCCGACTATTATGGCAGTTGAGAAAGGTGGAAGGTAGAATGTGGCGGGACAACTTACGAGGTATTTACTACATAGCCTTAAAAGATATGAAGACATACTACCTCAAGCCCCCTTCAGTTAGTTGGGGAATTGTGTTTCCTATAGCTTGGATTCTAGCTTTCTATCTCAGAAATCCCAGAGGCTTTGAAGAGCTGGTGCCTGGACTAATTGCCATGACAATCCTGTTTAGCACGACTGCCGCCGAAGCCGTAGTCATCAATTTTGAACTTCGACTCGGCTCTCTAGAAAGGTTACTCCTAGCGCCCATTAGTTTGCCCTCGGTACTTCTGGGGAAGGTGCTTGGGGGCTCTATTTTTGGACTCATAATGACAGTTATAGTGACAACAGGTTCAGTGGTCGTTCTAGGACTCCATCCCAACATACTCTATCTTATCTTGATCGTCATTCCTTCTCTCCTAGTCTTCTCATCACTCGGCGCCCTCTTGTGTGTCTTAGTGAAGGAGGTGTTCGAAGCTCAGACTTTACTCAACCTTCCTCGTTTTTTAATGGTATTCCTAAGTGGCGTCGTCTATCCAGTTTCAGCTATGCCACCAGTATTGCGATTTGTAGCCTATCTAATGCCCCTTACATACACTGTAGATGGGTTGCGGCAATCCTTTTCAGCAAGCCAAGATGCCTTTGTTTCTGTTGACGTTTCGGTGCTTGTAGGGTTTTTCTTACTTTTCATTCTACCAGCTGTAAAACTCCTTTACAGAAGGTTTGTATAGAAAAGCAATTTGAAGAGGAATTCAAGAGAAAATCCATTCCGATGAGGTTGGAAATCAATGGCAAGAAAACATGAGGAGCTACCGCATTCACATCTACTTCAAGTTGCATGTCTCATAGTTTTTTCGTTTGTCTGGTTTTTGGACTCTTTCATCTTTGGTTTTTTGACTTTCCTGACAAGTTTCATCTCATTAACCATCCGCATAGCACTCGCCTTGTTTTTGCTAGTGCTGGGCTTTGTGATGGCCTCATTGGGACACCGGCTTCTATTTAACGAGAAAATTCCAGGTTTGGTGAGCACTGGAGTATTTGGTCATATTCGACACCCGATGTACCTCGGATACATCTTGGCATATCTTGGATGCATCGTTGGAACAATGTCTCTTTTGAGCCTCATACCGTGGGTGCTCATAATCTATGTCTATGCTAAACTGGCTGATTATGAGGAGCTAAAACTCGAAGAGAGATATGGCAAAGATTACCTTGAATATAAGGGAAGAGTGCCTAAGTGGATACCGAGATAAGCCCGCGCAAGGAGAGTTGAAACTGTGGTGAAGGGTTCTGCAAAGCCGCATTATGGATACTATTCTTTGCACATCTTCGTCGTTTTTTCAACAGTTATGATTGGCGCTGGTTTACTTGTTGCCACATTTATGTGGTGGCCGGTTAGCATCATCCTGATGGGCTTGGGGGTCTATACCATTTTGAGCTATGCACTCGCAATGCATCTGGCTTGTCAGACAGAGTCTCTTGATCCATCAAAGATTTTGGAGTTGAAGGGAAATGAGATGGTTTTGGATGTGGGCTGTGGTCTCGGGAAAATGACTGTTGGCGTGGCGAAGCATTTGACTACGGGAAAGGCTATTGGGATCGACATCTGGAGCGGAACTGAGATCCCTGGAAACTCTCCGAAACGGGCCTATGCAAACGCCCAAATCGAAGGCGTACGGGACAAGGTTGAATTCAAGACAGGCAATGTCCTCTCGATCCCCTTCCCAGATAATTCGTTCGATGTCGTCACAAGCAGCAGTGTCATAAACAACCTTCATGGCGATTCAGAGAAGCTTAATGCCTTTGAAGAGATCTACAGGGTTCTGCGGCCTGGAGGCAGAATCCTCCTGTTAGAACCGCTGCGTGATCTATGGGGTTTCTTGACATTCACACCAATTGGCTATTGGATGCTTCTACCAAAGGAGAAGTGGATCACACTCCTAGAGAGGGCTGCTTTCGTCAATCTGAGATATGACTATTTCCACAGAATGGGAGCCTTCCTAGTAGAAAAGCCAACGTAGCATTGGTTGATTGATATGATCTCTTCATGGGAAGCGCTGAACGAATGGATTCAGGAGAGATTGAAGTCATAGCAGATTACAGTCTCAGAATCATCGAAAGAATAGCCTCTGGTTTTAGTATCTCGACAGATGAGAAGCCCCCTTATCCGAAGAAACGCTTTGCCTGGGAAGCATCATGGGTGTTGTCTAAGGAGTTCGCGTCATAAATGAAAGACGAAGCCGCCAAGAATAACCTAAGTGCAGCGCACGTGTTTGATACTTTTGCGCGAAGATTCGAAGGATGGTATGATAAACCTTTTGGAAAGTCTGCTTTTAACCTAGAAAAGGCTTGCGTCGTTTCATTATGTAAGGATTTGAAGACACCTTTTCTTGAAATAGGCGTTGGCACTGGAAGATTTGCAGAAGGATTAAACATAGAATATGGAATTGACATTTCTGTTGGCGCGATAAAATTTGCAAAAAAACGAGGGATATCGGTTATTACTGGGAAAGGCGAAAAATTACCGTTCATAGACAGATCTTTTGGCGCAGTCTTTATCATTGTTACCCTATGTTTTGTTGATGAACCTTTGAAAGTTTTGAGAGAATCTGCAAGAGTTCTGAAGAATGACGGGAGAATTATTCTCGGTTTAATATTAAGAGAAAGCCCGTGGGCAAGTTTCTACAAGAAAAAAGGCGAGGCGGGCAATGTTTTTTATAGAATCGCAAAGTTCTACAGTTTTGAAGAGTTAAAAGCCATTGTTGAAAAAGCTGGGCTTAAAATTATGGAGATAAGCTCCACAATTGTTCAAGCTCCAACTGAAACCCCGCTTCATTTCGAGAGCCCAAGAAAAAGTTACTATAAGGAAGCGGGGTTCGTCGCCGTGAAACTTGGAAAAATCTGAACATTTTGTAGCAATGAAAGACACTTAGCTGACGCTAGCTCGTTAAGCTTCCGAATTTCCTCACTGAAGTTTTCTCTGAATTATTCATAAATTCCATATTTAGGAAGTATTCTCGAAAGTTACTAAGCTATAATCTGGACTTGGTATGCTGAAGAAAAATCTGCGCTCAATGGCAAAAAATTCATAACGGGCACGACGATTGAAGGTTACCGAAATCGCTAGAAAGAACTTAAAAGGTGATTCCCATTCTTCGTTTCTTATACCCTCAAGAAATTCTGTTGGATTCTTGAGCAAATTAAATAACTTCATTTTTATCAACAACATAATAAATGATGTTTTCATAATTAATGGAGGCGGGTGAGCATTTCACCTAAAAGACTGGCGTGTAATTCTGAAAATTTATAGAATGAGCTGAAGACAGGGGAAAACAATGTATCCTATTTTCTTGGCGTTATTACTTTCTTTCTTGGCGGGAATTTCAACGACTCTAGGCGCTATCATAGCTTTCTTCATAAGAAAGCCTTCAAAATGGATTTTAGGTTTCACCCTTGGTTTCTCTGCCGGCGTGATGCTTAATGTGTCATTTGTTGAACTTCTGTTGAAGTCGATGGATCTGACAGGTTTTCTCTACGCGAATTTCGCCTTTCTCATAGACATGCTGATAATTCTTGTGATAGACGTTTCGATTCCTCACGAGTACATCGCTGAAAAGGTTGATGATCCAAAACTGATGAGAACTGGAATCTTGACAGCCACAGGAATCGCGATACATAATTTTCCAGAAGGGTTTGTCACGTTTGTAGGTGCTCTCTATTCGATAGAGGTAGGCTTTTTGCTAGCCATAGCTGTCGCCATCCACAATATACCCGAGGGGCTCTCGGTGTCCATACCCATCCTCTATGCTACTGGAGACAGACGAAAGGCTCTCTGGTATTCCTTTCTCTCTGGGATTTTTGAGCCCATCGGCGCAGTGATAGGGGCAGCCTTCCTATTGCCCTTCGCGACGGATTTTCTGCTTGGCTGTGTCTTGGCCTTCGTCGCCGGCATCATGGTCTACATAAGCTTCGACGAACTCTTACCATCTGCCCGGGAATATGGCAAAGGACATACAGTAGCGATGGGAGTCATCTTGGGGATGGTTGTGATGACGTCAAGTCTAGCCCTGCTCAGATGACTGTCTCGCGCAACGAACTGCACAAGAGAGGGACGCCTCCAACCAACTGGTTGAGGTGTCAAAGGCTCTCTATGATTTCCCCTACGGGCGAGCCTGGTTTTGCTTGATCCCTGTCTATTTTGAATTGTTCGAGCAGAGTTGAGACCCCTGGACCCAGCTCTCCAGCCATTACCTTATTTACCCTCATGTCCGCCAGCATTTTCACGACTAGGGGTCCTGCACCGTGTTTATAGGACGCGGCAGGGTTCTGGACGATCTCGATATGCTTGATTTTCTTTCCCTCTACGTCTATGATGGTGAAAGTGCTGGCTCTTCCGAAGACTTCAGAAACCGTATCCTCCAAGCCGTCTCGCCCTCTTGTCGGAATCGCGATTCTAAGCTTCTCCATGCACGCTGCCTCCTAACTGCTTTTTTAGACCTAAACTCAAGATTGGGCAAAAGATTGAGACTATGATGGAGTAGGTTGCCATCTTGGCCTGCCCCTACCCCTCTGTCCGCTAGGTGGACCGGGTTCCAGCCTATGAATCATGTATGACTGTGCGCCACACCTTGGGCATTTGGTCGGCTTTGGGATTCCTTGAGGGACCTCGATGATCTCTCCGCAACTACCGCATTGGAACCGTTTCTTGGGTAAAGCCATCTTGAGGTCGCCTTCTACTTCTTAAGCTC
>CAZKBR010000036.1:0-5686 GCA_964551465.1 uncultured Candidatus Bathyarchaeia archaeon
GTCTTCCAACTCAAGAAAAATGATCCTCTGATATGTTCCAAGGAGAAGTTTCCCGTCAATGATCGGTATGGTTTGTGATTGACCCATCATGCTTGCACGCAGATGAGAATGGGCGTTCAAAATGTCGTCGACATGATGCGGATCCGGATGGCGATACTGACCCATCTTCAGGGCCTTTGGAGTAATCTTTTCAAGAACACCAAATAGGTCCAAATAAAGAAACTTGTCATTCTCATTTAATATGATTGCTGAGGTCGCACTCGGCGTAAAAACCGTAACCAAACCGTTCTTGATCTTAGACTTTGAGACTATAGACTGGACTTCTTCTGTAATGTCAAAGAACTCGGGCCTCCCCATAACGGTCTCTTTCGTGATGAAATCGGTATATACTGTCATTTCTAAAACCGTTATGAATTATGCTATTACTTTTGAGAGTAATCTACATAAAGATTTACTTAATATTATCCACATTTGCTTTGAAGCAATGATGCTTAGTAAAATATTTTTAAGGTAAGGAAGTTAAGTTTCCTCTTGATCTCTTCAAGGGGAGATTTTGAGCATGAAGATGAAAGCGACCATGATATACGGTTTTAATGATATCCGCTTAGAGACTGTTGATAGGCCAGAGCCAGGCCCCGGAGACGTATTGATCAAAGTTAAGGTGGCTACCACTTGTGGAACAGACGTCAAGAGCATAATCAGGGGTAGGCCCGGAGACACTTTTCCTAGGCTTCTAGGCCACGGCGAGGCCTCAGGAGTTGTTGAAGAGGTTGGCAAAGAGGTTACGAGTTTTCATGTTGGTCAGAGAGTCGTCGCTCACAATAGTGCTCCATGCTTTACGTGTAGAATGTGTTTGAAAGGCCTCTATTCGCTCTGCGAAGACTTTTTCTACGTGAAGGGAGCGTATCAAGAGTATCAGCTGATCCCTAGCAGAATAGTAAAAGTCAACATGTTTGAAATCCCGGACAACATCACGTTTGAGGAGGCCGCGCAGCTTGAACCATTCTCCTGCGCCGTATATGGGGCTGCCGACTCAAACATAAAGCTTGGTGATAACGTGGTGATTATCGGAGACGGCGCCCAGGGACTGTACTTCGTAATACTTGCAAAATTATATGGAGCGGCCAAAGTGATTGTGAGCGGCCACCACGACTTCAGACTTGATGTTGCGAAGAAGCTTGGCGCAGACGAGTTGATCAACGAGCATAAGGAAAACGCGGAGGAAAAAGTGAAAGAGTTGACGGGTGGATATGGCGCAGACGTTGTAATCACGGCCGCGGGCACTCCATCCGCTTGGGAACAAGCCGTCAGGATGGTTGCGAGAGGAGGCATTATTAACCAGTATGGCGGATGCGCCCCGGGAACAACGTTTACTGTTCCGACAGGCAGAATCCACTACGATATGATCACTGTTAAGGGAACCTTCCATACGACCCCCTACCACGTCCACAAGGCCTGGGAGCTGATAAAGTCGAGGAAGGCCGACCTTAGGCCTATAGTGACTCACAGAATACCTCTTGATGATGTGAAAGACGCGTTTGACCTGCTGATGACATCGAAGGAAGCTCTAAAAATCGCGATCATGCCATAGATTTTTTCTAAAAATCATTGGTTTCGGATTCACTGCTGGGAAAATTTGGCCAAAGAATTTTAGTGATCAAATGTCTGTTTCAAAGCTCGTCTGGTGCGCTAGTGATAGATTCTGGTGATTTTGGCTTTTAGCAACTTAGACAAATTGTACAGCTCCCTCCCTGCTGCCGCGTCTTTTGAACGTATGCTAACCATCCAAGATACTTCATATTTTATCTTCACCGTTCTCTCTCTTGTGTTAGAGCCTATACTGATCGTAAAAGTCTTCAATGCTTTTTCCCATCTGATCGTCGCCAACGCGTAAGTCCAGAAGTGGCTTCCGCCTCTGAATGTGAGCAGGGCATATGGTTTTTCCTCAATCAGTTCACAGTTTTGTTTGAGGAAGTAGTCTTTGCAGAGACTGTAGATTCTCTTCTCAGACAGTTTGGACTTGAGTATAACTTCGAGTGTGCGGCCCATATACTGGTCGTCCAAAAAAAGTTGGGGGGTTGGTGGGCTACTTGCGCAGCTCCTTAGCTACCTTCTCGGGCATCTCCTTGGCGAAGAAGTAGCATCCAACGTAAAGCACTCCGGCAACCACCGCGATCATCAGTGAACTCATGTTTCCGGTTCCAGCGGACATGAATATCGTCATCACTATCCATGGAAATATGTGTCCTCCAGCATCGAGGCTTGAGACCCATAAAATGCCAGCTGGTATCGCAAATTTTGCAACAGCAGCCGCAGCTGTCAGTGGAGCTGCAAATGCGTTAGTGATATACATTACTAATACTGCTGATACAGCTCCGCCCAGAATGCCTCTGAGTATGTCTCCCCCGGCAGCTGCGCAGCTCCACATGCCGAATATCGGAACGATCGATAGGTCTCCAGCTGGGAGTATCAAGTTTCCTGGAACTAGTGCCAAGCCGATGTACAAGGGTATCAGTATCAGACCCACGGCTATAGACGATGGGTCAGATAAGCCTATAGGGCCTGCATCTATCCCTATAAACAACTCCCTGCCCTTAAAGGTCTTGCTCTTAGCGAAGTAGTCTCTAATGCCGTCCGCTAGCGGCATAAGGCCCTCCATTAGGATACCTATCATTCTGCCTTCCAAGAGCAACAATGCACCCATGTAGAAGGCTAACTTAACTATCTCCATTGGAGGCAACCAGGCTAGTACGCCTAGGAATATACCGACGTAGACGCCTATCATCACTGGCTCGCCCATGAAGCCAACCTTGTCCCTGATTACGTCAGGGCTTGTCCTGCTTTTGCTTAACCCCGGTATCTTTCTGAAGACCTTCTCTAAGGCCATGGCCACAGGGGCCCAGTTCACGGTCTCTGTGTGTGGCTGCGAACAACCTGGCACTTTAAAGTACGTGTGTGATAATGGAGCCGTCCAGTCACCTAGGAACAGGATACCGACCTCAGCTATTATGCCCGCAATTAGTCCTATCCACATGCTTCCTGTGGCCATCTCAACCATGACGGCTGTGAAGGCCCAATGCCAGTAGTTCCATATGTCGGCGTCAAATGTTTTAGTCAAACCGGCGACCAACAGTACAACATTGACTACAAAGCCGATCGGAAGAATTAGAGCAGCTGTTGGGACAGCCCAGGTGATCGCCGACGTTAGGGGCCAACCAACATCCAGTCCCTTTAATGTTACGCCCGTTCTCGAAACGAAAGCCCCTACGGCTGGTCCCAAAACGCCGAACACAGCGCCTAGCACGGCGTTTATGCCGATGAACGCAACACCCACTATCACGGCCGACCTAATGCTCTTCCCTATGGGCTGCCGGAATATCATTGCTAGGATAAAGAGAACTATAGGCATCATGATTACTGGCCCGAGTCCAAGAATGTACGTCACCATAGCGTATATCGATTCTAACTGCAATTTCCTTATCTCCCCTTTTTTCCTCTTTTCAGTCCAGTAGTGCTGTTGCACTACTACCGCACAAAATATATATGGGCTAATAAATATAAGTTTTTCCACAACAAGTTCCTGTCGGAGGTGGAGGTATGGCTAAGCCCTTTATCTATCTAGCTTGCGGCTCAGCCGCAATGTCAGCGATGCTGTGCAAAAGCAGATTGGAGGAAGCATTGAGGCAAAGGGGGATCAAGGACTACGACCTCAGAATCTGCAGGGTAGCTGAATTGTACGAAAACGTGAGAAGACTAAAGCCGGACGTCGCGATAGTGACAGCTGGCAGCTTCGCAGAGAAAGACATCGAGTGCCCTGTCTTCAGCGGAGTCCCACTCATGATGGGCGTCGGGGTAGACGCCTTTATGGATAAGATAGTGGCCGCGTTAAAAGAGAAGGGAAAGGTCCCCTGAGCTTGCAACAAACTATCGATATAAAAATATTAAATGTTAGATCAGAAGACCAGACAGAGATCCTTGAGGAAATGGGCAATTATCTGTACGACAACGGATATGTGAAAGAAACCTTCACAAACGCTGTGATCGAACGAGAGAAAAAATATCCCACTGGCCTTGAGATCCCAACCGCCGTAAACGTCGCCCTCCCCCATGCTGATATTGAACATGTTAATAAACAAGCCCTAGTGATCGCAGCTCCCAAGAGAACTGTAAAGTTCAAAAGAATGGACGCGCCTGACAAGGACGTAGACGTAGGAATAATTCTAATGCCAGTAATAAACGATCCAGAGGGATACGTCAGGTTTTTATCAAAATTGACTTTACTCATCCAAAAGAAGGAGTTTGTGGAACTAGTAAAGGGCAAAAAGTGTAGCGAGATCGCTGCGTCCATTAGCGAACAGTATTCAAAGTAGATACTGCAGTAGATCGATCCTACTATCTTGATGATTGCTAGGAAGTAGTTAACTGGGATTTTTTTGAGATAGATAAGATTGCTAACTCAGCTCAGATATTCTGACAGTTTCAGAGGAAGGCGGTGAAATGAGGTCTCTGGTCGTTGCGTACGTTATGGCTGTGACTGAGGTTGGGAAGGAGCATGATGTCGTCAAAGAACTGTCAAAGATTGAGGGTGTTTCTGAAGCCAGGGAGGTATATGGTGAATTCGATTTGGTCTGCATAGTAGAAGGAAAGGAACTCAGGTCAATAAACAAATCTGTTGCAGAAATACGGAGAACAAAAGGCGTTTTGAGAACAGTGACCCTAATCTCATCTGGGTAGAGATGCATTTCAGCCAACCAACGAGTGTAGAGAACTAACCAAACTTACAGTGGTTCGATCGAAAAATTTATTGACACGCTATTCTTCAAGTAAATGCGGATTTTCCAAAAAGCGTTTGACTTCCTGTAGGAACGCAGCGGCTGGTGCCCCATCAACAACCCTGTGGTCGAATACTAGTGACATTGTGACTAGTGGCTTAACCACAATTTTATCACCCACCACAACTGGTTTCATAAGAGTTTTACCCACTCCAATAATCGCGGTTTGAGGTGGATTTACCAGCGGTATGAAAGCTTCAATTCCAAAGGCGCCTAAGTTCGTGATAGTAAATGTCCCTCCTACTAGTTCAGCTATCGCGAGTTCACCTCTACTGGCGTTCGCTACCAACCTTTCAATTTCATCTGAGATTTTCGAAATGCTTTTCTTGTCAACTTCGAAGATAGCTGGTGCCACAAGTCCATTAGGGGTATCGATCGCAATCGATATGTTTATGTCTTCGTAAACATTCACCTTGTCGTCCTCAACAGAAGAGTTTAAGATCAGATTATTTCTGAGGGCTTTGGCTACCGCTTTTCCCAAGAAGGCCGTAAATGACACTTTTTGACCGGTCCTTTTACTGAGTTCATCTCTGAACACTAATAACTTCTCCATGTTTACTTCAAGCATTAGTGTTGCTGAGGGGATTGTTCTATGACTGTACGAAAGGCGCTCAGCAACAGTCTTCCTGATTCCAGTTAATTCTAAAACCCTGGCTATTTTCGGCTTCTCTATAGGCTTACCTAGGCTCACTGACTCCTTTTTCTTCTTCATGTTCTTCTTCAATGACCTCGCCCGGCTCTCTTATTATTCCTATAACTTCACCTACAGGCACCTCTGAACCACTTGGATAGAGTATTTTGTGCAGCACGCCTTCAATTGGTGATTCTACATCGAAGGTCGTCTTTTCACCTTC
>CAZKBR010000037.1:0-5545 GCA_964551465.1 uncultured Candidatus Bathyarchaeia archaeon
ACATGTATGTTAGGCTTCTGATGAACGTGATTTTTGGAGAGGATAATTTTAGGAATGAAATTGAAATTAGTAGGTCATATAGGCCGACTGAAAGAATAAATAAGTACCACACGGCTCACGATAGTTTGTATCTTTACACAAAGAAGGAGAAGTACTTCTTTGAAGTAGCTGTGAAGGAAAGAGAAGCGCCCAACTGGAGGCCCATGCACCTTCCGGGTATCAGATGGTCGCCCATAGAACCAGAGTATATTAGTCTCTTCTCAAAGGAGAATCTGAAAGAAAAGAATGGGAAAATCACGACTCGAGCGCGAATAATAATGAAGAAGGAAATGCTACCACCTGAAGGAAGACACTGGGCATTGCGCCAACGAGACATTCTAGAGTTCGAAAAACAAGGTTTAATCAAATTGGATGAGAAGGGCAGCCCGTTAGCTTTGGAGTCTCCTGTGCAAATGCTCACAGACAACTGGACAGATATACCGGGATATGCATCAACGTGGGAGTTTCCGACCGAAAATGCGGAGAGACTTCTGCGAAGAGTCGTGGAAACCTCATCACCTAAGGAGGGAGGAGGTATAATCTTAGATTATTTTCTCGGATCTGGCACCACGACTACAGTAGCTCACAAACTCGGCAGGAACTGGCTTGGAATTGAGATGGGGTCGCACTTCGATACTACTGCTTTGCCTCGGATGAAAGAAGTTTTGGCCGGCAGAGGCAATCACGAGCCTTGCGGCATTTCAAAAGAAATCAACTGGCAAGGCGGCGGATTCTTCAAATACTATACGCTTGAGCAATACGAAGATACACTACGCAAAGTTAGGTATGAGGACTCCGACCTCTTTAATAGCACTTCCCAGGCCCCTTATAGCCAATACGTCTTTCTTCGAGATCTCAAAATGCTCGAAGCATTAGAGATTGACTACGAGAACAACAAGGCAAAAGTAGAATTGCAGAAGTTATATCCGAATATAGATATCCCAGAAACAATATCCAATCTATTGGGAAAGTACATCAAGAAAATCAAGCCCAACGAGGTCGAATTCGAAGACGGTGGGAAGATAAATCTCAATAACCTGGATTACAAATTGATTAAACCGTTGATCTGGTGGTAAGACTGTGGCCAGCCTGTTTCTAAGGAATACAATAGATAGTCTACCCTTTGATGCTCTGCCCGCTAACTGGAGCACCTTTAACCTGGCGAGCTTCTCCAAAACAAAAACCCTCTGGGGTTACCAGCAAGATGCCCTAAAAAATGCCCTAAAGGTCCTTTGGAAATATTTTGAAGATTTCGTCGATTATCAACCGGGTGAACCGCTGGACAAAAATCAAGAGAGAAGGCAGAAGCTATTCCAGTGGTACAAAGAAAACGGACTGAGCGAAGACTTGTCTCTAAAGCTTGACAAGAGAAAAAGAAATATCTACAACCTCCTCACCGATTATTACCCACAAGAGGATAGCAAAATTTCATATCAGCATCTTATAAACCGCATGTCTTTCTGGATGGCGACGGGCAGCGGCAAGAGCCTGGTTATCATCAAGCTCGTCCAAGCCCTGAAAGGCTTAATCGCACGCGGCGAAGTCCCACCCTGGGATATCCTCATTTTGACCCACAGGGATGATCTGATACAGCAACTTAGGAGGCATGTTGACGACTTTAATTACGCTAACAGCGAAATCTACATTCGGCTCAGAGAACTTAAGGAGTATCCGGAAGTTAAAAGACAATCAGTAATGTTCAAGGCTGAAGAGATTACCGTCTTCTACTATCGGTCAGACAATCTCAGCGATGAGCAAAAAGAAAAGATTATCAACTTCCGAAACTATGATAATAAAGGAAGATGGTATATCTTCCTGGACGAGGCGCACAAAGGAGATAAGGAAGAATCAAAGAGACAACATATTTACTCCATCCTTTCCAGAAATGGCTTCCTGTTTAACTCGTCAGCAACCTTCACCGACCCAAGAGATATCGTAACCTGTGCCTATGAATTTAACCTTTCGAGCTTCATAAAAGCCGGCTACGGAAAGCATATCGCCATTTTGAAACAAGAGATTAGAGCATTTCGAGATGATGAAAACTATACTGATGAGGAAAAACAGAAGATAGTCTTAAAATCACTCATGTTGCTGAGCTATGTAAAGAAGTTTCACCAAAAGATAACTGAAAACCAGCCCGGCTTGTACCACAGCCCATTGCTTCTAACCTTAGTCAATTCTGTTAATACTGAGGATGCGGACCTAAAGCTCTTCTTTCGCGAGCTGGAAAGAATCGGCAAAGGAGATGTTGAACCAGCCGTTTTAAAATCAGCATTGGGAGAACTCTGGGAAGAACTTAAGCACGAGTCCAATCTTATGTTTGAAGACAGCACAAAGCTTATAGTTGATGAGGCAGTGTTACAAAGTATCAGCATGGAGGATGTTCTGAATCATGTTTATAACTCGCGCACAGCCGGCGAAATCGAGATTTTGAGAAGACCATCCAACAGACAGGAGCTAGCTTTCAAGCTCAAGACCAGCGATAGACCATTCGCGCTTATAAAAATCGGTGATATCTCAGGCTGGCTCAATGACGAGCTTGCTGGCTACGAAATAAATGAGAAATTCGAAGACGAAAGCTATTTCGAAAGCTTGAACAGGGAAGATTCTGACATCAACATTCTGATGGGCTCCCGCAGCTTCTACGAGGGTTGGGATTCGAACAGACCAAATGTTATCAATTACATCAATATCGGCATTGGCGAAGATGCCAGGAAATTCATCCTTCAATCTACTGGCAGAGGCGTTAGAATTGAGCCTATAAGAAACAAAAGGAAACGACTCTTGTTTCTATATAACGCTAAGGAAATACCCCAGGAACTGTTTGACAAAGTTAAGGACAAAGTCCTGCCGGTGGAGACATTATTCATCTTTGGCACAAACAGAAATGCCCTGGAAACAGTAATCAAGGAACTGCAAACCGAGAAGACGAAAGGCAGCGGACTTCAACTATCGCTCTTCCTCAATCCTGAAGCTGAGCAAGCTAAATTGTTGGTGCCTACGTATAAACAGGCAGAGCAGCCTATATACAGAGCAAAAGAGAAAAGGAAGTTTGAACTCTCCCAGCAGGACTTCGAACTTCTTAGCAGATTTATCCGGTTCATCCCTGACGATAGAGTGCTCCTGATGAAATATAACACCGAGCCAATAAAAACAAAGCTTCTCAGAGCAAATTTGAACCAGCAGGATAATTTTAGGCTTGGTGATAAGAACCTCAAGAATGTGGACTTGCTCGTTCAAAGGATATTCGACTACTTTGGTATTACCCTGGAAGAATTCAAGGAGCTGAAGACATTAGAGGAGGAGATAAGGCACTTTAGAAGTATCACTGTGATGCTAGACGACATTAGTGCAATCCAGAAGAAGGTCGACATAGTAAAGGATTACCCGGAGCAAAAGAAACAGCTGGAAGGTGAATTGTCTAAGTTAAGTCCTGAAGCCCAGCAAAAGTTTAGGGACTTACTCGTTAAGGAAGCTATGCAGACTTACGAGCATGAGCATAAAAAGATTGAGATTAAGTATGTTGCCAATCATTACTATATCCCGCTAATTTTGTCTGAAAATGAGAAAGTCGACTACATCAAGCACGTAATTAGGACTACAAGCGAGGTAAAGTTCATCAATGACTTGGAAGACTACCTGGCTAAAAGCAACAATAAATTAAAGGAGTTCGACTGGTGGTTCTTTAGCAAACTGGATGAAAGCCTGGACGAAATCTACATACCATACTACAACCCAGATGCCAATAAAATTAGCCCTTTCTATCCCGACTTTATCTTTTGGCTAGCAAAAGGAAATGACTACCTCATCCTCTTCATTGACCCCAAGGGCACAGAGCATGCCTCTGCCTACCGTAAGCTCGATGGTTATAAAGAGTTGTTTGAGGAAAATGGCAAGGAGAAGGTTTTTGATCATAACGGCTCTAGCGTTAGAATAAGGCTACGCCTAAGGCCCAAAGATATTTCAAAAGCTCTCGCCGAATACAGACAATATTGGTTCGACAACATTGAAAATATGTTATGAGCGATAGCATAGCTACTCTGGAAGACATGCCTTCTATCCCCTTATGATAGTAAATGTGTAGGTCTGACCTATCTTCCAACAATTATTCAATGCTGCAATTAGCGTCTCAAGGGAAGCGTATTGTTCATCTTCGTTTTGCATTCTAAGAATCCAATCTGTCCAATAGGGTATCAAGCCTTCTGAATCCTTTATCTCTTGTGTGAGGCTGTCAAGGGCTCCTTCAGACATGCCGTTCTCCTCAAGATATTCAAAATAGATAAGCATCTCCATTATAGATTGTGGACTTTGAAGAGTTGGCGTGCCTTCTTCAAAACTCATGCTAATACAATCCGAAAGCCTGTCGGCAATAGCATCAAACAAGTCCTGTTCGAGGTCATCTTTTCCGAAAAAGTCTAGATATATGAGTGGAAGGTCAGCTAGAGCTTCATTATCACTTGATGATGAAAGGTCAAGGGTCTGGGGATAGAACGAGATGGTCCAAAGAAAGGGTCGGACTTCGCCATCAAAACGCACGGCCCCGCGCCCTTCGGCAATCATAAATGGTTTGGCGTGTGTTAGAAACGTGAGCCATGGGGGAGCAAGCTTTTGTGCAGTTAGAGTGGCTTCTACTGTAACCGCCTTCTGTCTTGCATTACCCTGTATTTCGTCAAGAACCTGATCCCAATCTACTGGCTTTTTTGTTGCGCCGACCGTCTCTAGAACTTCGATAGGAAAACCATTGAATAAATGGCAAGGAACCCCCTGCATTTGGATATTCGCAAAGAGGCCCCGGTCCCCTGTAATTAGGGTTACGGGAATAGATTTAAATAGTTGATGGCAGTCTCTGGTAAGCAGTAATAACTTGGTGTCCGAACGCTTGAATGCACTCACGATGTCTTCGAGTTGCTTGAGTTCGGGGTCAAGGTCATCCTTTCTTGGGGAAGGAACGCCTATGACCCAGCCAGCCTTCACAGGGATCCCTTGTGTAATGCTGCCTCGTTGGAATAGACTTACTAAACTATTTATAGCTACCTCTGCTTTACTACGGGAGTCTGCCTTTTCCCTAGAGCCTTCTTTGCGGCGAATGAATTCCAGTTCCTGAACTACAGTATCTGAAAGTACAAACAGACTTTGCCCCTCGGCTTTTGCGCTCCACTTGTTGTAATCAGGGTCATTCATCAAGACGTTAGTATCCATCACAAGTATCCGTGTCGGTTGCTGGTCCTTAACCAGAGCAGCAATCTTGGACAGGTCAAATATATTTGGCATACTTCACTTTAGCAGAGATGCATTTCTCAATATTCTAGCACATTGATACTGTTTTATTAGTGATATTTCCAGCAAGTGTGTTACAAGACCATTCATGCGGGCTGTTTCGGCGGCAGAGAGCGGGTGCGGAGCGCCGTCACCTTTATCTGTACATACATCGGATTCGCCTGTTACCGTCGGGCGTGGCTCCTGACTGAATTCCAGGGACACCATACCCTAGAAATCCCCATGGCAG
>CAZKBR010000038.1:0-5530 GCA_964551465.1 uncultured Candidatus Bathyarchaeia archaeon
CCGTGAAACTTGGAAAAATCTGAACATTTTGTAGCAATGAAAGACACTTAGCTGATGCTAGCTCTTGTCAAGCTTCCGAATTTCCTCACTGAAGTTCTCTGAGTTATTCTTAATATTTAGGAAGTATTCTCGAAAGTTTCCAAGCTATAATCTGGGCTCGGTATGTTGAAGAAAAATCTGTGCTCTTAATGCCGAAATAATTCATACTGGGCAACGACGATTGAAGGTTTACCGTAATCGCTAGAAAGAACTTAAAAGGTAATTCCCATTCTTCATTTCTTATACCTTCAAGAAATTCTGTTGGATTTTTGAGCCAAATTAAATAACTTCATTTTTATCAACTACATAATGTATGATGTTTTCAGAACTAGAGGCGATGAGCATTTCACCTAAAAAGACTGGCGTGTGATTCTGAAATTTATAAGATGGTCTGAAGACAGGGGTGAAAACAATGTATCCTATTTTCTTGGCGTTATTACTTTCTTTCTTGGCTGGAATTTCAACGACTCTAGGCGCTATCGTAGCTTTCTTCATAAGAAAGCCTTCAAAATGGATTTTAGGTTTCACCCTCGGTTTCTCTGCCGGCGTGATGCTTAATGTGTCATTTGTTGAACTTTTGTTGAAGTCGATGGATCTGACAGGTTTTCTCTACGCGAATTTCGCCTTTCTTATAGGCATGCTGATAATTCTCGTGATAGATGTTTTGATTCCTCACGAGTACATCGCTGAAAAGGTCGATGATCCAAAACTGATGAGAACAGGTCTCTTGACAGCCACAGGAATCGCGATACATAATTTTCCAGAAGGGTTTGTCACGTTTGTAGGTGCTCTCTATTCGATAGAGGTAGGCTTTTTGCTAGCCATAGCTGTCGCCATCCACAATATACCCGAGGGGCTCTCGGTGTCCATACCCATCCTCTATGCTACTGGAGACAGACGAAAGGCTCTCTGGTATTCCTTTCTCTCTGGGATTTTTGAGCCCATCGGCGCAGTGATAGGGGCAGCCTTCCTATTGCCCTTCGTGACGGGTTTTCTTCTTGGCTGTGTTTTGGCCTTCGTCGCCGGCATCATGGTCTACATAAGCTTTGACGAACTCTTACCATCTGCCCGGGAATATGGCAAAGGACATACAGTAGCGGTGGGAGTCATCTTCGGAATGGTTGTGATGACGTCAAGTCTAGCCCTGCTCAGATGACTGTCTCGCCAACGAACTGCAAAAGGGAGAGACGTCTCCAACCAGTTGGTTGGGGTGTCAAAGGCTTTCTATGATTTCCTCTACAGGCGAGCCTGATTTTGCTTGAGTCCTGTCTATTTTGAATTGTTCGAGTAGAGTTGAGACCCCTAAACCCAGCTCGCCAGCCACTATCTTATTTACCCCCATGTCCGCCAGCATTTTCACGACTATAGGTCCTGCACCGTGTTTATAGGACGCGGCAGGGTTCTGGACGACTTCGACATGCTTGATTTTCTTTCCCTCTACGTCTATGATGGTGAAAGTGTTGGCTCTTCCGAAGACTTCTGAAACAGCATCCTCCAAGCCGTCTCGCCCTCTTGTTGGAATTGCGATTCTAAGCTTCTCCATGCACGCTACCTCCTAACTGCGTTTTTAGACCTAAACTTGAGAGTGGACAAAAGATAGAAACTAAGGGGGGTTACCATCTTCGCCCGCCTCTACCCCTCTGTCCGCCAGGTGGACCGGGTTCCGGTCTATGAATCATGTATGACTGTGCGCCACACCTTGGGCATTTGGTCGGCTTCGGGGTTCCTTGAGGGACCTCGATGATCTCTCCGCAACTACCGCACTGGAACCGTTTCTTGGGTAAAGCCATCTTGAGGTCGCCTTCTACTTCTTAAGCTCGTCCAGACGTTTCTTAATACGTTCTATCGCTTGTTTTAACAGTCTCGCTTGATCCTCCAACATGGATATTTCTTGTTCTTTAGGAATCGTTGCGTAGGGAGTTACAGGCCCGTATATCCCTGACCACCACCATCTTGGCAACCACGGAAACCATCTGCATCTGCCTGGTAGCCAATAGAGAGACGGGTATTCGTCAGGGTACATACTGATCACTTCACCCTCTTCAGCTCTTCCAGTCTCTTTCTGATGGCGTCCAGATGAGACTCCAGAGCCTTCACCTGCTGTTCCAGCATCTGTGTCTCTTGCTCCTTTGTCAAGGCAGGCATGAGTGGTGATGCAGGGACCGTTAGTGGAACCCATGCCGACGGGACATCTCCGGTAACTTGTGGGATGCTTGTCTGAAGGTATGGTGTAAGGAGCCACCAGCAAGCTCCTCTACCATATAGCCAGCCTGGTCTTTGCCAAGGTGGCAGATAGCTGAAAGGTCCTCTGCCAGGCCATGGTCCACCCCAACCTCCGCCTCTTCCTCTCCAACCCATTTTTCTCACCCAGTATTTTTTGTGCTTGTGCACATATTTATTTATGAGATAAAGCACAAAAATATATAAATGTTACGGTAAGAACTAGATGCGCGATGAGAATGAGCTGGAGACACAGATGTAGACACGGCAGACGAGGAAGGCTTCCAAAGCCAGTTAGCATAGAGAGGGCTCCGTCGATAGACAGGTTCAATCCCGCTCCTCAACAGAACCTAGAACCTATTTACATCGAGGCTGCTGAACTGGAGGCGTTCCGACTTGTAGATTTGGAGGGGCTTTCACAAGAGGAGGCAGGACAGAGAATGGGAGTCTCCAGAGGAACCGTGTGGAGGCTCGTCCAGAGCGCGAGAAAGAAGACCGCTCAAGCCCTCAGTGAAGGAAAATCCTTAAGCATCGGAACATTTGGTCCTGGAGAAGATCTTACTCAGAAGGGTAAAGTCGATAGCTGATCTTATCGTAGTACTTGCATCTGTGACTCTCGTGAGCTTCGTAGCTTTTGTAGGTCTCCTTTTCATCGGTCTAAAGGAGGCATTATTGAAACGTATTGTGACGGGCCTCACCACGAGTCCTCGGTCTGCGTTTGAGTAAACTGCGAGTTGGTTGAGTTATCGACTCGAAGAGTTCTTCATCCTCGCTTTTCATGACTTCGTAGGCATACTCTTCGCTTCTTTCCCAAGGGCCTTCAGCATATTTCTTGACCAGAGCCTTCTTTACTCTAATGATGACTTCTTTTCCATCAGCTAAGCTAAATCCGGCGAGTAGGCCGTCCCCATCCTTCACGATGATCTTGTCGCTTTCCATTACTGTCCTTACTCCGTCAACCACGCAAATGAAGGGTTTGCGGTTCATGGTTTCTATCCTGCACCCGTCTGGTTTTTGGCTCAGAATCTCCTTCGCCCGGAGGCTCATCTTCAAGCCCAGTACTAGGAAGGGCCCGAGATGTCCATGCAGTCTAACCGCGTCTGTCAGCAGCTCTTTAGACACAGTTGTCAGCATCTACTTTTTCACACCCATTCTTCGTACACCTCCGGCTGCCAAGCTTGTAACCAAAGCTACTCCGATGAAGCCTCCGATAACGCCGCCAATTGCGTGCAGAGCAGCCCAACCAAGGACCCCGCCCCATCTGGCCAAGGCTGGCGTGGCCATGAAGAACACACCTATTATTAGACCTGCCAATGCGGCTGAAAGCACTGAAGCGGAGAACATAGAGACTGTGGTGAACAGAGGCTTCTCAAAGCATCTGTCGTATCCCACGAGCCTCGCAGTTGCATCGAAGACTATGCTGGCTGCTGTGAAGCCAAAAAAGTGAAAACCGCCTGGATTGAATATGAAGTTCACGACTGTTGCAACCAGCCCCACCATAGTCACTGCCCCAAACTTCCTGATCCACCAGACGGTAAGAGTTAGGATTGCAAAGCCTATCATGTCGCACAGAATTGGTAACCCGAACATTCGGAATACGATCGGGGCAAAGATGGAACTTAGGACGCCCCAGAGGCCCGAAAATAGGGCAATGCTGGCTAACTCGCGGGTATTGAAGTAACTCATTTGATATTACGAATTAATGAAATAGTAACATCATCTATAAAAGGTTTCTCATATAAGCTATTGAAAGGTGATTGCATGTTCCAGAAAATGAAGGTGACGCGCTTCAGCGTTTCGCTTCCTCCATCTCTTGTGAAGAAGTTTGATGAGACTTGGAAGAATATGCAGTACAAGAACCGTTCAAAAGCCATTCACGATGCCGTGCAAAGCTTCATCACCGAGTTTGAGTGGATGCGAAGAGAGGAGGGGCAAATAACCGGCGCCGTTCTTGTGCTCTACTACTTAGACAAACCTGGTCTCTCGAATGAGGTCACAAGAACGCAACACCAATTCAAGAACCTGACTTCTTCAACTCTACACATTCATCTAGAAGAAGACAAGTGCTTAGAGATCATTGCGGTTGAAGGAAGCGTCCAAGAAGTCAGAGACCTTACTCAGGCCCTCATGACGAGGAGTGGGGTAAAACAGGTAAAGGTCGCCGTAATGGCATCCTAGGTCTTGACAAACTTATCTAACAATCTCTTTTTCTGTGGCCCAGTCCAAGCCGAAATCTTAAAATACGAGTAGTCGTATTTTATATTTAGTCTACTCGTAGTGGTCTCTTATGAACGGAGAAGTTACCGCAGTAATCGAGGATTATCTTAAGGTCATTTACAGGCTCCAGGAAAAGAGCGGCGTAGCCAGAACCAGTGACATTGTCGAGTTGCTTCAAGTAGCTCCTGGAACCGTTACTAACACGGTAGATCGGTTGGAGAAAGGAGGCTTGGTGACACACGAGCCCTATAAAGGCGTCAAACTAACGGAAGAGGGGCGAAAGATAGCTCTACGCGTGATAAGGAGACATCGACTATTGGAACGACTGCTCACCGACATCTTGCATGTAAATTGGAGTGAGGCTCACACAGCAGCTTGCAGGCTAGAGCATGGCATCACCAGCGACATCACCAAGAACCTTGAAAAAGCACTCGGGCATCCTAGAACATGCCCCCATGGAAACCCTATCCCCACCAAATGCGGGGGAATAGTCGAAGAAGAATCGCAGCCTCTAACAGAACTCGACGAAAAAGAAAGAGGTACGATAGCAAAGATAACGGAGGAGAAGCCAGACTTCCTGTGTTACCTCGATACAATTGGACTGGCGCCTGGAGCCTCAATAGAGGTTCTGAAAAAAGCCCCCTTTGATGGCCCGATAACCCTGAAAGTGGGCGGAGTGAGCCATGCACTGGGCCATGCAATGGCGTCGATCATCCAAGTAAAGCGAACGAGCAGAAGGAGTTGATAGTCGCATGGAGAAGCGAGCCTCAAAAGGACTTGAGGTGCCGTTGACCGCCCTCAGGAACGGACAGATTGGAAAAGTGACTTCCATAAAGACTGGTCATGGACACGGTCATGGTATTGGTCATGGTCATGGAAGGGGCCGAGGAAGATGCTGGGGATTCGAGAAGAGACTTAACGACATGGGGCTAACCCCAGGCACAAGAGTGACCGTCGTCAAGTCAGCCCCGTTTCACGGTCCGCTAGAAATCCTCGTGAGAGGTTCAAGACTCGCCCTCGGCAGAGGCATGGCCGAGAGGGTCTTCGTGGAAGT
>CAZKBR010000039.1:0-5061 GCA_964551465.1 uncultured Candidatus Bathyarchaeia archaeon
ATTTTAAGGAATTTTGAGGAAAATATAGGAATGTCGGAGGGTAGCGTGCATTTAAGGCGATGCTGGACGCCTCCCTAAGAGTATTGACTTATGTCACCAGTCTTCTTGGTGATTCTACTCATGAATGGGTAAGAACGCATATACGGGTATGCGCAAAATCTATTTCATGCGGATGGAGGAGCTGGAAGGTGCCGAAAGCCACGAAGACATATGCTGTAGTCGCCACCGCGGTGCTGTCAACTTTGTCAATAGTTTTTGAGGTCATTCCATCCTTTCGCATTACTTGGGGTATGAAGATCGACTTCGTCGGCGTTGTATGGGTTCTAGCCTACTTTCTCTACGGTCTTAGGGACGCCTTGGGCGTCTCCTTCATAACCACCCTTTTCATCCTAGGCTATAGTCCAACAAGTTTTGTCGGGGCAGCCATGAAGTTTATTGCCACTCTGCCGATGTTCTTGGTCCCAGCCGGGCTGATGCATTCGCGCCTCTTCTCCGAAAAGGCGTCTAGAAGTTTTGATAGAATACCTGTGGTTGTTATGATGTGCGTCTTGGCCACATCGATCAGGCTGATCGTAACATCCATTGTAAACCTCTATTGGGCTATACCGCTATTCTGGGGAACAACGCCCGATGCTGTCTTAGAGATTTTTGGAGGAGTTCTTCCCTTCGTGATCTTTGTTGCTGGCATGAATTTGTTGCAAAGCATCGTGGATATAGCCCTCCCTTGGTTGCTTGCTTACAAGTTTAGACTGGCCGAGTACATTGGGACCTGGTGAATCCTTGCAGTGGCTAGCGCGCGAAAAATTTAAGTTTGCTACCCAACAGAATAAATAGAACAAGAGGTGTATGAAAATGAGCGACAAAACCCTAGGAGCCTTAATATTCATAGCAAGTCTGCTCGTCGCGGTAGGATACGTGTATTGGCTCTTCTTCCCACCACCACAAGGAATACCAGATTGGCTCTTCTATTCAGGTCCAGGTGGAACAAGATGGGCAGTCATCATTCCTGTTCTGGCAGCGGTTATACTGATCCTCTTCATCGCCATGTGGATAGGGTGGACTATGGCAACGACGCCGCCGCCAACGATACTCGAGGAAGAAGAGGAAAAAGAGAAATAGAAAAGAAGAGAGAACATGGACCGCTTACTCCCCGCGCACGAGGGAGCAGTGGACGCGAATAGGACTAGACCTCCACTAATCCGCACTTTAACCTCTTGATAACGTCCTCGGCCTTAGAGGGCTCCAACTTAAGGGTATAGAGCCGTCCACGGGTTTTCAGCTTCAATTTAACAAAAGCCTCAACCCTCTTGACCCTGCAAACCTCAGCAGCCTCAGACAACCTAACGAACTCATCCGCATCGAAGACCTCAGTCGGCAAACACTTCACCACACAAGCTCACAATACTGGAAGTGGGCCTGCCCGGATTCGAACCGGAACCATCGCCGCGTGAGGGCGATGTTCTACCATTATACTACAGGCCCATCAAAAACCTTTACTTCGCGCTAACCTCCCTCTTCTTCCAACGCAAATCCTTGCTCTTGCACTTACGGCACTTGACGGCGCCAGGTGCGTTTCTGACCCCACATTTACGACAGATCTTGAAGTAAATCTTGTGCTCCTGAGCTATTCTCCTCTTGAACGGGTCACTGATAGGCATCTGGCACCCACTCTTCCCTTATCTGAAAGAGAACAGATATTTAAACTATTTCAAGACCTCGATTGTAATGTATGACCGAGTATCCTCCACACCTTCCAGCCTAGAAACCTCATCTAGAACGCTGTCCAACTTGTCTCCATCAACAGCAACGATCAGATCCATGTCCCCAGTGACCCTGAAAACCCTACGCACCGGCAATTCACAGACCCTCTTATACACGTCTGCCCTCCTCACGGGTAGAACCTTGACGAAAAGGAAATTCAGCTTCGACGAAAGCCCGAGAGCCTCGGTACCGCTCTCGGTTAGGTCTATGAACCCTCTCCCGGTCCTGATGTAACCCCTGTCTCTTAGCTTCCTAAGGTGAACGTTCAACGCCTGCCTGGTTATTCCCAGTTCCTCGGCCAGCTCGCTCTGTTTCATCCTTACGGTGAAGATGTTGACGGACTTGCTCTTGTCGTAGAGAATACTCAGTATGCGTAGAGATCGACCGGTCAAGATCTTCTTAGACAAAGACTCCAACTCCACAACCTTTGATTAAGTACAAGATATCACTTAACTTATTATCTCTTTACCGGACATCCTGTTTTACAATGACCAAATCAGGTCGCAACAGTTTAGAATCTTATGATGCGCTTCTCCAAAAGAGAAGCTAATAATCTTAGGCGGGTCTCCGGACAGGAACAATCGATCTGGATTTGCCGATGGAAAAAACACTTATTCAGTGGGAAGCAAGATATTTATCTATTAACAGGCTAAAAAAGGACAAATGAGAAAGTGAAGACTCCGCTGTGTGAATTCTGTCTAAAGAGCGGGATATTGTGCCCGAAGTGTCAAGAGAAGGTGAACTCAGGTGAGATTAGCAAGACAGATCTCAAGGTCGCAAGAATGCTCATGAAGCTTTCGGAAGGCTATCCCTCTCTCAAGCAATTGTCATTTTATGAATCTTATGAAACAGACGGAGTGATTGCGATAGTGGTTGGTCGCGGAGACCTACCGCATTTGCTTGGTTATGGCGGAAAAATACTTAGGGAGATAGGCAAAATCACGGGCAAGAAAATCAGAGTGTTGGAGAAAGGGGTGGACGCTAGGAAATTCCTGGAGGATCTCCTTGCTCCTTCAAGCATCACTTCATTGAACACGATCTGGTTGCCAGATGGAAGTACAGAAACGAGAGTGATACTCTCAGGCCATTCTAGGAGGTTGCCGATCGACATTGAGACATTGAAGGTTTTGGCACAGAGAATTCAAGGCATAAGTATTAGAGTTGAGTTCGAGATGCCGGGAGGCAGGTACAGTTGAGTCTCGATTCGCTGGGAGATTGGCGCAGGACCCATCTTTCATCCCAAGTTCTTCCTGAGTTGGATGGTGAGAAGGTCACCGTTCTCGGTTACGTTGAAGAGACGAGGGATCTGGGTGGCGTAAAGTTTGTCGTTTTGCGAGATAGGGCTGGGACAGTTCAGGTTACCATACATCAAGATGTAGTAGCATCGAGCCTTTTTAAAAAGATCAAGGATTTGAGGAGTCAATCGGTCGTCGGGATTAAGGGGATCGTAAAGAGGATTGAGAAAGCTCCACGTGGGGTCGAGATTGTTCCCGAGGAGATTAGGGTTCTCTCTCAGCCTGATCGCTCCCTTCCGTTGGATCCTACGGGAAAGATGCCGGCTGAGCTGGAGACCCGATTGAATGCGAGAGTACTGGATTTGAGACGACCTGAGAATCGAGCTATCTTTAGGATTCGGCACGTTGTTGTCGGCATAGTAAGAGAGTTCTTGTGTGAGAAGGGGTATGTCGAGGTAAATACTCCGAAGATTATTGCTTCTGCAACCGAGGGCGGGGCGGCTTTATTTCCCATAGCTTACTATGATAAAGAAGCCTTTCTTGCACAAAGCCCGCAGCTCTACAAGGAACAGTTGGTGATCGATTTCGAAAAGGTCTTCGAGATTGGTCCAATTTTTAGGGCGGAGGAGTCGCATACACGTCGTCACTTAAGCGAGTCGATCTCAATAGATATCGAGGAGGCGTTTGTTTCAGCGGTGGATGTGATGGAGACGCTTGAGGAACTGATCTTTGAGGTTTTTGAGAGGGCTGGGAAACAGTGTGAAGAAGACCTTGAAGTACTGAAGCATAGGTTGAAGCTTCCTGAGATGCCGTTTGGACGGTACACATACGATCAAATCTTGGCCGAGTTGAAAGATAGAGGAATTGACATCCCATGGGGAGAGGACATACCGACAGCCTTTTTGAAGGCCTTGGGTAGACTTCATCCAGGGTTCTATTTTATAACAGACTGGCCTAGTAAGTCTAAGCCGTTCTACATTAAGCCGTTGGAGGAGAACCCTGAGATATGCGGTGCCTTCGATTTGATGTATGGTTGGCTTGAGTTGGCTTCTGGTGGAACCCGCGTGGATTCAAAGGATCTGTTGATGAGGCGGATCAAGAAGTCTGGGCTAAACCCGTCGTCCTTTGAGTACCATCTGAATGCGTTTGACTATGGGATGCCGCCGCATGCTGGTTGGGCGCTGGGTTTGGAGAGGCTGATGATGATCATGACCAACAGAAAGAACATAAGAGAAGTCGTATTGTTTCCGCGAGACAAGTTTCGTCTGACCCCATAGCAACTTGATTAATTACGGAGATGAGAAGAGGGCGATCGATTTTCAGGTTGTGAGCGATCTTTTGTCACATTCTTAAATAGCGGGTCAATAGAATTGGATGGCTAGAATTTAAGACGCGGTGGAGTAAATAGAAAATCATAGGTGAAAGATGGGTTGATGAAGGAAAGTGCAGAGATAGGGATCATAGGTGGAACTGGAGTATACGATCCTGGCATATTTGAGGATGTGAAGGAGATAAAGGTCTACACCCCTTTTGGGAAGACTTCGGATTTGGTTTCATTGGGCCATTACAAAGGGCGAGCGATAGCTTTCATTCCTCGGCACGGGAGGAATCACCAGATTCCGCCGCATATGATAAACTTCAGAGCGAACATTTGGGCGATGAAGGAGCTTGGGGTGAAGAGGATAATCTCGCCTTCCGCTGTAGGTAGCCTCAGGGAAGACTACAAACCGGGTGACCTTGTCCTCGTAGATCAGTTCATAGATAGGACGAAGGGTCGGAGGGACACCTTTTATGAGGGCGGCCAGGTTTGTCACATATCCTCTGCTGATCCTTTTTGTCCGGAGTTGAGAAAGATTTTCTTCGACTCAGCAAAGAAGATGGGGATCCCTTGTCACGAGAAGGGGACTTATGTTTGCATACAGGGTCCAAGATTTTCCACTAGGGCTGAGTCCAAGCTGTTTCGTTCTTGGGAGGCTGATGTGATCGGGATGACGGTGTATCCTGAGTGTGTTCTTGCGAGGGAGTGCGAAATATGTTATGTTTCTTTGTGTATGATAACTGATTA
>CAZKBR010000040.1:0-4908 GCA_964551465.1 uncultured Candidatus Bathyarchaeia archaeon
CTACAAAGCTTGCTATCAAGCCAAATGCTAGGGCTATCGGTAAACCAGGAAACATACGCCTTTTCTCGAGGATTTTCAGTCCAAGGTATACGCCTATCAGGATTCCCAACGAGGACGCAAACCACACTTTAAAGCCGTAAACAAGAAGCGTGTGTGAGGCGAGCATAGAGTAGAACACTAGGTCACCTAAACCCATATGAACCTCTTTAAAAGTGAAGCTGATACCCTTGAGCCTCTCCGGCTCAGCCTCACTTGCTATTTTACCCACTGGACCCAAGTACACAGCAATGATATCGTACAACGACAACAAGGCGAGAAGGACTAAGCTACTTGTGGTTGGTATCGAGACACCTAGAAACGCTCCTAAAGCTCCTCCAAGCAGCAAAGTGACTAGAACCTGCTTTACGCCCTTACACTTGAAGATCCCATAAACCGCCGTAGCAGTAAAGACGACAGAGGTGACATAAATCAGCAACGCAACCTCGTTTAGGTCTCCTCCAAGCACTATGAAGAAGAGCTGTTGGTAAAAAATTGCGAGTGTGAGGACCACAAGCGCCACCGCGCTTCTGAATATCAGACTCAGGAAAGGCCACATGTGACGCCTAATGACTATGTAGATGGCTACACCAGCGACGACCATCGTTGCAATAAAGATCGTAGCGTTCATCAGCGGTCCGGCGGCTTCTTCAGGAAACAACGTGATGGAAACAACTTCCACTTGAGCCATAATGACCAGCAGTGTGAAGAAATACGTCGTTACCAACGTGAACGCTATAGGAGCCAAGTATGATAGATTCGCCTTAAATTCTCTTTTGCTCAACCCCTATCCTTCCAAGCCGAGCTCCTTTAAATTTGACTCTACAAGTTTAGCGCATCTTCTACAGAAGTCTAAACTCTTAGAATCGGTATCAACAATACTATTGGAGAAAAACATAACACATCTACTTTCCTCACAGTGTTTAAGCCCAAGCGTATGACACAACTCGTGAACAGCCTCTTTTTCGGCACGTTCAAAGAAGACACTTTTATTGGGCGCATCGCCGTAGAATTCGGGTTTAAGCCTATAGAGAGAGATCAAGGCGATTTTGCCCGGACACTGTGCTTCTCCAAACACGAAGTTCAGCCTAGGAACAAACAGGTCGACTGAAGTCACGCCTAAGACTCGATCCGTATAAGCCGTCTTAAACTTCTCGTGAAGCCCCATTATAATTTTTGTTGACTGGTATTGTCTCCTGCTACGGCTGTAAGATTTTTCTGGAACCGATACACCCTGTTTCGCCAAGACGACTCTTGTCTTTGGAAAGATCCTTGAAATCGTCCTCCGCAAGACTGATAAAGACTCTTCATCAACTCTGCCAATGGGCAGGATCGTTATTAGGATGGTTGGACCCCCTGTACACGCGCATCAAACTTTGAACGTGTCCCCAGGCTTCGGTGCGATTGCGTCTATTCCGAGTTCGTCCTTTAATAATGACGCAAAGAGTTGACAGTTCTCTTCTGCCCCGTGAATCGTGAATGCTCTCGTGCAACCAGATCTCCTTGCAGTTTCAAGTAGCTGCTTCCTACCAGAGTGAGAGGTGAAGTCGAAGTGATCAACATCAGCCTCAACCTTTCTTATTCTGCCATTCAGCACAAACTTCTTCGTTTCTAACAACCTTCTGCCAGGGGTTCCAGGGATTTGATAGCTTACCAAGAATATGGCGTTACTCCTCTTCTTAGCGACTTTGTTCATATAAAAAATGGCGTGCCCACCCTTCAACATTCCGGCTGGTGAAACGATGACGCACGGCTTCTTTATCGCTAGTCTTCTTTCTCTCCATCCCTTTATCCAGTGGGCCTTGTGCATAGCCTCGGCAAACATTTTTGGATTTCTGATGTAGTCTGGATGATTAAACAGGATTTCGTTTGCGTCCTCAGCCATGCCATCGACAAAGACTGGATATTCAAATTTATATGCCTGCAAAACAAGCAGAATTTCCTGGCTTCTCCCGACCGATAGGGCTGGCACCAAGACTACGCCCCCGTGCTCCACAGTCTCCCTAACCCGCTCTATGAATCTCCTTTCGACCTCGCTTCTATCACCATGATCCTCGTAAGCATACGTGCTCTCACTGATCAACACGTCTATTTCGTCATACGATTGGTCAGCACCCTCAAGAAGCCTGGTCTCAACAGCGTTCATATCGCTCGTGTATAAAATCCTCTTTGTTGAGCCTGAGACCACTGTTTGAGCGCCTCCTGGTATGTGACCAGCGTTTAGAAGCTCAACCTCCAGATCCCCTATCTTGACAGGTTCCCTATACGCGGTCTTGATGTAGCAACTTAACATGTTTTCGAGGTCGATATACTCGTAAGGAAGATAGTATCCTGTCACACGGATAAAATCGGATATCAATAACTTCGTAAGATCGTATGTTGGGGGCGTACCATAAACGGGTGTATGTCCCCTAACATGAAATATCGGGATTGAACCGCAGTGGTCGAGATGAGCATGTGAAAGGATTATGGCGCTCACCTCACGCGGAGAGATGTGCATGGGGAAGCCCGGCTCATGGTCCAGCATGACTCCATAGTCTAGAAGGATTTGAGTTTTGCCAGAGCCAACAGCGATCGCCGACCTTCCGACCTCTCCGGTTCCACCCAAAAACTTGATCTTAATATCGTCTGAAATCTCAGTCACCGCCATCCATGTAAAAACCGTAACCTCTCTCTATTGCGCATATACAGAGTCGTTTTATCTTAGCATAATATTAACTTTGGGACTAGTCATAACTTCTTGACAATTTCACGCGCGTGGGCAATATCTTTAAGAGGATTGATGAACCTTAATATGAAGTAGGTTACTCCAACGTCCACATATTCCTTCATCCTTGTTAGACAATCTTTTGGAGTACCGATTATGTTGTCTGACTTGATTCTATCCAACCAATTCGAAAAAGGCACTGACTTATCAGATAGATTGTACACGCCCAGCATGTCATCCATCAATTCTTTTTCACTTGCATATATGCCTGTAAAATCAGAGAAGAACGACTTCTCTATCTCCCGAAAGTTTCGACCAATTTTTGAACAGTAGTCCTCCAGAACCTTTAGTTTATGTTGAAATTTCTTTACGGAACACGTGAAGTTACATCTGTCGGCGTGGGACGCAACAACATTTAGCGTAGTCTTCTCTCCACTTCCTCCAATAGTTATGGGTGGATGTGGTTTTTGAAGCGGTTTGGGCTCACAGTAGGCTTCCTTTATTTGATAATATTGTCCCTTATAGCTTGGCTTCTTCTGAGTCCACAACATCTTAATGATCCTCAACCCTTCACTCAACTTCTTAGCTCTTACACCAAGCTTTGGGAACGGTATTCCATACGCCTCATGCTCGCCCTGATCCCAACCTGCTCCTATGCCAAACTCCAACCTGCCTCCGGAGATGACATCCAAAGTAGCACCCATCTTTGCAAGAAGCGAGGGGTTTCTGAAAGAATTGCATAATACGAGAGGACCTAGTCTAATGGTCTTAGTTAATGTAGACAACGCCGAGAGGACCGTCCAACATTCAAGCCTGTAAGCACCATGCACGCGCAGTGTTAAGTGGTCTCCTAACCATATTGAATCGTAACTAAGTCTCTCGCACCCAAGAGTTAAATCTCTGACAGCTTTCCATCCCTTTGAACAAACTTCTCTATTGCCTAAGAATATGCCAACTTTTATTCTCTCCAAACATAAACACCCTGCATTTTTTGATAAATAGAATTAGAATATTCATTCTCCCTCAAGGCACCGATAGTGCCTTTACTCAGTTCGGGATAGTTGGTTTAAGCAATCGAGTGCGCGATACCTTTTCTCTCCGATAATTCCTTCGTTAGGTCAAGGTATTTAAATCCGTATTCTTTGGTAGGAGAAATTGCAGTTTGCTCATGGTACTCATTCCAACTGACGATGAAGACGATGTTAGGGTTACCCAACCTAGCAAGCCTAAAAAGGATTTGGTAAGTGAGGCCGTTACATCTCTGATCAAGATAATCGTAATTCAGAAACTTATTTCTCTCTACGATCAGGCAAAACTGAAGTTGCGACTGCTCTTTTTCCATGATCTCAACAACTTTTTTTGGCAGCCGAATCCTCAAAACTACCTGGTCCCAAAAAGCTTATGACGACAGGGTCTATTTCGGCTTTGATCATCATCTCTAATGTTTCCTTATAACGTTGGCATCTTGGCTATCGTATTGATCTAAGATTGGATTATGGACCACCGTCTCGTCCCAGTGACATCCGGCCTTTGAGTACCAAACGTGGCAGTAACAACCTAGTACCATGCAACCACACTTTTTGAACAAAAAATTTTATTTAATGATCATCTGGTGGTTGTGCAGATTTGGTAATAGATGAAGCTGGTAACGCGCCTTTAACTTTTCAATTGTTATTTGAGAGCTGTTGACAATAAGGGGACTCAAATCCGATATTACTTTAGAAGCGGCAGTATTTCTAAAAGATCTCTAATTGTTATATCTGCACTTTTCTCCACCTCTTTCTTCCTCCGTCTCATCCACATGGATGAGATATCCCATTTCTTCATCCATTGATCGTTATCAGCGAGCAAACCAACTGCGAGCACTCCTGCTTTTCTTGCAGCCTGAATATCTCTTTCGGTGTCACCGATGAGCATCGCATCTTGTGGAGCACAGTTCAATGCCCTCAAGCAAGCTATAACGTGGTCGCTGGATGGTTTCATCCTACCCGGAGAATCACGTGTAAAAACTGCGTCCACGTATTTTCTCAGATCAAACTTTTCCAGAGCCTGATTTACGGCTGCATCTGAGGTGCCGCTAACAACTCCGACCTTAAGTCCGTTCTTTTTAAGGTTCATGAGAACCTCTTTGCAGTTAGGCACCAGTTCTGCTTCAGTTACGCCGT
>CAZKBR010000041.1:0-4703 GCA_964551465.1 uncultured Candidatus Bathyarchaeia archaeon
CTTGAATGGCTCAGAAAAAAGAGGATAGTTTAAATGCCCACGATAGAAGCCTCGTTTGGCGATCTGGAGCGGCTGGTCGGAGTGAAGCTGCCCAAGGAAGCTGGCAAGCTTGATGACCTGCTTTACTATGTTAAGGGTCAGGTGGAGTCCTTTGAAGGTGAGATGCTCAAAGTAGAGATAAAGGATGGTAATCGCCCAGACCTCTGGAACGTCGAGGGCATTGCGAGATGTCTGAGGCTGGCGATCGGTGTTGAGGGGGGGTTGAGGAGTTACGCTATAGAGGACTCCTCAAAAATCAAGGTTCTAGTTGACTCAAGGCTTGAGAAAATTAGACCATATATAGCATGCTCCATACTGAAGAACGTAAAGCTTGACGACGATGTCATACGTGGACTGATGCATTTACAAGACAAACTGGATCAGACTTATGGAAGAAACAGAAGGAGGGCATCGATAGGCCTTTACAACTTTGATTTGATTGAACCACCATTACGTTACACGGTGGCTAGACCAACAGAGGTTAGCTTCGTCCCACTTGACGCCGCCGAGGAAATGACCTTGGAAGAGATCCTTAGAAAACACCCTAAGGGCCTGCAGTACGGTGGCATCATTGGAAAACACCGATATTTGCCAATACTCATGGACAAGAAGAATAGAGTCCTTTCTTTTCCACCAATAATCAACTCAAATGACTTGGGTAAAATAACGGAGAATGTAGAAAATGTGCTCGTAGAGGTCACAGGTACGATCTTTCAAAACTTATTAAACACACTGACGATAGTATCGCTTTCCCTCGCTGACAGAGGTGGACAAATATATTCTGTTGAAGTGGATTATCCATATGGAAAAGAGAAACGGGTCATCACCCCAAAAATTGAAAGTAAATTGATGGTACTAAGGCCAAGCTACGTTAATGAGGTGCTTGGCTTGAACCTGAAAACCGAAACGGTAGCTGAGCTTCTTAAGAAGGCTGGATACGGTATCGCCGGGTCGAGAAGAGATGAGATAACTGTGATTGTTCCGTGTTCACGAATCGACATCATGCACTCCGTCGACATCGTCGAAGATGTTGCCATTATGTTTGGGTACAACAGTATTAAACCAGAGTGGCCAAGACTCGCGACGGTAGGCTCTGTGAGTGAGAGAGAGGTTTTCTCGAACCTTGTTAGAGAGGTCATGGTTGGACTTGGGTTCCAGGAGGTTTTATGCTTCTCTATGAGTACGCCGCAAATCCTTTTCGACATGATGAATCTGGAAAGAAGTCCTGTTATTGAAGTCTCTAATCCAAGAACGTTGACTTATACCTGTTTGCGAAACTGGCTCATGCCAAGTTTGATGGAGTTCCTGGGTCACAACACACACATGGAGTACCCTCAAAAAGTCTTTGAAGTCGGAGAATGTGTGGTGTTTGACGAAAAAAATGAAACCAAGAGCCAGGAAATTAGAAAACTGGCCTGCCTGATCGTTCACTCCAACTCAAACTTCAGTGAGATAAAGGCGACCTTAGACTCTCTTTTCCTCAACTTGGGGATAGAATATAGGTTAGAGGAAACAGACCACAGAAGCTTCATTGATGGAAGAGTAGCGAAAGTCTTGATTGGAAACAGAGAAGCAGGGATTGTAGGTGAAATAGATCCAGCGGTTATTCAAGAATGGAAGTTGAGAAATCCAATCGCTGGATTTGAAATCAACCTTGACATTCTTCTCCAGAAAGCAAAATTTTGATTTTATGGGATTTTTAAGCCTCGTCATCATTTTATGAAGAAGGGAGAAGGCAATGCACAAATTCGACAGACTTTCTTTGGTCACAAGAAATACGTGTGAGGTCATTACAGAAGCTGAGTTAAAAAAGCTGCTTGGAATAGGGAAACCATTACGCGGATACATTGGGGTTGAGCCGTCGGGTCTCTTTCACGTAGGATGGATCATATGGGCCTCGAAGTTAAAAGATCTCATGGACGCAGGTGTGGAGATGACTTTTCTTGAGGCCACGTGGCACGCTTTCATAAATGATAAGCTCGGGGGAAAGTTGGAGAACATACATAAGTGTGCCTCCTACTTAGAGCATTGCCTCACGGCTCTTGGTATAGATGTAAAAAAACTTAATGTTGTAAAAGCTGAGGATTTGATTGGCGATCCTGACTACTGGTCTCTGCTTCTTAGGATTGCAAAGAGGGTCACGTTATCCAGGGTGAAAAGGGCTATGACGATTATGGGTAGGAGGGAGAAGGAGGGTTTATCGGACTTCTCAAAGCTAATCTATCCAGCCATGCAAGTCACAGACATTTTTTACCTTGATTTGGACGTTTGCCTTGGAGGGAGCGATCAGCGTAGGGCGCATGTCCTTGCGCGGGAAGTTGCTAGTGGGCTGGGCCACAGGAAGCCCATTGCTTTACACACGCCTCTTCTGATGGGTTTGGGCGGTCTTGAAAGAATGGATGCGGGTAGGTTAACAGAAGCGGATCTAATAGAAGCAAAAATGAGCAAATCTAGGTCAGAAACTTGCCTGTTCATACATGATAGCGCTGTCGAGGTCAGAAAGAAGGTTTCAAATGCGTTTTGCCCACCTAGGCAGGTGGATAATAACCCGATAATTGAGCTTAACAAGCACATCCTTTTTTCTGATGTTGGATTCAAGCTTAGTGTCGAGAGAGCAGACAAGTATGGGGGGCCAAAAATGCTAGAAAGCTTTGAAGAACTCGCGAAGGCATATCAGAGGGGGGAAATTCACCCGTTGGACTTGAAAAAAGCGACGGCTGCTGCACTAGACAAAAAGCTTTCTCCTGTGAGGAAGTATTTCGCTGAAAATCCCGAGGCAGGTAGTTTACTTAGAGAGGTAGAAGAGTTAACTATCTCCAGATAGGAGGATGAGTCGCTTACGAGCTTGCAGAGAAAATATGATGCTTTAAATGGGGTCCTAGTTAAGTTGGCAAGGAAGGCAGATGAAAGGGTTCCAATACTCGTTGAAGGGACAAAAGACCTTTTAGCATTAGAGAGATTGGGTATAATGGGGAAAACCATTTGTGTCAAAAGCTCAAATAGCGTACTAGTTGACCTTCTTGACAGCATCAAAGATAAAGAAGCGATCGTTCTGGTTGATTTTGATAGGACTGGAGAAAGGCTAGCTGAGCGCATAGTCACATACTTACAGAGAAAGGGGGTAGACGCGAATTCTGTCCTTTGGAGAAGAATAGGTTCGTTGGTCAAACATGATGTGAAGGATTTGGAAGGGTTGCCCTCTTACTTAGAAAAGATCAAAGAAACCCTCAAGAAGCAACTTTAATACGGAGAACTGAAGTATTTAAAAGTATAGAGAATGAGGATTTGACGTTTATTAAAATTTTTGAACTGTTTTCTATTGGAGGTTTTCGAGTTGGATGATTCTCAACCTATTACTGCAAAGTATAATATTATGGTTAAATTCGAGGTTGACGGGATCGTCGAAAGGTCAGATGTGATAGGCGCCATTTTTGGTCAGACCGAAGGGCTGTTTGGCTCAGACCTAGATCTTCGTGAACTGCAAAAAACGGGGAGGATTGGTAGAATAGAAATTGAGATGAAGTCAAGTAGGAACAAGACTCGGGGTACAATCCTTATTCCATCGACCTTGGATAGGGCTTCAACCGCCATTATAGCCGCCGCAGTCGAGAGTGTTGACAGGGTGGGACCTTGTGCTGCGAAAGCCACTCTAGAAAAGATTGAAGACGAGAGGGAGAAAAAACGCACAACTATCGTAGCTAGAGCCTCCGACATACTCAAGGGGTGGAACATAGAGTCCTCAACAAGCACAGACAAGATTTTGAAGGAGCTATCCACAGCAGTAAAGCCAGGCGAGATTGGCAGGTTTGGGTCAGAGGGTCTACCGGCGGGACCGGCTGTCTCCGCATCAGAGTCTATAATACTTGTGGAAGGTAGGGCTGACGTTGCAAAACTGCTGAAGAGCGGCGTTGACAACGTTATAGCTTCTGAGGGGGCAAAGGTTCCTGAAAGCATTATTGAACTCAGCAAGCAAAAGGAAGTCACAGCATTTCTCGACGGGGATAGAGGAGGGGACATCCTTCTAAAAGAGCTGTTACAGGTTGCGGACATAGACTATGTAGCTAGGGCACCGCGCAAAAAGGAAGTTGAAGAGCTTACGTCGGAAGAGATTTTTGAAGCCTTGCGGAACAGACTGCCCGTTGGAAAGCCAAAGAAGGTCGAGTTGAAGCCTGCGAATAGAGTTGAAGGCGCGGTCGCTGTGCCAAGCACCATCTTTGATACTATGTCCAGCCTAAAGGGCACTCTAGAAGCAGTCATTCTAGATGGGAACATGAAATCCATCGCGAGGACACCAGTCAGCGATCTCTACAAGAAACTTGAGGAAATCGATGGGGCGGAAACTGTTGTTTTTGACGGTGTCATAACCCAAAGGCTTGTTGACGTCGCTAACAACAAGGGCGTTAAACGCATAGTTGGTGATAGGACTTCAGATGTGGTGAAGCGACCAGTCGGGATACAGCTACTGACCCCAGCAGATCTAGTTAAGGGAGAAGATTAAACTCCCGCACTCTCAGTGAAGAATCACCTATTTCCTCATTGTTTGCCAATGGTGTCGTTAACCTTTCTTACTAGATCCTCCTCTTTGCCTCTCGGTATCCAACCGCTCGCAGCAACGGCGTGGCCATCAGCGTTTCCACCGACCTGTCTACAGGCTTCCACCAGAA
>CAZKBR010000042.1:0-4667 GCA_964551465.1 uncultured Candidatus Bathyarchaeia archaeon
TGGTGATGAGAAGAGTGAATACGGCGAAATGTCCCGACTGCGGCGCAGAACTGGAGGTCCCCGAAGACGTAACCCTAGGTGAGATTCTAAGCTGTCCAGATTGCGGCCTTGAACTTGAAGTGAAGCAGAACAACGGCAGTAATCTAGAACTTCAGAAATTGGAATTAACAGGTGAAGACTGGGGCGAATAACTAGTTTTTCAACAGCTTGTCGCAGGACAGAGGTTTCTTTTATCAGGAGACGCAAACCGAGTAAAGCCAGGATGCAATACAACAGATGAGCATAGCAATCTTATGCGATCATCCCGAAACTGATGAGATGGGCATCAGACTAACTGCGCAAGAGCTAGGAATAAACCTCTTGTACGTTCCTTTTCGGAAAATCTCTATCTGTGTAAGCAGCGGGCAATACAGCATCAGAGACAAAAAGAAAAGCTATTTCGGCGGCAAAGAAGACGCTGAAGTGGTATTGAACAGGGCGCAAAGCAAAAACCGCAGACTCTTTGCAGCAAACATACTGGAAGAATTTGGCAAACACGTGATAAATTCTTCAAATATCGAATTTCTATGCTTCAGCAAACTCAGAACACTGCTTCATCTTTGGAAAGAAGGCATTGAGATTCCGAGAACAGTCTATGTTCCATGCGACTCTCACGAACTCAAGGCGGATGGAAATCAAATTCATAACGAGAAAGACATCGCTGATCTGATCCTGCAGGGTCTCGGCAGCGAGAATATTGTCATTAAACCCGATGCGGGGACCCACGGTAACCAGGTTAAGCTCGCCAAAGAACGATCGGATCTATTGATGATCTTAGGAGAAATCATGCCATCGATAATTAATCCAGTCGGTATCCTTGCTCAAGAGTTTATTCCAAAATGGTTTTACGACCTGAGGATCGTGGTAGCCAAGGAAAGGGGCAAGACGGCACATTGCTATCCAAAGGCGTTGGCAAGGACCGGGTTCAGAGATTTGAGGACCAACACTTATCTTGGGAACATGGCGTTCGGAGTAGACCTTCCCAACCACATCAGGGAAACGGCAGTTAAGTGCGGTGAAGCGCTTAGTGAAAACAGCGACGCATGGGTTTTAGCACTTGACGCAATGCCTAACGTTGGTGAAGACCGCATCGTTGACGACGAATCTGTCAAGTCTGAACTCGATAAGCTTGCTCCAGACTTCGACTCGATACAGAAGGTTAGAAACTCAGGCGATAAGGGAAAGTTTGCGGAGTGGAACAGAAAGCTTGAGGGCGCGTTTCAAAACTATGTGAATTCAGAACCATATGAGAACGTTAAGAGCGTAATTGGGGAAAGCATACGCCGGAAGAAGAACTCGGTACTGTTCCATGAAGCCAACTCCTGTCCGGATTTCTGGGAATGGACTCGGTTAGTGGCGGGTATAAACCTAGCAGTACCTCTACTTAGATGCGCCCAAAGCATTATTGGATCGAGTTGAAGGCGAGACTGAATGAAAGTGGGCGTGATCGGTGGATCAGGGTATGTTGGCGGCGAGCTTCTACGTCTGCTACTTTTTCACCCTAAAGTTGATATTACTCTGGCTACTTCGCGCAGAGAAGCAGACGAGTTTGTCTTTGCATTACACCCGAATCTTAGAGGAGTTACCCAACTAAAATTCGCCAAGTATGACGTTTCAAGCATTACAAAGAACTGTGATCTAGTATTCACGGCCTTGCCTCATGGTTCATCGGCAAGCGTTGTTCCCGAACTACTTGAAGCTGGATTAAAGGTCATCGACATGGGTGCAGACTTTCGTCTAAGAAGTCCTGATGATTACGTTGACTGGTATGGGTGGGAACACCCTCATCCTGATTTACTTGGAAAGGCGGTGTATGGGCTACCGGAACTACACCGGCAAGAAATAAAGAACGCTAACCTCGTGGCGTGTCCTGGATGTATGGCCACTGCAGCCATTCTTGGTTTGGCTCCGCTTGTTAAAGCTGAGGCTATAGAAAAAGAGAGGATAGTGGTCGATGTTAAGATTGGCTCCTCAGGGGCCGGCAGTAAGCCTTCGATTGCGACTCATCACGCAGAAAGATACGGGGGAGTCAGACCCTACAAACCGGTTGGACATAGACACATCGCGGAAATAGAGCAAGAATTGAACCTTTTGACCAATACTCCTATAAAAATCTCCCTCTCCCCTCATTCGGTTAACATGGTTCGAGGCCTTCTTGCAACGATTCACGTTTACATGACAAAGTCTTTAACGAGCAAGGAAATTTGGGAATTATACCGTTCACACTATAAACAGGAACCTTTCATACGTCTTGTAAGATTTCTGAAGGGGCTTTATCGACTCCCAGACCCAAAGGTCGTAGTTGGATCAAACTTCTGCGATATAGGCTTCGAACTGGATCCGCACAGTGATCGACTTGTCGTATTTTCAGCGATTGACAATATGATGAAGGGGGCTGCTGGTCAAGGAGTCCAGTGCTTGAATATAGTTCTTGGCGTTGACGAGAAGACTGGGTTGGAAGGCGCAGGATTCCATCCGATGTGATCTGAATGTTAATCGTTGTTAAGGCCGGCGGCAAAGTCCTAAGAGAGAGGCTTTCAGAACTTGCTACAGACATCAAAAACCTCTCAACAGACCAAGTTGTTCTTGTTCATGGCGGAGGCATAGAAGTCACTGAAATTGCATCCAAACTTGTCAAAAAACAAGAGTTCATAGTTTCGCCCGATGGTTTTCGTAGTCGGTACACGGACAGGGACACGATTGAAGTATACACAATGGTCATAGCCGGCAAAATCAACAAGCATCTGGTTTCATCTCTCCTAAAGCAAGGCATACCTAGCGTAGGATTGTCTGGCATAGACGGTCTTCTTGTGCGTGCAGAACGAAAAAAGCGTCTCATAACTGTAGACGGAAGAGGAAGGAAGAAGGTTATTGACGGAGGCTACACCGGGAAAATAAGCAAAGTGGATCCTCAACTCTTATGGCTCCTCTTGAAAAGTGGGTACGTTCCAGTCATAGCGCCGATTGCTGTAGGAGAAGAATTTGAAAAGCTGAACGTAGACGGGGATCGGATGGCTGCCTACATCGCCGGAGCCTTGAAAGCAGACAAACTCATCCTTCTAACAGATGTGCCAGGAATAATGCTTGATGGCAAGCTGTTACCAAAAGCGAGTGTTTCTGAGCTAAAGGAGATTCTGCCAAAATTAGGCCATGGGATGATAACTAAGGTCTATGCGACGATTGAAGCGCTTGAATTTGGTGTCGGTGAAGTGATGATCGCCTCCGGGTTTGAGAAACTGCCTGTCTCATCAGCGCTAGGACACGAATCTTGTACGGTGATAAGCCGTGGATGAACGGGAAGTTATTGACGTCGAAGAAAGGTTGATGGCAAACGTTTACTCGAAGAGACCTGTTGTGCTTGCTAAGGGTAAGGGTGCTCTGGTCTGGGACATTAACGGTAAGGAGTACATTGATTGCATGGGTAGTTATGGGGTTTGCATCGTGGGGCACTCCCACCCAAGAGTTGTAGAAGCGATAAAGAAGCAGGCAGAAAACCTCATCTCTTGCCACGGTTCTCTTTATAATGAAGCAAGATCCGTTCTCTTGCAAAAGATTACCAGCATAGCGCCCAAAGGCCTAAACAAGATTTTTCTGGGAAACAGCGGTGCTGAATCAGTTGAATGCGCCCTTAAATTGGCACGCAAGTTTTCAGGCAAACCCGAAATAATCGCTATGATGGGCGCCTATCATGGAAAAACTATGGGTGCCTTGTCTGCGACTTGGAACAAGAAGTACCGTGAACCATTCGAGCCTTTGGTTCCGGGCTTTAAGCACGTTCCACCCTTCAATATTCAAAAGACGCAGGAAGCCATTACGGAGAAAACGGCGGCTATCATCGTTGAACCAATCCAAGGAGAATCGGGCGTCAGGGTCCCTCCGAACGGTTTCCTTGAGGAGTTAAGAGAAGTCTGCGATGAGAAAGGCATCCTCTTAATTCTTGATGAAATTCAGACGGGGTTTGGGAGAACCGGTAAGATCTTTGCTTGTGAACACTGGAAGGTCGTTCCTGACATTCTTTGTCTCGCAAAGTCGGTGGCAGGCGGCCTTCCAATAGGAGTGACGATCGCAAAAGAAGACATAATGTCCTCGTTCAAAGTTGGTGAGCACACAAGTACCTACGGTGGGAACCCCCTTGTATGCGCAGCCGCGTGTGCTGCAATCGACGTGATTGTTGAAGAAAGACTTCCGGAAAGAGCAGCAAAATTGGGGGCATACCTCAAAGAAAAGCTTGAGGACCTTAAGACCCGTCGTGGAATCATTAGGGAGGTTCGAGGTCTAGGCCTCATGATTGGGGTAGAACTTCGGTTTGATGTTCTAAATGTCTTGATGGAATCTGCGAATAACGGGGTTCTCCTCCTTGACGCGGGCAGAAACGTTTTACGGTTTCTGCCTCCTTTGGTCATTGAAAGAGAGCAAATTGATAATGTGATTGCTGTTCTCGGCAAGGTCTTGGAAGATGAGGAACATGGAAGATTATTCGGTTCGCCTCCTAACTAGGTTGCTTGAAACTTACAGTCCGTCCGGTAAGGAAGAAGAGATTTCCGATTTTCTTGCCAAGGAAATGGAGAGCTTAGGCTTCCGAGTAGTTAAGGATGAAGTTGGGAACATTATTGGAGAAATAGGCCATG
>CAZKBR010000043.1:0-4605 GCA_964551465.1 uncultured Candidatus Bathyarchaeia archaeon
AGCCTTTCTTACCCTTTGTGCCATCGTCTGTCGTCACATACAACTGGTCGCTGACACTTTTCAGCTCATCTTCATAGAATAGAAGATTCTTACTTCTAGCCCCGATTATTACAGTGATCTTGTTCCTCATGTTCTTTAATGCCTTCGCAATAGGATGCAATGGAGCTATCCCCAATCCGCCACCACATAGAACGACATGGCCAAAGTGATCTATGTCGGAAGGGGTACCTAGGGGGCCAGCTACGTTGGCTATGAAATCCCCCTCGCTCATAGAGGCCAATTTTTGGGTGGTCTTTCCCGTAGCCAGGAATATGGTCGTTATCGTTCCTTTTTTCGGATCGTAGTCGGCAAGCGACAGGGGTATCCTTTCACCACGTTCGTCAATCCTGAGGATGATGAATTGGCCAGGCTTACATTTCTTAGCGATTTCTGGAGCTTCAACCACTAACAGATTGGCGTCTGACGTAAGAGTATCTTTACGCAAGATTTTGTGCAAAAAGGTCACCACATTCGCGCGCATTATTGATGCTTCTCAAATATAACTGTCGCCACAAGTACACGTAGATCCTCAACCTTGCTTGATTCAATGTCGAATGCACCGCTTGTAAAGGTGTTCGACGCAGCCTTGTCGAAGTGAAAAGCAAAGGCGACATGTCAATCGCACTCACTGTCTCTAAATTTATCACGTGTCTATCCAACTCGGATCATTTCAACCATTTTTTGACTCACATGCTGCGACTTTTTGGACTCAGCTTACACGTTTTGTTGGAAAAAGAGATATTTCCCATCCCGGCAATAAGAACTCTCCTGCAGATATCGTTGTACCGCACCTTTTTTTTGGTTGCAGATCAGATTCTTCATTTTTCATTACTCTATGAAATCCCGTGCACTCACAGCCTACTCTACCTGAACGCGGACAGATTTCCAATATCGCGCGCGATCGAAAAGCATTTATGAAGGCGTAGTTCTCAACACAAGGTAGGTAGGTGAGTGGCCACGGTGCTGCTGAAGTGCCAGCATTGCGGTTATAGATGGGATTACCGCGGTGAGAACGAACTCTACGCCACCTGCACCCAATGTCGTTATAAGGTTAAGATCCCTGACGATGAGGCTCGTATTTTGCGTCAGAAAAAGTTGAGTCAGGAGTTGAAAAGCAGTTTTTCTATAGAAAAACGACCGGTAAAATTGCTTGGAATTGCTGGAATAGTGAACAAAGCAGTAGAAGACTATCAATACGAACGAAACATGTTAATCCAAATTCTTTTAAGATTGCAAAGAGGTTTCAATTGGCTTCCGATGGAAATGTTATCGGAAGTAAGCAAACAGCTAAGAATTCCCCTTAGTCAGGTTTACCAAGTCGCAACTTTCTATAAGACCTTCTCTCTTGCTCCCAGAGGAAGGCATCTGATCAGGGTATGTATGGGGACTTCGTGTAAAGTTCGAGGTGCGCCAATAATCCTCGATGGCGTGCGGAGGCTTCTGAGCATAGAGCAGGGGGAAACTACGCCAGACAGTAGATTCAGTCTTGAAACAGTCAACTGTTTAGGTTGCTGCGCTCTAGGTCCGATGATGACGGTGGATGGCGAATACCACGGAAACCTGAAGCTACCCGACGTGAAAAAAACTCTATCTAGATACAGCTAGGTGAGAAAACTGTGGGAGCTGTTAAGTGTATAACCTCGCCCGAAGGCCTTAATAGGCTTCGCGAAAGAATTAGAGCTGAGAGAGAGCCAAGCAAGCCCACAATCTCGGTTTGCGTTAGCACAGGTTGCGTTGCGCTCGGCGCTCGCAGAGTTATGGAAACTCTCAGAGCTGAACTGCAGAAGCAAGGCCTAAAGGACACTGTAGAAATTAGAGAAACGGGATGCCTAGGCTTCTGCGAACAAGGACCAAGGGTAACGATCTATCCGGAGGAAGTCTGCTACTTCAAGGTTAAGCCTGAAAATGCTCCGGAGATTGTTTCCAAAACCATTCTTGAAAAGCAGGCTGTGGAACGGTTGCTCTACACAGACCCCACCACCAGTAGAAAAACACAAAAGCTTGAGGATATGCCCTTCTACAAATACCAGCTTAGGTTACTCCTTGAAAACAACGCGAGAATAGACCCAAAGAATATTGAAGACTACATCGCCTTAGGGGGATACAGCGCCGTCGCTAAGGCTCTCTTCCAAATGACACCTGAGCAGGTGATTGAGGAGATTAAGAAAGCAAACCTGCGGGGGAGAGGTGGAGCAGGATTTCCGACAGGTTTGAAATGGGAGACTACGCGGAACGTACTAGACGAGCCCAAGTATGTCATCGTTAACTGCGATGAGGGAGACCCAGGCGCCTTTCAGGATAGGTCGCTGATGGAGGGTAACCCTCACAGTGTCCTTGAAGGCCTTATAATAGGCGCCTATGCGATTGGAGCCCATGAAGGTTATGTCTATGTGAGAGAAGAGTATCCCATAGCAGTGGAAAACATATCTGTGGCTATAGAACAGGCTGAAGAATACGGGTTACTCGGCGAAAACATCATGGGCTCAGGTTTCAACTTTAGGGTCAGGGTTCACAGAGGTGCTGGAGCCTTCGTTTCAGGAGAGTCGAGTGCCCTCATGGCAGCCATCGAGGGAAATGTTGGTGAACCCAGACCCAAATACGTTCATACAGCGGTTAAAGGCATCCGGGACAAACCTAGCTGCCTCAACAACGTTAAAACGTGGGCTAACATCCCGCTAATAATCCTCAGGGGCGCAGAGTGGTTCAGAAGCCTAGGAACTAAGGGTAGCAGCGGAACCATGATTTTCTCCCTCGTTGGGAAGGTTAACAACACAGGTCTAGTGGAAGTGCCTATGGGAATAACCCTCCGAGACCTAATCTACAAGATAGGTGGAGGAATTAGGGGTGGAAAAAGGTTTAAGGCTGTGCAGACGGGCGGCCCATCAGGAGGCTTCATTCCTAAAGAGCATCTTGACCTTCCGGTGGACTTCGATGAACTTACTAAGATCGGCTCTATGATGGGCTCTGGCGGCATGGTGGTTATGGACGAAGACACATGTATGACAGATATGGCTAGGTATTTCATCGATTTCCTTCTTGAGGAATCTTGTGGAAAATGCGTCCCTTGTCGTGAAGGATTGAGGGCGCTCTCCAAGATTCTGAATGATATCTGTGAAGGAAAGGGGAAAGATGAGGACCTACAAACAATCGAGGATATAACAGAAACAATGAAGGAGGCTTCACTTTGCGAGTTGGGTAGAACCGCAGCCAACCCCGTCCTCACATCTCTAGAGTACTTTAGAGATGAATGGGATCAACATATAAGGGAGAAACGTTGCGCATCCAAAGTCTGTAAAGCCTTGACAAGTTACTATATCGATCCCGTGAAATGTCAAGCATGCCTCATCTGTCTAAGAGAGTGTTCAGTAGGAGCCATTCAAGGTGAAAAGGATCAAGTTCACTGGGTTGAACAAGAAAAATGCATAAAATGTGGAACCTGCTATGAAGTCTGTAGTTTTGATGCGATAAGAAGGCTTTCAGGAGAGCAAATACCACCACCCCCACCAAAGGGTATGAAGCCAATCCGAAAAAAGAAAGGGAGAGGACTAGAGTGAAAAAGACTGTCACTTTACAGATCAATGACAAAGAGGTCAAGGCAGAAGAAGGGATGACTATTCTAGAGGCAGCAAAGAAGGTTGGCGTAGAAATACCGACTCTTTGCTACCATGAAGAATTGGCGCCCTATGGTGCTTGCCGCATTTGCAGCGTAGAAATTGAAAGAAGAGGTAGATCCCGCATGGTAGCCGCATGTTGCTACCCTGTGGAAGAAGAACTAAAGGTGATTACCAGATCCCCAAAAATAGACAAAATAAGAAAAACCATAATCGAATTAGCTGCCGTAGTGGCTGGAGAAGATGTCGTTGGCGAAATGAGGGCATTAGCGAGTGAATACAATGCAGACCTATCTCGATTCAGCTCAAGGGTGTCGATAGAGCCGACAAATTGTATCCTTTGCGGCTTATGCGTACGTCGTTGTGTAGAAGCCAACTGGGATGGTGCTATCGGATTCTTGGGTAGAGGAGTAAATCGGAGTGTTGTACTCTTCCCAGAAAAAGCAGGAAATTGCTTGATATGTAGTTATTGTCGCAATGTATGCCCCACAGGTAGGATCACTTCCACAGGCCCTAATCCTCCTTTCCCTCATGTTGATGACATACTTGCAGGGAGAAAATGAAGCTCTATGCTGAATATTGAATTAAGTCGAGAATATCATTAGACAGATACCTCGGCAATCTATAGAATTGATGACAGGCAGCCTAAGCTCTATCGATCGATGGAAATACTTGTGATTTATCCATAAACATAAAGCCCTTTGAACATTAGAAGTGCTCCGGGCGTCATCTTCCTATTAGAATTCCCTAGGCGTCGGTTAGACCATTTTGGTTTTCGCAAAGGGCTCCTCTTAGGCATTTTTCTCAGATAACCATTAAATATTCAATTTTGACATATGTAATCGCAAAATCTCAGTAGGTTTTAAAGAAAGTGTTTCAAGACATTGTTGAAAGAGGTGCTAAATTTTGGTTAAAGTGAACGGCTACGAGTTGAATGAAGGGCTATACTACAGTG
>CAZKBR010000044.1:0-4601 GCA_964551465.1 uncultured Candidatus Bathyarchaeia archaeon
ACATCGTTGATGTGTTTGCCCTTGATCTCGTCCAAAGAGAATTGGAAGACCTTCGTGAATCGTGGGTTAACATCCAATATGCGATCATCCACGTCTAGGTAGACGACAGGCTCTGGACTGCTCATAAACAGCTTCTCAAACTTCTCCCCGCTCTCCTGCAACTCCTTTATTGCTCGCTTCCGTTCAGTGATGTCTCTGGTCACTCCGAGGAAGGCATTGGGTTTCCCCGAAGCATCCCTAAGTAGAGATACAGAAATCTCTGCATCGAAGAACCCTCCATCTTTTCTGAGAGCCTTCACCTCACTGCGAAGGATCTCCTTCTCCAAGACTGAGGACGCTTCTTGGACGGTCCTTTGACGATCTTCTGGAGCTATAAAATCATAAACGTTTTTGCCCACATACTCGTCCCTAGATACGTCGTGAAGGCGAAGAACCGCGTCGTTGCAGTCTAGAATTATGCCATCTAATCCAACAAGGGTTACACCATCGGTCATTGCGGAGAAGATGCCTCGAAGTCTCTCTTCAGATTCTCTCAAAGCTTCTTGTGCCTTCTTAAGCTCGGTGATCTCCGTGAGTGTACCCTCGTAGTACTTCGTCCTACCCTGTTCATCACGTACAGCTCGAGCGTTTTCAAGTACTATGATCTTTTGTCCATCCTTGCGCTTCAAGGCGAGTTCAATGTTGCGTATTGAGCCTTCCCTCTCTAATTTTTTGGTGACATACTCTCTGTCCTTGGGGTTCAAATATAAATCACGGACATTAATCTCTCGGAGTTCTGCAATCGACTCATAACCAAGCATGCGCACAAGGGCCGAATTAGCTGTAAGAATCTTTCCATCTGGCGTGGTTTGAAACATTCCATCAAATATGTTTTCAAAGAGACCTCGGAACTTTTCTTCACTCTTACGCAACGTTTTCTCCGCTCGTTTGCGCTCGGTGACATCTCTTACGATGCTGACCCATCCTATTCGCTCCCCTTCATCGTCCAGCAGCTGCTCCACTATGTGCTCGGAAGGGAAGACGGAGCCGTCCTTACGCTTCATCTTGAACTCAGGGAGGTGGAAGGGTAGGCGTCCCGCATCGGCAAGCGGATACAACATAGACTTGAACTCTTTGAGGGTTTTTTCGCTCACATGGAGAAAGTCAGTGTTTCTGCCCACCATCTCCGCCTTCCCATAGCCGAAGATGGTGGATGCGGCCTTGTTACATCCCAATATAGTTGGGTGCTTCTGGGCGTCGAGGATGAAGACGGCGTCGGTCATGCTGTCGAAGGTTTTATGAAGCAAGTCTCTTTGACGATGCAGCTCTTCCGCAAGTCTACCGCGAATAGCGTGTTCCTCGGCCATCTCTAGAGCGGTTGAAATGTGTTGGGCAAGATTTCTCACCGACGGAATGAAGTGTTCAGCCAGTTCAGTGGAAGATACGGCCAGGGCACCCATAATCTTTCCATGCCGGGTCAACGGCGTTGCGATGAAAGGCGTTTTCTCGTACCCCAGGACTTTCGCTATCAGGTGGGCTAGTGGTCTGGAAAAAAATTCGCCCAGTAACTCACAAATGCCTGCTTGGAAAGTTTCTCCCTGTCTTACTACCCGACTAAGGATGCGGGACTTGTCCAGCTCGAACAGGTGCCCTTTTGTTCGGAGCCCAGCAACCTTCTCAGCTGCCTTCAACTTCCCATGAGGTGTTGATGTATCCACAACCCTAAGCTTCGACCCATCCTCCGTCAACAAAAAAATGGTCGCATTGTACAGTTTTGACTTCGCAAACTCCTCAATCACGGTCCCGTAGATCTCAGCCTCGTCCCGCAGTCCATGTATCTTCACGGAAACATCTTCTGTGAAGTGGATCATGTCAATTAGGTCACGCAACTGCTTGTCCATCCGCTCCTCCTCTACCAAATTCGCCCCCTCCGTTTTCGACCCCTCAAAAATCTTTACCAACCTTCAATTCTGACCTGAAAAGCTGGATTCTAACTTCACTTTATGTTCTTTCGTACGCAACTTCCTCAATATATCGTTGAACAATCCAACCGTAAAAGTATTTTTGTTGAATGGATGATATTGACAAAAGTCACGTTTTCTGTTTCAAGACAAGCTTTTCAAGTGGCCTCGGCGCGCGCTATAAGAAATAGAAGAACAGGAATCATTAGAAACCCGCGATCAAAAAGACGAAAACAATAATGTTTTCAAAAGTTAACTATGCAGCTCAACAATCTATCCTCTTGTATTCCAGGGAAAAATGACGCACCCATTTTTCTAAAACTTTAAAGCAGCATGCCAATTTACGGGCCACACTATTAGATTTCTCTAACAAGCAATCGGAAGCTTAAAATATTTTAAAACTATATGCCTTAAATCGGATAACTACGTTCAATTGGTGGAAAAGATGGTCACAAAAACCGAGGAACTCTACAGGAAGCTACTCACCCTTAAAGTGGTACGTTTCGATGAAATTGTGGACAAAGCGCGGGGCATTATTGAAGCCACACCAAGCCGCAGGTACATCTATCGCAAGTACGTTAGGAGGTTGGTCAAGGCAGGAAAGTTGTGGAGAGTCAGGAGAGGGTTATATGTTGTTTTGTCACCTTTGGAGAAGCCTGAGGGTTACACAGCAGACAAGTTGCTAATCGCCTCAAAGGTCAGAGATGATTATTATCTAGGCTTCCACACGGCCCTAGAGTATTATGGCTGCGCCCAATCTCTCTACAACGAGACTTATATCTGTGTGAAGGCGAAGGATAGGTTCGACACCTTCCAGTATGGACGCTTCGTCTTTAAACCCGTATTCGTCGAGAACACAGATCTTGAGGTACTAGACAAGCCCTACCAAGAAAACACATTGAAAGTGAGCAGCAAGGAGAGAACCTTCATCGAATGTATAGATAGAGTGGAATACGCCGGTGGATGGGAGGAGTGCCTAAAAAGCCTGGAAAACCTCAGAGAACTAGACTTCCAAAATCTAGTCAACCTGCTGCTGAAGAATGGGAAGGACATTCTCCTAAAGCGGGCAGGCTACACTCTGGAATTCTTGAAAAAACATTCCCCCTTCTATGAACACTTAGAAAGTCGGTTGCTGGATGAGATCACTAAGCAGATTTCCGGGTCACCCCGATATCTAGTAAATGGAGAGACTGGGTCCATTAACAAAAGATGGAACCTCTACATCCCCAAGAACTTTGAGGAAAAGCTTAGAGGCACTTAATTTGAATAGGGAATACGATTTTGAGCAGCTCGCAAGAGAATACGGCTTCAATGTCCGAGAGATTGAGAAGGTCTGCAGGATCTCGGATGTTTTGGAAGACATTTCAGCCACAAGGTTCCTTAGAGATCGACTATCTCTGTACGGCGGAACAGCCATCGCCTTTATCTACTCCAAGAGAATCCTCCGCCTCTCCATAGATGTTGACCTCAACTACCGCCACATAGATGAGAAGGACTGGGGAGAAGTTAGAAGTGAGATCGACGAGAAAATCAAGAACCTGCTCTACAGGCAGGGATATAAGCGGGATGACCTAGCCATAAGCCCCACCTACCCCTTAGCCAGATTCAACGTTCAATATGAGAACAAACAGGGTCTTAGAGACAGCTTCAGAATTGAAGTAGGATATATGCGGAGGTATCCCATACTCAAGGACGATATGCTGGCGGATTTCAAGCATGTAGGTACCAGAGAAACTTTCCTCATAAAGACACCTCAAAGAGAAGAGTTGTTCGCCAACAAGTGGTGTGCCCTATTGTACAGGACTACATCGAGAGATCTCTTCGATGTCTACCAAATCGAATCACTAGAAATGGACTTGAACATTTTTCGAAAATGCGCCATCGTCGACACTCTGATGCGTGGAAAACCAAAAATCTACGAGATCAACATCAACGAAGCGATCAACCGAATCCCCATAAACTCCAGCTTAAAAAACCTGTTACAGGTAGAGATGGCATCAACGTTCAACTTCAACGAGATAAGAAGTAAAGTCATTCAATTCAGCGAGTCCATAATGGCAAACATCACAAGAAACGAGGTTAAAGCCATCGACCAATTCTTTGAAGATAAGAGATTTAGCCCAGAACTGATTGACGAAGAGGAAATCTTCCATGAAAAGATAAAGGGACACCCTGCTATCCGATGGATCTTATCCGCCTTAAACTAGAAACAAGACTAAAGCAAGAATGCCATTCTCGCCCGTTCTAGAAACCTGGTCATGTCACTTTCTGAAACTTAACGGCACATTCTCATTAGATCGAGTGACCCTAGATGTCGCGCGTCTTTTTGAATCGATCGAAAGTTCTATGCTCAGTCTCAACTTTCTAGAATCTGTTGAACCAATGGTATTTACTGATGCCCAGTATCCCAGGGAAATGCTACACAACCGCTAAACCTTATCGCATAATAGTCGGGCTTCATTGCCGCATCCTCCCTCAGCACAACGACAACTGTCTTCACTTCTTTAGCGCCTTTTTTCTTCAGAACCTTCATAACACCATTCAAAGTTGCCCCTGTTCGAGAGAAATCGTCGACGACGAGGACCCTCTTACCTTTCAAATCTCCAACATTATGATGGATGATCTCCGGCTTCTCCATCAACCTTTTCGGCGGCTTCCCAT
>CAZKBR010000045.1:0-4473 GCA_964551465.1 uncultured Candidatus Bathyarchaeia archaeon
CGCATAAACATAATAAGCATTTTCGCGAGAGACTAACATATGCTTCTAACACACGTCGGAAGTCTACCTCCCTTCGAGGGTAAGAAGCCGTATCCGTACTCTCACATAGAGTACTGGTTCGGGGTGCAGACAGAATTCGGCTTCGATCTAATCGGAACCGGGGAACCTGGGTGGTCGAAAAAATATGGGATGATTGAAAGGTTTACTCAGGATCTTGAAGGCTTTGAAATAGAAACGCTTGGAAAGAAGTACAGGACTTACAACAAGAGTAAGATCATTCCTCCGGAAGATGCGAACGAGGTTAAAGAAGTTGTTGAGAATAACTATCTGCGAAAAATTGCGGGTAAAGAAGCAAAGCTGAAGGCAAACATAACAGATCCTGTGAGTATTGTCTTCGGCTTGGGAAATTTCTTGGAAGTATACAGAGGCTACCCTGAGATTTACTGGGATTTGACAAAGGCCTTGAAGCCTGTGGTCAAAGCCCTGAGCAAGATTGTTGATGTTATACAATTTGACTGTCCCAGCCATGCTTACAACCCAACGAAAGATCCATGGCAGTACGTTGATGAGCTGGCTGAGTGTGTAGAAGGGCAGAAATGGATACATATATGCGGTCCACTAAAAAATATTTTTTCGACCCTGGCTTCTCGAAGTGAATACAAAGCAGATGTTATTCACTGCCACTTTTTCGGAAAGGAGGAGGAGGAAAACTTCAAGACCATAGAGGAAGGTTATCATGAATTCGAGAGGTCAGGCAAGAAACTTGGGGCAGGGATTATCAATACAGCTATTCAAGACATCGCTGAGAGAGTTGATAGTGCAGAAATTGCCGTGGCAAGAATAAGACGATTGGAAAGAATATTGAAGGGAAGAGACAATTTAGCAACCATTGGCCCGGGATGCGGTCTGACTTTACTACCAAATGCTACTCCTGTCATACTGCAGAGAGCAACCGAAGTAGCCCGAATCATAAGAATAAAAAAGTCATAACAACTCAACACTCCGTAATTTTCCTCAAAATTCCACTAAATTCCAAAAAATTCCTGTTTTTTCCTGTTTTTTCCTGTCTTTTCCTGCGTGATCTTAACTTTCTGAACCCCTTTTCAGAAAATAACCCTTCTGGAGACGCTTCCACACAGAAAAAAAATATTTGGGAGTGCAAGACTGCCTGCTGATATTCACCAATTGGTGCCAGCACGCGCCACAACAGAGATCTTCCTAAGAGCCAATCATTAAGACTCGATCGACTCTATAAGCCACAGGCCTCTAAATTCAGAAAAAAAGAGAAATACGGGAGTTGCGTTCCTTCGAAGAAGATTTCTATGGCTTCGTCGGCTTCTCGATCAGCTTTCTTTTTTCCATAATTGTTCCGTCTGGACCATGCGGCTCTCTCAACAAGGAGTCTCCACCCTTCTCGATCTCTCTCGCTTCTTCTGCTAACTTTGCCGCATATTGCATCATTTCATGAGCCGCTGCAGCGATCGATATATACCGCTCCCACTCTTTAACGACGAAGCAGCTCTCAGTTGTCAAATTGGCCACCCCCCTAGAGATTTCATAAGCAGCCATCGCCTTGGACTTTGCATACGGATTCTTGAACCCTGCTGCGGCAGTGGCTTTTTCTTTGTCGACAACAATGCGAGGCAATGTAGGCTTCTCACCATCCTTTACGGCTCGAATAACCTTATCGATCTCCCTAAAAACTAAGTTGAACACGCCAGTTATGGCCAAGACTTTAATGATGTTCGAGTTGAAGAGAGCCATTTCGACAGAATCCAGGAATTCCCTTCTCGCTCCGATCATGGAATCTGCTTCTACGATAAGATATCCAAATCCGTCTGTTTCTAAATCCTTAATTATCTTCTTTGTTGGACTGTCCGATATGACTATTGTAGGAATTCCAGCATCGGCTAGGATCTTTCTTCCCTTTGATGGACCAGGAAGGGTGGCGTTGGGACTTATAAAAATCGAAAAATGGGGCTTTAAATCGACCATTCTCGTTGCAACTTCACTACAATGCTCTGGCCCCATTTTGGCTCCAGCGCTAACAACTCTGACTTCGATGTCTTTTCGATCTGCCCTCTCATCCAAAAGAAACTCAAGCAGTGGCATCGTACCAATGCATCCGGCCTTAACAATTCCAATCTTAACAACTTGAGACAGGTCCTTTCTTCCTCCCTGAATTGAACTGTTAGTGAAGATTAGTCAATATCCTCAATAAATAGTGATGCGTCCATTAATGGTTCTGCTACACTCTCGAGACATGGGCAAGAATAGAAACTATTGACTGACTTTTCAACCCTTTTAGGTTGCACGCCCTCGTTTGGATTTGGAAAGTTTGACAAGAAGATTCAAGGATGACTCAAACTCTTCTGCCGTTTTCACTTCGAGCAACCCCTTATCAACCGCGTTTTCAAAGATTTCTGTTCCTTGGTCTGTTCTAACAATCGCCATGGTCCAGCCTTCCAACCCGATTCCACCAGCAGAAATGTCTGCAAGCTCAGCTGAAAAATCATCACAGTTTTGACATTTTTGTTGGGAGTAGAGCTTTGCTTCCTTCAACGGGATCTTGTGTACCCCACCGTCTTTTGTATAAATTTGCAGCTGGCCTTTAATGTTAATCTTTGCAATCCCATCTAAGTTCAAACCTAGGTCTCGTTGAATTCTCTCGATCATGAGACCTTCATAACTGAAGCTTTCACTGCAGAAGAGACCCACAGTGAAAGATATCACATCCGCGTACTTCTTGAGTGGAACCTTCTGAATCTTGCGGATCGCTTGAATTTGGCAGGGAGTACCTATGAAACCTATCTTCTTTAGACCATTCGACAAGGCTTCTTTGATGGCGAGAAGGTTTGGAGAATATGAATAACGGGTTCCAGCGTTTTCTATTATCGCTTTACTTGTCTTTGCAACGAGAGGGATCGGTAACCAAGGTTTAGCGGGGTCGACCCCAGAAACTAAGGCACTATCGATTATTCCGGATTCTAGAGCCCCAACAACTAAAGATGTAACGACCCCACCGTCTTGGCATCTCTCAAGGATCTTCTTGTCTGTACTCCTTGCAATGTAAAGCTCTCTATAAATGCCAAAGGATTCCTCTGCTGTTCTTATCCGGTTGAAAACGAAATCTTCCATTTCCTCCATTGATGTTTCGTAGCGTGGGCACACGCGTAGGCAGATACCACAATTTTTGCATTCACTAGCCAGTCTGGGTTCTTCATTCTCATACTCTAGAACGCCCTTGTATGGACAAACAGCAAAACACGCGCCGCAACCAGTGCACCTGCCCCTTGAAATCACATTATCAACAAGCTCTTGGAAGTCCCGTTTCTCACTCAATTCTACACCCTCTTCTGCAAATGAATAGCATTTTCTACAAATTTCCTTTCTATCATGCGTGTGCGATTATATTGATGAACGAGCAAGACATTGAAAACCTTTTCTCCCAGAACAAGGTTAATGAAGACCAGAAGATGAGATTTGAAATATTCTGCCATAATTCTAGCTGGAGGCCCCTCTGAGCGCTTCGGGAGGGACAAGGCCCTTATCGAGTTATCTGGAAAACCGCTGATATGTCACGTCTATGACAGAGTTGCAACTCTAGTGAACAATGTTTTTGTCGTAGTGAGTTCCAAAGAACAGTTGAAGGAATATTCAAGGATGTTCTCCTCTCGTGCGAGGATAGTTCTCGATGAACTTGATGTCAGATCGCCGCTCGTGGGCGCAATAACCGGATTTAAGAACGTTGCCAGCGGATACTCCCTACTTCTGCCATGTGACACACCGATAATCTCAAAAAAGATCTTGTCTCTCATGCTCGACTTGGCTCCGGGATACGATGCTGTCGTTCCGAGATGGCCAAGCGGGTATATAGAGCCTCTCCAATCGGTCTACAAGACAAAAGTCGCCTACACTTCGGCGGTAGACGCTTTTACAAAAGGCGAATTGAACCTGAGATCCATGATCTCTAAACTTAAGAATGTTCTGTACTTTTCAACCATGACAATCCAGTCAATAGACCAGAATCTTCACACATTCTTTAACATTAACAACGCCAACGACTTAAAGAAGGCAGAACTGATTTTAAGCCGTATGAAAAAACGAGAGCCTAGAAAAGAATGATAAAACCTTTTCTCCTAGAACATCCAAATCTTAGGAACATGATCAGCGAGAGAAAAATCTGGAAGAAAAAATTCGGCAAGTGGTTTCGCAAAGTCATCGATGAAGCAGGCATCTTGGACTATCGCTACCCGATCAAAGGCTGCGGTGTGTGGCTTTCATACGGCTTCAAACTCAGAAGAAACATCTTGGCGATTATGCGAAGACTCCTAGACGAAAGTGGGCATGAGGAAATGCTATTCCCTCTCCTGATCCCAGAAGACCTGTTCGCAAAGGAGTCCATGCACATCAAAGGTTTCGAGGAGGAGGCCTACTGGGTCACACATGGGGGATCCACAAAACTCAGCGTAA
>CAZKBR010000046.1:0-4440 GCA_964551465.1 uncultured Candidatus Bathyarchaeia archaeon
CACTGAGAAGGTTGTAGAACAAATCAAAAAATACCATAAAGACTACTGGAAATGCCTGTAGCCACCAAAATATCAAGCCATATCCCACCGCAGTCTACATCAACGATACCGGCCTTTTTGAGTGTCTATCCAATACTGTATTTTGGTTATTCAAAATGGAAATTTTTTAAGATATAATTGCAACTGATTTGACAATTTCCTTAATCCCGTTTATAATAAATTATAAATAGGAATAAGAATTTTCTAAAGGAGGTAATAGAAAATGGCTAAGCCTTCAGAATCGAAGAGACAAGCTTTTCAGCGTCTGGCAACCAAAAGAACAAACGCAGTATTGGAGCGTATTCGAGTTTTAGGGCACTGTGCTAATCCTCAGCTTTATGAGTATAGTGAACAGGATGTTAAGAAGATTTTCCACGCAATAGAAAAAGAGCTAAAGATTGTGAAGACAAAATTTCAGAACTCAAGTAAACCGGAGTTTCGGTTATAAAATTTACAAAATAGAGAGAAAGAAGTGGAAATAGATAAGTTGAATGATAAAGATGTTGCTCTATATGCTCTTTACCTGTTGGGTGGGTGGCAAAAACGAGTTCATACAGAGGATGTTGCTTTGAGGTGTCATCAACTCGCACCTTCCAGATTTTCTTGGGTAAAATACCCTGAGTATCCAGACCTTGCCCCTGCTCGATTTGCTTTGGAAGCAGCTAAAAAACCAAAATTTGGAGCACTCGTCGAGGGCGAAAGCGAAAGGAAAAGAACGAGTAAAAATGCTGGTGGATGGAGATTAACCGAAAATGGAGTCCGATGGATAGAGGTTAATAAGTCACGAATTGAGCAATGTTTAGGTGGACGGATTCCGCCAGCAGACCGACTTCCTGAAGACCGTAGATTAAAGGAACTACTTAGAACTACGGCATTTGAGAAATTTGAGAGGTATGGGGAGAAGGCAGAAATTTCGCACGCTGAGTTTGCTGAATCTCTTATCTGTACTGTAAATACTAAGGCAGAGGTGTTAAACGAGCGCTTGAAACAGCTTTATTGCACAGCTGAGGAATTGAAAAGGGACGAGGTCAAAAAATTTGTGAACTTCTGCCAAAAAAAGTTCGCATCACTTTTGAGAGAGAAGGAAGGTTAGAAATGCCAAAAACTGGAATTCCAACGGAGTGGGACCTCGGTGCAGACCCACGTTACAAGCGGCAAAACATGGAACGGGCAATGAGAGGGCAAGTTGAACGTGGGTTAGTAGAGCTAATTACAAACCCTGATGATCGATACCGAGATTTAGAGGATGAGGAGATGAGGGCTTCGGGTAAAATTCGGATAGAAATTGAGAGGAAGAAAAAGGGGTCCTCTATTATCAAGGTGCGAGATCGTGCCGGCGGAATGAGTCGGGAGGAGATGTTCTTCAAACTTGGTACCTTGGGTAGAAGAACTTCTGGATTTGAAAAGGGGAAAGCGCGGCGCGGGCTTCACGGACGAGGCGCTAGAGACGTTGTTGCTTTCGGTGTTGTCCACTTTGCGAGCATTAAAGATGAAAGATATAACCATTTAATAATTCCCCCTTCCTTGAAATGCCATTTCACTGAACCGCGTGCAAAGAAAGCCGACCAAAAGACCCGAGAGGGACTCGCCATCCCCAAAGGTAATGGGACAGTAGTAACACTTGAGGTCGAAAACCGATTTAAAGTGCCACAGCATGGGACCTTAGTGAAGGATTTCTCTCGATATTATGCCTTACGGGATATACTTTCTAACTCTGATAGAAAGGTGATACTTGTAGATTTGAATACAGGCCGAGAAGATCCACTAATTTACAAATATCCCGAAGGTAAAATTGTATTTAAGGATAGGATCGAAATTCCTAATTACCCAGAGGCAGAAGCTTGTCTTCTTATACGTCAACATTCCACTCCTTTTGAGCAAGACTACTCACCTTATCGAGAAGGCATTTTAGTTAAAAGTGCTGCAACTATCCATGAGTGCACCCATTTTGGGTTAGAGTCAGACCCCTTCGCTTGGAGATTTACAGGCGAATTGTATTGCCAGCTTATCGATAAATTAATCCGTGAATACGATGACCGTGAGGAGGAAAATCCTGACCATCCTAATCATCCAGCAAATAATCCAATGAGATTGTTAGACCCGTTCCGTGATGGTTTGATCCCTAATCATCCCTTCACACAGTCACTCTATAGGAAATGTAGAGAGATTTTGAAATGCCTTATTCCTGAGGCACCTTCAAAGCGAAGAGTTATTAGCGAGAGTCTGGAAAAGAAGTTAAATAACCTCTCAAAGGAGATTTCGAAAGTTTTTGAGCAAAGGTTAAAGGAGCTGGAAGAAGAAGTCCCAGTGGGACCGACTCCGAGCACAACAATTGAGGGATTACCCTTGGGATTGCATATTATCCCATCGGGGGAACAACCTATACCTATAATAGTAGATCAGCCAAAAACATTCTCCATCGTGGTAAAGAGCTATGAAGCATTGGACAAATCTCTCCCAGTATATATTAGGGATATTAGTGGCACCAACACAGGGGTCAAAATTCGCACTTCCCCGGTACATTTAAGGGAAGCCTTGGAGGAGGATGAGAAAGTTGGGCGCACAACATTCACCGTAGAAAGCTATAAAGTTGGAGCTGAGGCACTTATCGAGGCGCGCTATAATGGATACGATGAGTTAGTGCTTGTGAGAATTGTTGAGCCGCTGCCATTTCCCACCCTACCCGATGGACTTTCTTTTGATAAGCCCTTATACCGTCTAAGAGTTGGTAGAGAAAAGCCTTTGACTTTATGGCTGAAAGCTAGTGCTCAAGCAGCAGGCAATTCGGTGATTGCAAAAGTTATTTCTGATCATCCTGAAATCGTAGTAAAGGGTGGGGGAAAGTGTAGATTACATAGGACTGATACATCTGAGGTGTTCATTGGGAGGTGCAGAATTATTGGGCGACAGTTAAAGGCGAAGGGGAATGTAACTGCTTGGATTGAGGGGGTTCGCCCTGCAGAAGCTAGGGTTATGGTTGAGGAACGTGGAGAGAGCAAAATAGAACTAAAATTTGAGCCGGATGAGCGTAGCTTTGGATCACTAAGGTACAAATGGGATGAAAGAGACCCCTACTTACTGTATATTGGAGCAAAACATCCTTCGATTAGAAGATATTTAGGAGAACCAATTAACGAGGAATACCCAGGAAGAGATTCTCCCCTTTATCACACAGTTCTTGCTGAAGTTATTGCTGAAGCATTAGCATTCCGCATATTAGAAAAACAATTTAAACGGGAAGGGGAGGAAGGGAAGTTGGATTACACATCTACCGATGCTTATTACCACAAGTTTTTCTCTGAATTCCTTTCTGTAGCTCATAAAATCTTGTCATAACCCTTTGAGCTAAAAGCAAGCTCTCAATGAAACTGAGATTGGGTTTCAGGGAAGCAGCTCAAAAGCTTTGCATCAACAAAGACCAATGTTTTGAGGGCATCTCAAAGGAAGTATGGGAATATCGGATTGGAGCCTACCAGGTAATGGAGAAGTATTTAAAGGATAGGAAAGGGCGGAAGTTATCTCTGGACGAGATTAATCATTATATGAAGATAGCTAAGGCAACCCATCTGACGATTGAGCTGCAAGAGAAGGTTAATCAAGTATATTTGAAACTTGACTAGGTGATTACTTTCTCTTCACGCGGTTTACCCTAAGCGAGGTTCTTCGGTCACTTCGTTCCCTCAGAATGACAGTAAGCGAAGAGTTCAACGCTTTAGTTCACATGCTCAGGAGATAAACCATTTGGCCACCCAGAATATAGTCCCAACAAACAAAACTCCGATCAAAATCTTGACCCATATCTCAAGCATGAGGTCAAAGTTGAAGAGCCCTACGATAAATATAGCTGAGAAGACTACTGCTAACACTAAACCCAGGATTTTCTGCCATTTCATCTAGTTATCTGTCCCAACTCAGTAACGAATTGCCTCTATCTGTATGCAGGGGGTGGCGGTGCCCAGCCAGTTCCCTTACAATTTTCATCCCGGACAATATGTGGGAAGGATACTCCTATATCTTTTTTCCCACTTCCTCCACAGACCGTGCATGTCCCGTAGTTACTTGGCACTCTAACCTCCCCGGTCTCGTGGCATATTGGGCATGGCTGATAGTCGGGGACAGATTCACCTTCATCAACTTCTCCCGTGCCATTGCAATAGCCGCAACGTCTTCTAACTAAGTTTGGCATATATACCCCCTTTTATACCTACTATAAGGCTTACTGACAGAGAAATCAAGGAAGCCAGCTTTACATAAAGGTAGCCAGGACAATCCATCTTGATGACTGAGTTGCAGGGAAAAGTTGACAGGTATATCGTATATATGGGTGAATACGACGGCTGAATTCGCTTTGTTTGCAGTTTTTGCAAGGCGAATGATAGAATGCTTGACAGTAGCTATGGT
>CAZKBR010000047.1:0-4365 GCA_964551465.1 uncultured Candidatus Bathyarchaeia archaeon
CCCCAATGTGGAGCGTCGGTTGTGATCTGAAAACCGTAGTCGTGTCCTGCGTCGGGTATACCAAAGATGTCTTGAAGGTAAGCGGTCTGTTGGATGTAGTTCTTTGGCACACCTCCTCCCACGTATATTACCCCGGTCTTTGACGCGGCTTTCTTTATCTGGAATATTTCGTAGTTGTCCCGAATCTCGTCTATCGTGAATGGTTTTCTTCCAGCCTCTACAAATCTAATATGGTGCTGAGTCAACGCTAGTCCAAGCGAGCTATCGTTTAATGCCGGTACAAATATAGGCACATCCTTCTTCCAGCAGTTCCAGATGACAGACTCCTTCTTATCTTCCAAGCCGCCTTTAACGTCGATGAAACCGCCTAATCTACTGAGGAAGAATCTTGATGAGGCCTCCTCAGAGTTTTGTTCAGCCAGCTCATTTGCAAACGACTCTATCATACTATCAATCATTCTAAACTTCGATTCGTCAGCGAATGTGTCGTAAATCCTGTCGATGCCAGCCTTGTTTAATTCTACGTCATCAACTTCTGGAGAACCGAGGTAGTGGTGTTCCCCTAAAGCTTCCACCAGGTCATGGTACATGTTTGCCCCAGTACTTACTATGATGTCTACCATGCTTTTTCTTACCATGGTTGACACGACGCCTTTCATTCCTGCTGGAACCATTGCGCCGGCTAAACCGAGGAATATGGTCGGTCTCTCCGGATCCTCAAGCATGGCTAAAAAGACTTCTACACAGTGCGCAAGGCTTCGGGATTGAAAAGAAGTCTGGTTGAAGGCTCCCAATAGCTGCGAAATGGTTTGTATGTTCTCCAGATCCAATGTTCTGACTGGTTTCTTCAAGTATTTACTCATAGCTTGAGACCCCTATGGCCAGTTGTTAACAGAAAAATCCTTAAGGGCTATATGGTTGTATCTTACCCCGCCACCTACTATTTAGGTGAGGCGCTATTAATGCTTCGATTCCTCGCGAGTAACGAAAAGGAACAGTTACAACGAAGAGGGTACATGTGCGAACACCTACTGTGCCTATATTCTATGATCTCGGACCGAACAGCGCTGTTCAATGAGACGTTTCCCGTGTTTCTGAATCCTTACGATGAAGCCGATGTAATCTTGTTCGGCCTCGGGGATAAGCAGGAGGATAAACGCGAATGCGTGTTAGAGTTAGCCAAGCTGCCCATAAAAACGCTAAACATAGTATCGCCAGTTGCATTGCAGAAACTAGACGCAAAGATACAATATGAAGATTGGGACTACCATATTAACGTGAAACGTTTCGACTTCAACCTAAGAGGTAGCAAGTACAAACACATCCGATACATCACAAGACAGATGGAAAAAACAGGATATGAAATCAAGATAGGCAGGGAATTCACGCCCAACCATACATACATATTGTCCAGGCACCTGTCTCGCCACACTTTTGACGTATGGGATTTTGAAGAACTCCTCTCTTTAGAGAGGTTCTTCAGAGAACATAAGCACGGATACATGATGGAAGTCTACAAGAATGATAAGTTGATGGGCTTCGACGTTATTGATGCCTTTGAAGAGAACAGGATAATGGTGGTGCCGTTAGGAATCTATCTAGATGTCCCACGAATATCGGACTTCCTAATGTTTGAAAACCTGAAGCACGCGAAGGACAACGCTTACGAATGGTTAGATGTGGGACCAACTTGCGGAGATGTCGGAATAAGAGGCTTTAAACAAAAGTGGTTTGCGGAGCCGAAGTATAAGATATATGTCCAAAAAATGACAAAAAATATCAGATAGATCCAGTTCGATAGAAAGCTTATTACCATATTCAAATCATTCGTAAAAGCTGATCAGAAGATGATGCCCCGCAGATTCTTCGTTACAAGCGGAAAAGCCTATAGTCCCATCTCTGAACTGAACGCCTTTGATCAAGCCTTGAAGAACGCGGGAATCGCCCAATGCAACCTCGTCTCGGTCACATCCGTCTTACCCAAGGGCTGCAAACAAATAGAACACATCGCAATCCCTGTCGGCGCCATAACCTACGCAGTCATCGCCAGAATGGACGGCTTAGAGGGAGAACACATAGGCGCCGCCATCTCTTGGGCCTTCGACAAGAAAGAGAAATACGGAATCGTGGCTGAAACCCACGGCTACATGGACGAAAAAGCCCTACTCGAACTCGCCGAATGGAAGATCAAAGAGATGGCCAAGATCAGAGAAATCAAGACTGCAAAAATCAACTACAAACTTCAAACCCTAAAGGTCCCCATGGACAACTACGGCTGCGTCATCGTCACCCTCGTCTTCCTCCCCGAACCCTAACAGAAAGCTTAACCCCCCCGTCCCCCTCACGCAAGAATTTTTCTCTGCATGTATGAGACCCCGGGAAGTCCAAAAAATGGCCACAAAGATCAAAGCAAAAATACTCAGAAAACCCGAAGTACACGTCCACCCCTTCACCAAATACTTCAAAGACTTCGACAAAGTCGAAGCCATACAAAAAATCTTTGGCCAGAAGACCCCTGAAATCCTCCACAACCTAAAAGTCGAGTTCAGCGGCAGAAAAGGCTACATGGGCGTCAGCGACGAAGATGGACACCTCATGATCAGCGCCCACTACTTAGAAAACGGTGATCTCGTCGACATCTACCTCGACATAATACACGAACTTGCCCACGTAAAGCAATTTATGGACGGACAAAACCTCTTCGACATAAACTACAGCTACACCGATAGACCAACAGAAATCGAAGCATATAGACATGCTGTCGAAGAAGCCAGAAAACTAGGCCTTAATGACGAACGCATCTGCCAATACCTGAAAACAGAATGGATGAGCGACGAAGATCTAATCCAACTGGCTAAATCTCTAAACGTGGAATGCAAAAACCCTAAGCAAACAATTCATCGAACATAGCCAACTATCTTGTATAGCATCTTCGCCGCCAAAAACTCTGTAACAACACTTCCAGGGATCGGTGTCACCTCTACCATATCAACCCCACAAACCTCCGATGAGCAACACACCTCCCTGATAATCTCTTTAGCCTCCCAAAACGTCAATCCATCGGGCTCCGGTGTAGAGACAGCTGGCGCTTCTGAGGGGTCAAGGACGTCAACGTCAAAGCTGAGATACACGGTCTTTCCATCAACAAGTCGACGAATCGCGTTTAAAGCCCCTTTTAAATTCTTTCGAAGCCTTTCCCGATAGAACATCGCAAGACCTTTTTCTTCAGCAAACTTGAACTCGTCTTGACTCAAAGAGCGGACGCCGATCTCAACAACGCTTCTGCCATCCTCTATTATTCGTCTGATCACACAAGCATGGGAAAACTTATCGCCTTCATAGGAGTCTCTCAGGTCAGCATGCGCGTCTAGAACAACCACAAGGATGTCTTTAGGAAAAGCGTTAACCCCACCCAACGTGACCGTGTGTTCGCCGCCGATCAGTATAGGGGTCTTACGATCGTCGAGAACCTTACGTACAGAAAACCGTATTCTGTCCAGAGTTTCTGCGACGTTTCCTCTGACCGTTTCCATTTCATCGAGGGTAAAGATTCCTTTCTCATACGGCTCCTGCTTCAACTCCACATCGAAGAGCTCAACATATCGCGAAGCATAGATTATTTGATGCGGACCATTTCTGCTTCCAGGCCTATAACTCTCTGTAGTATCGTAAGGAATTGGAATAACGATGAACCTTGCCTTTTCGTAGCTGGTTTCTGAGCTACTTAGACCAAGAAAACTCCAAGGTACAGAGGGGTACATTTTAACTCCACATAATTAATCTCAGTTTCTGAAATGCTTTATAATTTGTGATACGACGTATTCGACGTGAGTAAAGCTGACCTTTTGAACAAGCACTGGAAGCTAACCTAAAGTGAGTCCCATATTCCGGAAGTTTAGAACCCTAGAGAGATTAGGGCCTGAGCACGAGTTTTCGATAGTTGATGAAAATCTGCGGCCCCAGCCAATAGTGGACAAAATCATAAAACAACTAGCCGGGCGAATAGAGAATAATGTTACACTTTCCAACATCATTTTTGGAAAGGAACTTCAAGCCCATGTGGCAGAGTTCAAGGGAGACGCCCCTTTCGCCTCTCCATCCGCGTTTGAGGAAACTATGTACCATGGCGTCATCGAAATTCTCCAGATCTTAGACAGATTTGGAGTGCAACTTCTAGGTCTGGGAATGCACCCAACTCTGAGTCTGAGTGAAGCTAAAGTCTGGCGTCATCGTGATAGAGGTATATATGCTGCTCTCGACAAGGTCTTCGGCTTGAGACAACACGGTTGGCTGAACATCCAAAGCTTTCAGCTCAATCTTTCCTATTTCAACGAGACCGAAGCTGTCAGAGCATATAATATTTTG
>CAZKBR010000048.1:0-4032 GCA_964551465.1 uncultured Candidatus Bathyarchaeia archaeon
TACCCACTGTTTGTGGTTATGGTTACGTCGGCCTTCCGCTCAAACCTAACCCCCACTATTCCCCTATCTACTTCTACCCCTATTTCGTGCGCTTTCGTCGAGCCTCCAGCCACAATCTTCCCTATTCTCCTGTCCCTATTCAGGATAACATTGACTATGAAGTTGAGACCCGCTCTATTTGCGTGTTCCAAAGCGTCTTCATGTACTGGGTTTCCCTCTAAGATCCCCGCCCTAGCTCTCGGATCGTCTATCATTTTGTAGCCATGGTTCCCGAAAATGCTCTCTTTAGCCGATACACCAGGCATTATGCTCTTCCTCCCCCCGGAGAAACCAGCGAAGAAATGCGGCTCGATAAGACCAGTGGATATCTTGAAGTCAGCCTCCCCGACCAGTCTATTAACTCTTACAGATACCTCTCGAGATGTCCTCCCGAATGAAACCATTTCTGGCCCTTCGGCATCGTGGTAAACTACATCGTACTCCTCAAGCTTATCAGGATGGGGAGGATGCAACCCGGTTGCGCTGATTATCTTTACATCTTCCTTCCTCACGCCAGTCCTCCCCAACTCCTCCAGAATCACGGGAAGAAGGACATTGTCAGGGCACGGCCTTGTGTAATCGTCCACAATCACGGCAACCCTTTTGCCACGACCAACCAGGCCAGACAAGGGATGCGTGCCTATCGGTTTCCTCAATCTCTCAGTGATCTCAGCCCTTGCATTCTTTACCACCCTTAGCTCCGACGTAAATCCAATCTTCATCAGATTTTCGTCTGGAACGTCTACTGTCAAAGTTGACTTCCCATAAGGAAGAGCCGCTTTCATTTAACCCACCAAATTCTCTGTCACTAAGAGAAGCCGCCCAGAAAATGATCGTTGCAAGACCTCATCTTCTCGTTGTCCAACATTGTGACGCATAATTGATTCCTTTTTTCCCCTCTCAATGATCTAAATATAAATACATCTCGCTGACTTGAAATAATGTATGCGCGACGCCCCAGCTTCCTTATCAAACGATGAGGCGGTGAATCATTAAAGCATCGATGGAATGTAGCAAAAGCCGATTGGAGGATGCAGAATGGCGAAAAACAAAGGAAAAAAGGAAACTAAGGAAGAAATAGCAGAAGAGACCTCGGAAAAGACATCACAACCATTCGACCTTTTTAGTCACGAACTTGTTCCAAAGCACGAGGTGCTCTCGAAAGAGGATGCCGAGGATGTGCTGAAGAGGTACCGCGTAAAGCCGTATCAACTGCCTCATATAAAGGCATCTGACCCAGCGGTGAAGGCCATAGACGGAAAACCAGGCGACATAATCAAAATAACAAGGAAAAGCCCAACGGCAAGATACACACTATACTACAGATATGTGGTTCCATAAGTTCCTGTAAACTCACGCCTATTAGAAAGGTATACTAGTGATTTATCAAGTTAAATTTTCCATTTTCCATCTTCTAATACTGGAATACCTTTCCCTTTCTTGATCGCCGTTACGGTCAGTTCTTGATTCCATCCTGCGACCGCGTCCCAATGATATGTGGTTGGTCTATCCGGGTCATAGCCTTGCCCTAGCGCAATGTGCACCGTTCTACTTATCTTCTCCACCTCTATCAGATATGTGCTCACCCTCGCATTTGGATTCAAGCCTACTGCAAACTCACCTACATTCAAAAAGTTCTTCTTATTCAACTCCACCACGTCCTTGGGAACACCCATGGCCTCCCAAGTCTCGATCACTTTCCAAGCCTTCTCCCTCTCCCTCCTGATGACGGCCAATATCTTCTCCGAGCCGCCAACTACCTCGTACTCGTTTCCCCTCAGCTCAATGATCAGAGGACGCTTCAGCAGGTAGCTTCTGTCGATAACAACCACCTCATCAGCCACAAAGACGCCGTGGACAGCCTCAGGTGTCATATACACCTCGCCAGCCGGGAAGTTGCCGAAGTTGGCCTCCGGTTTCATATCGACGATCCCATCATCCACCCTCACTCTCCTGCCTGCAATCTCAACGGACATTCTTGTCCGCACGCCATTGACTTCCCTTCCCTCGACAACAATCTCCTCAGCATCCTCAACAGCATCGCGTATCTTCACGCACCTTTCCCTCAGAGAGCCATAATCCACATTGATCGTTCTGGAAAAAGTCTCCACTGGTATGGTCTCTGTTATCGCAAACCTTAGCAAAGGCTCTCTCCCATCCTCCTTAGATTGGGAATACCAATCATGCTTCCTGATCAGCTTAAAACCGTGCTGCCATCGGGTCTTCCCGTTGGGCGTTGGGTAACCTACAACCTCACCGAATACATCCTTTCCCAAGTATCCCTCGCCTATAAACCCAAACCAAACCCTAGGTGGAACACAAAATTCTGATAAACCTATCTCGGCTGACAGATCAGAGTATGCCTTGAATATGGACTCCCCCACCTCTTTCTCGTGCTTCAAAGCCCAAAAAACGATCAGCAACTCAAAGTGAGGATCGGTCGGCAGATTTTGGTCCGGCTTAAAGTTCAAAAAGATGCTTGTCACCTCGTTGCCGATAGATTCGGCAACACTCTGCAGAACAGCAGCCTCAACATAAGAGGACAAATAGCCCTTCTTCGGAAGCTTCGGCTTAATTAGGGGCGTAGGGATCAGCTGAGCAAAATCCTCATCTGACTTCATGTTGAAGCCGCCCTTAAGCATCCTCACACAGGCATCCTCAATGGGCTTCTTATCAATGCCTTCAACCCACCCATCAACGCCTCTCACATCAACCTTTTCCCCAGCTCCGTAGAATTCCCCACCTCTATGTTGCAGAATAACATTGGGCTTGGCAATGAATCCTACGAAAGGTTTCTCGCCCTTTTTGGTAAAGGCGTCATTCACCATAGACAAAAAGCGCTTGGATGCACCATTCTGCTCGTCTAGGATCTCCCAACACGCGTCCAGCGTCTTAACAACCTTGCTGCCCTCAGACGACACAATCATATAGCACTCGGCCCCAACTTTCCTCAAAGCCTCCATCAAAGGGATGCCTGAAAAGAATCCATCATCATCCCCTATGCTCACCTTTAAAAGAACGCTTTTCTCCCTCAAAGCTTCGGGAACAGAAACCGACCGAACCATCTGATCATAGTCCTCAAACATAGTGATCCCTAACCACATTTACTTAGAAAATCCCAACAATCTATAAAACTCTTTGGAGAAAAAACGCTAAATCGCGATGTGGAACTTGGATGCACAACCCATCGAGGTGTGTTTGGGAAAACATCGTCCCACATCTTTAAACGATGTTTAAATTACTCCCTCCGAATATTAGAGAATAACTATGCCCGCGAAAATGAGTGGCAGGGGTCAAAAATGCCGAGGAGGATCCGCCAACCAGTCGTATGCGTTTTGGGTCACGTCGACTCTGGAAAGACAACTCTACTGGATAAAATTCGAGGGACAGCGGTTGCGCTGAGGGAGGTGGGCTCAATGACCCAGCACATAGGCGCCAGCTTCTTCCCACTCAAGACACTGAAGCAGATCTGTGGTCCTATGCTAAAGAAGATTGGCGGAAGAGTAAGAATCCCGGGCCTGCTTGTAATAGATACGCCGGGTCACAGCGTGTTCGTCAACTTACGTAGAAGAGGTGGATCAGCTGCAGACATAGCGATCCTCGTCGTCGACATCATAAGAGGGTTTGAGGTTCAAACATACGAAAGCCTTGAGATACTGAAAAGAAGAAAAACCCCATTCATAGTTGCAGCAAACAAGATAGACTTGGTGCCAGGATGGATGAAGCACGCTAACCACCTCTTCTTGGAATCCTTCAAAAATCAGGACCCAAGCGTCCAGAAACAGCTGGAAGAACATCTATACGCAATCGCCGGCATCCTATCACGCTTAGGATTCGAAGCAAAAAGATTCGATCAGATAAAAGACTTCACAAAAAACGTCGCCATAATCCCTGTCAGCGCCAAGACAGGAGAGGGAATACAAGAACTGCTCTCCGTCTTAATCGGATTGACACAACAATACATGAAGGGAAAACTAAAGGTGAGTACTGGGT
>CAZKBR010000049.1:0-3900 GCA_964551465.1 uncultured Candidatus Bathyarchaeia archaeon
AGAAGCAACATCGCTGCACAGAGATTTTACGAAAAACTTGGGTTCAGACAAGTCTATGTGATCAAAAAATACTACAGAGATGAGGATGCCTACGTCTTTGTAACTGCACTTGAGAATGCCAGAAATCAGAGTTTGCAAACCTTAAGGAACAAGGCTTATATTTCTGAAGTACCGGCTAAGCCTAGGTTTTAGGGGCTGAGTTGTGGAAACCATGCTGAGGCTCCAGGCGGTGTAGCTTCCTTTTTCGGTTGGGTAGTATTCGAGGAAGGATCCCTCGTTCGGATCTGGTCCGATCTTTTCCATCGTTTCTTTAACCGCTTGTGCCACCGTTTTGTTCTCCAATAGGAGTTTGTTGAGTAGGAATATGGTTGCTCTGTCCATGTATGGGGCAGTGACGCCTTTGTCCCAGCTTATGACGACGGATGCTCCTCTCTCGACCAGGGCTTCTGCCAGAGTTGTGCTGTATAGGCCATGGCACCCTTCGATTATGACCACTGTATTATGGAAACGTCCATTCATACTCTCCCTGATGAATTTTGGGGCTATGGCAAAGTAGAATTTTTGGATGTCCCACGGGTTCGCAGGAGCCACTTGATCCGTCAGAAGCAGCCATGTGTGCCTGTTTGGGTCGTACTCCTCGGCCGTGAAGAGGAACACGGGGTTTCCGGGTATCGGATGACCTGACGCATTCATGAGTATTCCTGAGTGGGTCCTGAATATGATCAGCTTGTAGCCCTTGGATGGAAGTTCTCTGTAGAAGTCGACCGTTACGCTGGTCCAGTTGTATACATCAACGAGAAAGCCAGACTTTTCAAGGACGACCGTCGCTTCAACTGTAAAGGTCTTGTTTGGCTGCGTCACGCTTAGCTGGTCAACTAATGCGGCCTTGAGCTGAGTGTTCTCTGGAACGTAGACTGGCGGGGGGTTGATGACGTAGCTGAGGGCCGTGAGCAGAAAGACGGCGCAAACTGCGACCAAGAGAAAGTATTCGATCTCGTCTTTGAGCTTTCTCCTCTTCCGATTGGTCCTGCGCTTAGCCATCTTGCTGCCCCAATTAGCGAGAAGAAGTTACCCTAAAGGCAAGTGGGACTTCCGACCAATAAACGTTTAGGGAAAAAGAGAAAGGGGATTGTGGTTTAGGCTCTGGATCCCCTGATCACTAAAGCTCCTGTTGCTATCACGAGCACCTATCGATCTTAGCGATCCATTCCTGTAGCTTTTCTCATTATCTCGCCTATTCTTTCACCTGCATTTCCGTCTCCAAATGGGGATGCTTTGGGCAGGTCTTTCTTCCTCTTCAAAGCGATCTCGACTTCTTGGAGAACATTCTTCGGGTCCAATCCAACTACTTTGGCGAAGCCAGCTTCTACGGCTTCAGGTCTCTCCGTCGACTTTCTTAGGACTAAGACTTGTTTCCTAATGTTTGGTGACGTGGCTTCCTCTTGTATTCCTCCTGAGTCCGTAAGGATTATAGTCGACGCTTTCATTAGGAGGAGGAAGTCTAGGTAACCGACTGGTGGAAGTATCTGTGTGTTTTCTGATGATGAGAGCTTTTTCCAGAGTTTTGTTTTCATTAACCTGTTCTTAGTTCGTGGATGAACCGGGAAAACAGACGCAATAGGCAATGATAGGAAGACCTCAATCAGTTTTTCTAGGTTTTCCGGGCTGTCCACGTTTTCAGCTCTGTGGGCGGTGATAAGGGCGAAGTCTCGATATTTTATCTTGTTCATGATCTTTGATTTCCTTTCGGCTATGGGAACATGTTGCATGCATGCGTCGATTACGGTGTTTCCCGTTATGAAGATTCTACCCCATACGTTTTCTTCTTGTAGGACTGTCGCCGCCTTTTTTGTCGGTGCGAATAGGTAGGTTGATATGTGGTCCACTATTCTTCTGTTGTGTTCCTCTGGCATTCTGAGGTCGTAGCTTCTTAGGCCAGACTCGACATGGCCTATCGGTGTGTGTAGTTTGATCGCGGCTAGGCCTGCTGCTAGGGTGGTATTCGTGTCACCTTCTATGAGAATAGCTTCAGGCTTTTCTTTCATGATCGTCTTTTCTATGGCGACCATGGCTTTCGCGGTTTGTTCGGCGTGTGTGGCGGAGCCGATTTTTAGGTTATAGTCTGGTTTGGGTAGCTTGAGTTCTTGGAAGAACTGTAGGGATAGGTTGTAGTCGTAGTGTTGAGCCGTATGCACGAGGACGAAGGGCATTCTCTGTTTTTGGAGGACCTTTATCACAGGTGCCATCTTGATGATCTCTGGTCTTGTCCCAACAACAATCATGTGCAAATGCGCACTATCACGATCTTCCTCGCTATGCAAAAGCCTTCTTCGCCTCCTCATAAGAATCAAGAGTGCCTATGTCCGACCAGTAGCCCTGAAGAACAAAACCGTAGACGCTTTCCCTCCTGCAGAGCCACTGAACAAAGTATCCTGGGGCATCAGGATTATTCCCCTCCCTCAAGTATGCCTGAACACGCTTCAAGCTCCTCTCAGGAAGAACATATATGCATGTCGCCACAAGTGTGGACTTAGGTATCTCAGGCTTCTCGACGAAGCCCGTAATCCTCCCATCAGCGTCGACCTCCACGCAGCCATACCTCCTCGCCGCCTCTGAGTCCCCCACGTCGTACAGACCGATAATCGGAGAACTCTTTGATCTGTAGTATTGGATCACGTCCTTAAGGTTTGAGGTAAACAGGTTATCTCCTGCCACGACAAGATATTCCCTGTTATCAAGCCTCTCCACCAGCTCGGATAAACCCCTCACCGCCCCCAGTTTGTCATCCTCGCCAAGGCTCGGCTCAACAACCATCTTAACTTTTCCATACTTCCTATGGCTTAACCACCTAGAAAAATGATCCTCAAACCTCTCGTTGGTAGACACGACAATCTGAGTAATTTCCTCAAGGTTCAACAGCCTCTCTACGATGTGATCTATAATTGGCTTGCCCCTCACCGGTAGCAAGGGCTTGGCAGTGTCTCTCGTCAACGGCCTTAATCGAACCCCGTACCCACCTGCTAAAATTACAGCGATCAAAACCAGCTACTCACTTTTTGGCAAAGCTGAATCGTCCTAGGATCGTTCCAAAAGCACACACTAGACCCACCCCATTGAGAACATTTTCGGCTTTCAGCCTATTAGCCTTTTTCCTCCATTTAAGCCACCACTCCCTCTGAGGAGTCCACGCACACAAAATGGTAGAAATGGCTTTGAATAGACTGGTATTTCAGCAAGAAAGAAGAAAAGGGGTATTGTGGTTTAGCTTCTGCGTCTCTTGGATATCGCAGCTCCTGTCACAGCTATTAGAAGTATTGTTGCGATGTATGGTGCTAAGAGTACGAGCTTGTCTACTGGGAAGACTTCTCCTCCGACAGAATAAGGTATTGGGCTTCCTGGTCCTCCCTGGTCCAAGATCACCCCATCGGCTATGCCATCGTCGTCTCCTAAACCTCCATCTGTCAAAGTGAGAGTTATGACATTGTCTCCATCATTACTCCCTACCAAAGCAGTTACGTCAATCCATCCTTCAGGAACGTGATATTTCCAATATTGCATGTTGGTTGGAATCGGTGTTGGGAATGTTATTGTGACAACTACTGTACCTCCAATTCCAACTCCAGTTATGCCGAAGCTGAAGAATCCATGAGTAAAGTCTATGTTTGGTTTCCCTGCTGGAGGCAAAGTAGCTTCAGCCACAGCACTTACGTCTCCAATGTTACCTGTACTTATGGTGAATGTTGCGGAGCCTGTGCCAGTGGCCGTGCTAACGGAGGGGCCTTCTTCAAAGTCATATGTAAGGGTGTCTACTGTAAGATCATCAACGTAGGCGGTCTCAGCCTGAGTTCTTGCAGCAGACCACTCTCCGTACCATATCTTTATGTTTAGAACCGTAGCAGT
>CAZKBR010000050.1:0-3732 GCA_964551465.1 uncultured Candidatus Bathyarchaeia archaeon
TTCTTCAGGAACACATATCGCTTCTTTGGCTACGACGATTTCCGAGTTTGGAACTTTTTTCTCCAGCTCTTCACCTAACGCTTGAAGAAGCGTCTCGTCAATCCCGCCTATAGGTAAGACAGTTATCTTCGATCGCCTATCCCCGTTAAACTTGAAACACTTCTCCCGGTGTTGGAGAAAAGGCTTCTAGGCCCATTTCTTCCCTTATCGACTTTGACAGTTCTTGACAGTTCTCTTCGGCTCCGTGCATGACGAAAATCTTAGTATCACTGCCTGCTTTTCTAAGGGTATCAAGCAACTGGGCGCGACCGCAGTGCGACGTAAAGTCGAAGTGTTCAATCTCGGCCTTGACTGTACTCATTTTCCCCCCGATGATACAACGCTTCGATGTCAGCAACTCGTGCCCGGGAGTCCCCGGAATCTGGAAACTCACCATGTAAATTGCGTTTTCGCTTCTTCCTGCGATTTTGCTCATGTAAAAGACCGCGTTTCCGCCCTTCAACATCCCGGCAGGAGACACGATGACTCCAGGCTTTCTGGTCGCCATTCTTCTATCTTTCCAGCCCTTTATCCAGTCTGCCATACGAACGCTTTCCATGAATAGGTCTGGGTCTCTGAGAAAACTTGGATTGCGCATCAGAATCTCGTTAATGTCTTCTGCCATCCCGTCTATGGAAACCGGATATTCAAAATGATGTGCCGCTAGAACGCACAAAATCTCTTGCGACCGCCCAACAGAGAAGGCCGGCACAAGAACTGTTCCTCCCCTTTCAACGACGCTGTTGATCTTTTCTATGAATGTCTTTTCTACCTCTCTTCTTTCCATATGATCCTCGTTGGCATATGTGCCTTCAATTATTATGGCGTCCACATCGCCATATGATTGATCAGCTCCATTGAGCAGTCTAGTATCCACAACATTGAAATCGCTCGTGTAAAGCAGCCTCTTCTTATCGGTTTCTACGATGGTTTGAGCGCTACCTGGTATATGGCCAGCGTTTAGAAGCTCTATTTCAAAGTCTCCTACCCTGAAGGGTTCACGATATTTTTGGCTTTCGCTACAGTTCAACATGTTCTGGAGGTCTATGTACTCGTAGGGGAGATAGTAACCCGACAGCTTGACAAAGTCGGATATCAGAATCCGAGCTATCTCAAACGTTATTGGGGTTCCGTAAACAGGCGTCTTACTCCTGATATGAAACAGAGGAGCTGAGCCCGAGTGATCAAGATGGGCGTGAGAGAGAACTATTGCATCAACCTCACGAGGAGGGATGTGCATCGGAAAACCGGGTTCATGATCGATCATTACACCGTAGTCTAGTAGAATCTGGGTTTCGCCGGATTTTACGGCGATAGCAGACCTACCGACCTCTTGAGTGCCCCCTAAGAACCTGATCACAATATTCTTCGAAATTCTATCCACCATCCATTCTTAACAGGAAACCATGCCGTCTAGAAGGCGCTATCAGTTGTTTTGCTCTATTCAAAAAGTCCATAAAATGTTAAAAGCAAGATTGATCGATTTTTACCTCAACCAAGCCAGTTTTGAAAGCTTATGTGATTGGCTGCTATTAAGAGTTTGGATCGCCTGAAATTATTCAGGATAAGACCATTCGTAAGGCCGTCTTATGAAGACATCGCACTTTCAGCTTCGTGCTAAACACTCTATGAAGCTGAGTAGATCAGAAGTTCTGAAAACAGTCTAAGTCTTAGATTTTTCTCTCATGAACTCGTCATAAATCCTTTGAACACGCTCAGCTATTGGGCCCGATCCTTCAACGATACCGTTTTCGTTAAGCCTTATCTTATCCATCACAACTATAATGCCCGCTTCCTCGTAAAGCTTGACCATCCTTGGAAAAACCTTATCCAGCCTCTCAGACAGTGCCTTAAGATCAAAAGGCTTTTCGATTGTATATAGTCTAGCAACGATGGATCCGTTTATGAAGATTCTGTTGAGGAGGGTACCTTTCTCATCCTTAACATCGGCTAAGCAGATGCTCATATTGTCGGCGTTGTAGCCGGCCAGTGTACCAGCGTACATTTTACCGTCTGTTGTAACAACCGTTACACTTCTTTGTAGAAGCATCCGTAGCTCTTGATGAAAACTTCTTTCGGCTATCGACGACAAATCTCTTTCTTATCTCCTCAAACGAGAATTAAAGGCGATACCAAAATATAATGATTTCATCTTTATCAATAAAGAAATGGTTTCCAGCCGATAAGAAGAACTAAAAAACAATGATTAGAAACTAAGTAGGGAAACGACTCTTGAAGTACTTCATCATCAATTGCCTTTCCTGTCACAAATTTCCTTTCTATGTCAGAAGCGACAGAAAAACTAAGCAATGCCCCTATTGTGGCAAAACCATAAGGCTAGACTACTCAAAGGTTCGGATCATAAAAACCTACGACAATGTACGGGAAGCAAGGGAAGCAGTTTCAGAGCTCAAAGCTCGAAAGATAGCAACTAGCGGCCAAAAGACCATTTTTTGAAATTGTGCGATGGTTACGTTGTTGCACTCATTAGCCTGACCGTGGAATTTTTTCTGGCCTTCTGTTGTTAAGATGCAATAGCGTTTGAAACGACTGGGCAACAAACGTATATTCAGGCGCAATCAGATATTCCCACCAACCATTAACTAATTTTGAAGTGGAAAGTTGAGCGAGAAATCGCTAACAGACAACGTTGTGAAGCTATTTAGAAAAAGAGGGTATGCCGTCAAGCGAAAAGCCTTGTTTGAAGGCCTTTCGGGGCTCATATACGTATTTGACCTATTGATAGCCAAGGATGAAGAGAAACGGATTGTGTCTGTAAAGAATTATGCAAAAACTGTCGGAGTGAATGAGGTAATAAAACTCGATAGAGCTGCAGCTGACGTAAACACATCAAACCCCATAGTTATAGGGAACAAGTTTAGCGACCATGCTAAAGCGTATTCGAGAAGGCGTGGAGTGACCATTATGACCAGTAAAGAGGTATTGACGCTGCTTGAAGAGCCCCAAGCGCTTAGAGAGCCCTGATAAATTCGTCAAGACGTCCCTCTTTTTCCAGCTTTCCGATCCAATCAACCTTGCCGATCGATGGTTCGTCCAAGCCACCGAGTATTCGAAGCATGCTTTCAACAACTTCGCTTACGCTATGATTTGTTACATCTAATTCGCAAACTTTCTCTGTACCGTATTTGTTCACTGCGTCGAATAGACAAACGTCCAGAATCTCGGCTAACACGTTTTCCATAACCTTTGCCTCTTCAAAGCCTCTTTTTTTGAGGGTTTTTTTCAGCACACATGGATCTCTTCTCAGAACGAAGACATGCGAAACTAGGTCGGGAGATATGGCATCAGAAGCGTAATGTCCTTCAAGAACCACGTCTTGAGATGAAGACTCTACGATCTCGTTAACCCTTTTCGAAAGCCCATTTAGATCGACGATTAATGTTTCCCGCTTTACGTCCCTACCAACAGTCAAATTCTCTTCTCTAACGATCTTGTTCAGATCGATGTTTAACGCCTTTAACCTCTTTGACAATAGTCTGGATACGTTTGTTTTGCCTACCCCAGGCGTGCCGGTCAGAATTATTACGCGTCTAAATTTGATCACTCCTTAGACCTAAACTGGAATAGGGTTTTTAAAATAAAGAGGTAAAGAAAACAGTCTTGGATCCAGCGTCTTCTTTGGTGCTCCGGCCGGGATTTGAACCCGGGTCATCGACTCGAGAGGCCGATATA
>CAZKBR010000051.1:0-3700 GCA_964551465.1 uncultured Candidatus Bathyarchaeia archaeon
TCACACATCATCAGGAGCGGTCGTTTATACCGGAGATTTTAGAGTGCACGGCACAAAGCCAGAGATGAGTGAAGAGTTTGTTGAAAGAGCCAAAGACGCCGAGCCAGTGGCCGTGATCACCGAACACACAAACATGACGAACGCCGAGTTTTCCTCTGAACAGGAGGTGTTGGAGAAAATAGGTCAACTTGTGAGGCAGACCGAGGGGCTTGTTCTCGCCGATTTTGCAAGAGCCGATATCGACAGGTTGAGGTCCTTCTTTACTGCGGCTAAGCAGAGCGGGCGATTCTTAGCGATAACTCTTAAACAGGCATATTTGATGAAGAAGCTGAGCGAGGACCCTCATTTGCAGATGCCAAAATCAACGGATAAAAATGTATTAGTCTTCCAGAAGGCCAAGAAGAAGTATGCTGACTGGGAAATGGAGGTTTTGGAGTCTAACAATATAGTTGATTCTTCAAGTGTTGCTGATATGCAGAGTAAGGTCGTTCTGGTCGCTTCGTTCTATGATTTGGAAAGTCTGATCGACATAGAACCAAAGTCTGGAAGCTGCTATGTATTATCCGCTTCTGAACCGTTCAACGAGGAGATGGAGGTCGACTTTAACAGGCTAACCAACTGGCTAGAACACTACGGCCTACCTCAATATTACGCCCATGTTTCAGGACACATTATGCCCCTTCAATTGAGACAGGTTCTCCAAACTATGAATCCGAAGAAGATTTTCCCGATACATGGAACCCATCCAGAGTTATTTAGCAAGTTTATGAGGAAGCTGAACGGTGAAATCTTAGTAGTAAAAGCTGGAGAAGAGTACATACTATAAGCATTGCACGACAGGATCGAGCACAACGATGGAAGGCCCAAAAATCGATCGATATGTTAGAATAAGGATCATAAGATGAGTGGAGTATGGAAAGTTACAGTAAAGAAAAAATATTAGATATGGCTTACAAACTCGCCTTTGAATACGAAAGCAAATATGGAAGTTGCCCGCAATCCGTATTATTAGCAATTCAAAAAGTTTTTTGTCTAAGGATGGACGCTGTGATCAAGGCGGGACACGCCTTAGCTGGAGGCGCAGGTTTGTCTGGATATGGTACTTGCGGCGCCTTGACAGGAGGCATCATGGCGTTAAGCTTTATGTATGGTAGAGAGCTTGAAGATATTGATAAAGGCAGCTTTCTGAAGTCATATAGATTAGCCAAAAATTTGTACGATAAGTTTGTGGCAGAATTTGGAAGTTGCATTTGCAAGGATGTCCAAAGGAAAATCTTTGGAAAAGCATTCAACCTCTGGAATGCTAAAGAACACAAGGAATTTGAAAAAGCTGGGGGCCATATCGATAAATGCCCTGATGTAGCGGGAAAAGTAGCTAGATGGGTGGCTGAAACACTTATTGAGCAATCCAAAAAGAGCTAGCTGGCGCACGTAGGCAAATACGCATAAGTGAAACCATAATAAAGAATGCTTAAAGAAGAATGTTAGGAAAAAATTTCAGGATACCCTCAGAAACTCGAACATTTTTAAACTGAAGTTTATCAATCTGAAGCCTATCGATCGCGTTTACGTTATTTCTATTATGATCGTTATTTGGTTTCTAATTTGCATTTGTTAGAAGACTTTAAGCGTTAAATTGTAAAAGCTCTTTGGGCATGTTTGAGAGGCTTGGGCGCGTTGAAAGAAGAGCCCGGACGCGTGATATTCGGGTTGGATATTTTGCCTCAGGAGTCGCCTTCAGCCAAATCAGATCCGAGGTATGCTTTGGTCATTTTGGAAAATGGACTTGTGGTCAAGCGGTTTCGGCAGATTTCTAGGCCAGACCTGATTCACTCGATTCAAGAGTATAAGCCCGATTTGCTAGCAATCGATAACGTTTACGAATTGGAAAAAGACTGGGATGGTTTAAAGGGCTTTGCTTCAATTCTACCGATCGAAACCAGCATAATCCAAGTTACGGGCATCCCCGACAATCCGCTGACACTACAGGAAATGGCTGCGAAATACAAGTTGAAGCCTCCACCAAGATTTTCTGCCCTAGAAGAGGCTGAAACTTCGGCTAGGCTCGCTGACCTCGGCGCCGGTTGTTTGGCTCAATTCTTTTTTGAAGAAACGAAGATCTTGGTTTCAAGAAACGTCAGTTTAGGTCCTGGAGGTTCAAGTCAGTCTAGGTACCGGCGTCGAATTCACTCGTCGATCTTGAACGTCACTAAAAAAATCGAGGATAGATTGAGAGGCATAAATCTCGACTACGATCTATCCATCGTGAAGTCTGACTTTGGACTAAAGAGAGCGGAGTTTACGGTATATGCCCCAAGAACGAATTTTCATAGTGTCATAAAGCCTATGAGAGGATCATATACCAAAGTGGAGGTCAGGCCAGTATTCAGAGAACGCATTGAGTTCAAGCCGAGAAAAGAGAGCGAGAGAGGTCAACCATTGAAATTCAATCCGCTCAAAAAGCTTATAGTTGGGGTCGACCCCGGAACAACTTGTGGTTTGGTCGTCCTAACTCTAGATTCCACACCGATCCACGTTGAGAGCCAGCGGGGGCTGACGCGTGGAGACCTAACCAGGATATTGGCAAAGCTTGGAAAACCCATCATCATAGCTGCTGATGTTTCACCGGCGCCGAGCTTTGTCGAAAAGCTTGTAAAAAAATGGAACGCCGTATTGTTCGTCCCAAGCTCAGATCTCGAAGCGATGGAAAAGCGGGATTTAGCGCAGACGCACGCTCAACAGTTCAACATAGATCTCAAGAACCCCCACGAGGTCGACGCCCTTTTCGCTGCGGTTAAAGCGTTCCAACACTACAAGAACAAGTTTGAGCAGGTTGAGAAGCGCGTTAAAGAAGCAGGCGTGCGTGTTCTCGTTGATGATGTAAAGGAGCTCGTCATAAGAGGACACTCGATTCAGGGATCCATAGAAGAGTTGACCCCGAAGCCGAGAACAGACACCAAAAAGCCTGAAATCATAGAATTGGAGGGGCGGAAAGCCAGAGAAGATAATCTTGAGAGGGAGGTTAAGAGTCTTAGGGAAAAGGTGTTGCTTCAGAAGAGTCAAATCGAGCATTTCAATAAGTTAAACTTGAATCTTGATTCTCAGGTCAAGGAACTTAGGGCGGAGATAGGTCGGCTTCAAGACCGCTTGGAAAAGATGAAAGGCGATGCCGACCTAAAAATTACGAGGGAGAAGAGGTATCAGATCATCAAGAGAGAAGTTGAGGGTCTTAAGAAAAGGCTTGATGCTGCTCGGCTAGATACCCAACGGTATAAAGAGGAGTTGGTAGAGTCGAAGAGGTATCTCGAGCTGGAGTCTAGGGGAGAGGTCACCTTCCTTAAACCGATAGAAACGTTTACGAGGAGTGGACTGGACAGGGCTTTCAAGCTTTATAACGTAAAGATCGGGGACATTGTCTTCTTATTGAACGCAAGCGGTGGAGGAGCCTCGACTTCTGAGGAGTTGGCCAAGAGGGGGGTGAGGGCTGTCGTTGGTGGCACTCCTATGGCTTTTCAAGCCGAAGAAAAACTGAAGGAACACGGCATATCCGTCATTCCATCGAAGGTGCTTGAGATAAAATGGGTTGAGAGATACCCGTATGCTAAGACGAGCGATGTTGAGAAAGCCATCTTGGGGGCGAAGGATTCTGAGAAAGCTAAGGCGATTGAGGGACTGAGTGAAATGGTTGAGGAGTACAAGA
>CAZKBR010000052.1:0-3438 GCA_964551465.1 uncultured Candidatus Bathyarchaeia archaeon
AACCCTCTGGTTCTTGGTGACCCTGCTGTTCCCGAGTGGATGATGTCTATGTTTTCTATCCTCCAGACCCAAGGAACATGACGGTGACCGCAGAGCACGACATCAACACCATCCTCTATTAGCATCTTCAATATGTCCCCGGCGTCAACGAGTATGTCTCTTTCTCTGCCAGCCATCGGAACAGGAACTAGGTGGTGGTGCAACATGAAGGTCTTGATTTTGTTCTTAGGTGCGTTAGATAAGGTTTCGTGAATGTAGGTCTGAAACTCCCTACCTATGTGACCTTCATCCACGTCTGGTTGTGTGCTGTCAACTCCGACCAAGAAGACTGTGTCGTCTTCGTGCCTTACCATTCTCTCACCGAAGTACTCCTCGAAGAATTGGTGGCCAATGTTCTTTGCGTCGTGGTTTCCCATTACAACCAGTGGTTTCAGTTCAAGCTTGTCTACTAACTTCTTTGCGTCCTCAAATTCATTTGGCAGACCGCCAAAAGTCAGATCACCCGTTATCACTGTGAGGTCGGGTGAAAGCTGGTTGACCTCCTGTATGCACTTCAGAAGTTTGTCTTTTCTAAAGCCGTACTCTCCAACGTGGATGTCGGAGATGTGTGCGATCGTGTACTCTTTTTTCAACTTTTATCACGTAATCTTCTGTTAAACCATTAATAAGTCATACCCTATCAAAACCTTTCCGCCTACGGTGACCGTAGGCCCAGTCATGATCAGGTCCCAGTGGATGCTATTGTTGCACGCGGCAGACCGCAGCGTTTGAGTTCGCGTCCTATAACGCGAAAGTCCCCTTCGATCAAGTCCCCATACTTTGGATTGTGCAGAGACGCCGCTGGATGATAAGTTGGAATGACGGTCACCACGTTGTTGAAGAGTTGCCCCCTAAAATTCTTTCCGTGGACGCCAGTCATACTTCTGAAAGAATACCCTAACCTTGAGAGGATGTAAGAGGCAGCGTACTTGCCAAGAGTTACAATGAGTTTAGGCTTAACAATCTCTATTTGCCGATCCAGGTATGGAGTACAAGCTTCAATTTCTTCTGATCTTGGTGGTCTATTTTCAAGATTTGAAGTAACTGGACGACATTTCAAAATATTGCAAATGTATGATTCTTCCCTTTTCAAGCCAGCCATTTTAAGTAGTTTGTTAAGTAGCTCTCCTGCAGCCCCAACGAACGGAACCCCTTTTTGATCTTCATTAAACCCTGGTGCTTCAGAGACAATCATCAGCTCCGCATTTGCTGGTCCGGCTCCGAAAACTACGTTTGTTCGCGTTTTATACAACGGGCAACGCCGACAATTTTCTACTTCACTTTCAAGTTTTTCAAGGAATCCAGCTCTGTTATTCATGAAATTGTCCTCTTTGAAGGCAAGAATTGACCAGTTTTCCTAGAACGAGGAATTATATTATTCTCTACACGTATACGCTGCCATTTTCTCATACATTCTTGTGAACAGATGGGCGTAGTGTTGATTTTGAACCACCATCGTGGCAAAAATCTTGGCAAAAAGTACTATGGCTTATACATGATTCTGCCCTTTTCTACAGCATCGATGATGAATGGATTCCCCTTTTTCTTCATTTCGCTGAATTCCTCGGGTGTATATCCGACGGGCTCGATGGGAATTTTGAACGTGTTTATGTCCATAAGGGTTCTGATTCTGTCAAGGAATTCTTCTTTAAAGTTTGCTACGACTAGTATGTCGATGTCCGAGCCTTCGTTGATGTCACCGGTCGCGAAGGAACCGAATAGGATGACGAGGTGAGGGTTGAGGCTTTTAACCACTTCGCTTACGTAGTCTCCTATTCTTCTATAAATTTCTTCGCTTCTTTCAATATCGACTCTGCGTAGCCTATACATTTCTCGGCAATCTCCTCGGTGTAGTATTTGTATGCTGGTCCATTCGGGTAAAAGTTGGGGTACCTTGACCCTATGTAGTGCCTGTCGAGTTCCTTCCCTTGGTCAATGAACCGTTCAAAAACCTTTTCGTGCTTTGATGATTCCTCCAGAAGTTCTGTTACAGAGTGAGTTATCAAAGCCCTGAAGCCCCTTGAATAAAGGAGTCCCTTGAGGGCCTTCTCAGCTGACTGCTGGGCGAAAAATGCGCTCGCGTAATAATTTCCGTCTTCTGAGCAGTCTTTGGCGGTTTTCAAGTCAGCCTTGGCTTGGTCAAGCCATCTTAACCCCTCTTCTAAGTTCTTCATAGCCCCTTCAAGTATACTGCATCCCCAGTGTTATTTAATATCTTTTTCTTTGATCATCAAGACGCACAACATTTTAAAAGGTTGTAAATCTCATTCCCCGTCTTACGTTCGAGTTCATAAAAGCGACGTAATGAGAAAAACAGTTTCTCATAAAATAGGCATCGTACAAATTCGGAGTTTGTTCCGAAGTATGCGGCATTTTGTATCCGTGGTATCATCACTTTACCCGACTGATCCGCGATCAATTTCTCATGGTTCAGGAGTGGTTTTTGTCAGATTTTTAGCTTTGAGATTTTTATGGACGCGATTTCCTCTATGTCTTTGAAGTGTTTTTCCTCGTCTAAAGTGACCACAGGCACCTTCTCCTCGTGAGAGAGGCGTAATGCTAGAGAAGCTGAAGAGAGGTCTCCCCATGGTTTATCCCCGTATTTCAACTTTAGTGCGCCCAACTTTATTGTGGTCTCCTCATCTTGAACCACCTTAAGGTTGGCGTAGGCGGAGCGGATTACGATTTCAGGGTCAATGTCTCTAGCCAATAATTCTGGTTTTTCACTCCTTATTTTGGATATTACCCTGTATGCTTCTGACAGGTTGTTTGGGTGTATAGAGACCTCAATCTCTCCTCTTTCATGTTGAAGGATCGCCTTCCTCGCATTGTCTGAGCCTTTCTCCTTCGTAAACAGTAGGATGAATGGGCCGGCGTCGAAGACGAGCTTCCTCAATTTCAAGTTCTCTTCAACTCAGTTTTTCTCTCCACTTCAACAGAGGCCTCTTCGTCTCTGTTTTTTATCAGAATTCTCGATGCTTCAGCGTTTCCTAGAAAACCGAAGAGTTCAGAGAGCCTGGGTGTCTTCTCCAGCAAAATCTTGTTTTCGTCCAGTGGGGTTAATGTTAACTCATCTCCCATACCGTATCTGTATTTTTCCCTTAGCTCCTTTGGGATGACAACCTGTCCCTTAGCCGAAACCTTGGTTTTAAACTTACCTTCAGTCATCTTCATCATAATCTTACTAGATTCCATTTTTATTTAAATCTTACTATCTCGCGCGCGATCGAGAAATGATAGATTTCGACCTATGATTGAAAAAAGGGTCGAAAATTGACTTGATTTTGTTGAAAATTCGTTTTTTCTTATTCTTTACAGAATCGTGTGGAAAACCTTTATTTGACCCATATTAAAGGTTAATAGACAATAGTAAATGATTGGAATCTATCGAGATCAATG
>CAZKBR010000053.1:0-3351 GCA_964551465.1 uncultured Candidatus Bathyarchaeia archaeon
GAAGCATAAGCGGAACGATGCCCGAGATGAGTCCTGGAGGAATGGTTCCCGAGATGAGTCCTAGTGACGCTGTTGGGGAAAGAAAGATGCCCAAACACGTGCAGCAGATGCTAGCACGGAGATTTGCTAGTGAGAATGGTCACCATGGTTATGATGAAGGCTCGAAACGGCTGAATCTGTTGGTAGACGATGGTGGGCATCGAATACCTGAGATTGTGAAGTTGATAGATAAGACTGGGGTGGTCCTTGAGTCGGTGGAGCTACATGAGCCCACGCTGGACGATGTCTTCCTCTCAGTGACTGGGAGGAACATCCGAGATGAGCGGGGTAGCTTTGCGGAGACTATGCGCCAACATAGAATAATTCGGGAAGCCCGAGGTCAAAGGAGTTAGGTTAGAATTCATCATTTTGATAGGAGGGAACTGAATTGGTACAGCCACTGTCTGGACAGGCAACATATGTAATTCTTTTGCGAGAGCTGAAACGTTTTTGGCGAGCTAAAGCGAGGATAATTGCATCTGTCGCTCAGAGTTTCTTCTTTCTAGCACTCCTCGGTTCAGGTTTAGGAGGGTTCATTGGAGGATTCGGCGGCGTCAAATACCTCTCCTACCTGAGTCCAGGAATGATAGGGATGTCTCTACTCTTCGGCTCGGTGTTCTCCGGCGTATCCGTCATTTTTGACAGGCAGTTTGGCTTCCTGAAAGAGATGCTGGTTGCACCTGTGAGCCGCACAAGCATAATACTAGGAAAAATCTTGGGTGGAGCAGTTACTGCTTCGATCCAAGGCATACTCTTGATGATCGTTGCCGGCTTGATGGGTGCCTTCACCACAACAGTCACATTTGTCATCGGAGCAATCGCTTCCGTAGGCGTCATGATGTTAATCACAGCGGGATTTGTTGGACTTGGCGTGGCCATAGGTTCATCCTTGAACGACTTCCACGCGTTTCAACTACTCTCTACATTCATTATGTGGCCCATTTTCATGCTATCAGGAGTTTTCTTTCCAATAGATGTGGCCCCACAGCTGCTTCAAGCTGCAATGCTGATAGATCCACTTTTCTATGGGGTTGAACTCTTGCGGTGGTGTTTGCTGGGAACCGGGACGACCATACTGGGTCCGTTTGGGTGGATGATTTCCTTGGGGGTGTTGGTTGGCTTCACAGCTCTGATGGTAAGCATCGGCACCTATCTTTTCTCACGCGTGCAAGTCTAGCGCGCACATTATTTGGTACTGCCAACAAGTTCTTTCCAAAAGCGTGGTAGAACTTCTGCAGCTTTTCCTCTGATTGATAGGCTCATGTAAGGCGTTAAAACCGTCGCAGTGGGGTTGATCTCGACGATTTTAGCACCGTGTTCAAGCGCGATTAATGGCATTTGGGATGCTGGTGAGACCACGCCGGAGGTTCCTATGACTAAGAATAGCTCTGAGCGCTTACTAGCAGCGAAAGCTGCACTCAATATATTGGGATCTATTGCTTCTCCAAACTGCACAACATGAGGGCGCAAGGCATTACCACATACGCAGTACGGTGGCAGGCTTTTAAGAGGCGTCTCTGGTAGGTCAACCATTCTTTCGCATCTTGTACATCTTCCCTTCCACATGTTTCCGTGAAGCTCCAGAACATTTTTGCTGCCAGCTTTTGTATGAAGGCCGTCAACGTTCTGCGTTATCAAGCAGAAACTTTCGAAGTATTTTTCCATCTCAACGAGTGTGTGATGGGCTTCATTGGGCCTGCATCGGCTTACGAGTTTTCTCCTCCACTCATAGAATTCCCACGCTTCTTTCGTGTTAAAACAGGACCCGACCCTTCCAGCAAGCCTCTTTGCCTCAGGAATCGCCCACATAGAGCCTCTTCCCCTGAAGATTGGAATACCGCTCTCAATAGAGATACCAGCACCAGTAAGTACAGCAACACAAAGTTTGGGACTTATAGACAGATTCAGTTTTTCCATGAGGTCCATATTTCATACGCCTGTAATTGATCATGACCTTGGTTTCCCATCTATGTGGGTAACGCGCGATCTTTCCTTTTTTGATTGTCTTTGGTACCACATCGTTTATTAGAAGAGTGATAGGGGTTGGATATTTCTTGTGGGTCCTCGTGCTTTTGCCTTTCAAATCTCTTTGTTCCACAAGTATTTTCGAGGAATAAGCTCGTTTTGAGCCCCTTTCCAAACTTTTTTTTTCTTCTATGCTGAGGAAGGGTTGGTGCATGTCCCCGTTGAGTGATCCAAGAGCGACAGCATACGGAATATACTACTTCGTGGTTGGCTTATTCTTCTTAGTAGCGAACACCATCGTGGGAGCCCTATGGGAATACCTACGTGCGCAAGCGGCCTTCACATATAGCTTGGTTACGCCCGTGATGGCGGTCGTCGGCATGGCTTCATTCCTCTATGCGCGATTAATTCGTGTGTAACCAGCTTGACGTAGTCAAAGTGTTCTAAACTATAGAATAATATGATGATGAATTTAGCATTGCAGATAGGTAAGGGTGTAGAACTCTGAGCCAACCTACAGCCAGTGGACCTAGGGCGTCGGCCTCAGTTTTGAGTGCGCCCACCCCGGCTACGGCGATAGAACGGGCGAGGTCTTACTACAGGTGATAACCCCTCACACCATTTGGATCGTAGTGTAAGGGGGGAGCGTCGTCTCGGCGATAATCGATGGGGTGTGGGACGAGGTGAATCAGAGGTTCTTGGAGATGGACGCCGTTAGAGTCAGAGACCTGATGATGGACTTTATAAAGACTCACCATGAAGAGACGCGGGAACTCATAGGAGACATTCAATGGGTCGGAGAAGACATAACGCCTCCAGGGCTCGTCGGAAGCGTGACATTCATGTCAAGAAGCTATTGAAACGATTATGGCAATAGTGCAGTGGTGCATAGATTTTCACGAAGAACAAAAGACATATTAGATTCCATGTGCTTTTTTAGTCTTGGGCCTGAATTTGGAAATCATAGAAGAAACATCGGTAGAACTCTATGAAGCAAAAAAGAAGGAATTCTTTTATGAAATCCTGGTCAGGGAAAATGTAGGGACATATCCTCGGTGGGATTTCAGCAGAGAAGCGAGGGAGGCTAGGGCCAAAAGGAAAGCGCTCTGGGAAGAGAACAAGCAGGAGATTGAAAGGGAAGCCTTAGAGTATGTCATGGAACGAACACCAGAGCCGTTCCGCATGCTAATACTGAGAAAGCTTCAGGGCGTTAGACGCGGGGTGATTCCGGAATAATCAAGTCACCATGGACCTGAAGACTTTAGAGCACACGGCACTCCCAATCATGTGGAATCCCTCTCCAAATATTTTTTTAATTTCTGAAATCTTCAGAGAATGATTCTTTTC
>CAZKBR010000054.1:0-3325 GCA_964551465.1 uncultured Candidatus Bathyarchaeia archaeon
TCCCTAACTCAGCTTCTACAGGCACACCTTTTGAATGGCACATTTCAACTATTTGTTGAGTCATTTTTATGTTTTCTTCGAGGGGCAACCCAGAACCGTCGAGCAAAACAGCTGTGAAGCCCTGTTCTAAAGCCTTTTGCACCTCCTCTAGCTTGGTTGCATGGTCAAGGTTCAAAGCGATGCGAATGTCGGTTTCATTGGCAGCAATTTTGACCATTCCAGCACCCAATGCCCAACCAGCGTATACGCTTGCTCCTGGGCTCAACTGGACGATCAGATCTACAGGTTTTCCAAGCTCTTCTGTCATTTCTTCAGCTGCCCAGATAAAAGCCTGAATCATCTCCATATTATTGGCATTAAAGGCACCGACTGCTCGTCTCTCTTTCAAAGCAGGCAAAAGAAGATCTTTTTCATTAACTAACGGCATCTTATTCGCCTCCTACATTCTAAATTTAAGATCAAACCTCCCTTTTATGTTGAGCTTTTCATGCATAATAATCCCTCACTTTTTGTCACCACCACATGTTGGTCAAAAATGAGGTCATAAGTGCACAGTCCGTTTTATACTTCGATCGTGAAAAAGCAGATATTGTAGGCAATATTGAAAGCGTTTGGTTAGTGTCTCCTTTGTTGGCCCTTTTGGTGGCCGAGAGGTCGCGGATCAAGGATCTAAGCTCAGAATGTTTTAAATACCTCGTTTTCGAGAATATGTTTCAGTGACCAGAATGAGCGGGATGGAAGGAATTAGGGTCGTCGAAACTTCGGCCGTAGGACTGGAAAAGCCTACAATTCTAATAGGGCTTCCAGACGTTGGCCTCGTAGGTATGATCGCGGCAATGCACATGCTCAACACGCAAAAGATGCAGGACATTGCCTACATTGAGTCGGATCTTATCCCTCCAATAGTCGTCCTCCATGGTGGAAAGATTTTTGAGCCCATTCGCGTTTATGGTCAGAATAACCTTCTGCTGATTACATCTGAAATTCCCATACCTGGGGCCATCGTCCGTCCGTTTGCAAGAAGCATAGTCAAATGGTCGATGAGAAAGAACCCACAACTGATTCTGGCGCTGGGAGGCATAGCCGTACCGAATCGCTTAGATATCGAAAAACCGGAGTGTTACACTATCGAAACGAATGAGGAAGCGAAAAGGATCCTAGAGAAGGCGAAACTGGAACGGCTTAACGAGGGAATAATGGTCGGGCCGTACCCCATTATCCTTAGAGAGTGTCAAAAGAACAACCTTCCAGCAGCAACAATCTTGGCGCAGTCATTCGATAAATATCCAGACCCTGGAGCTGCCGCGTCAGTTATAGAGGTTTTGGGCAAACTCCTAAACATAAATGTGAATATTGACGAGCTCTTGAAGAGCGCTGAGGAGATCCGTGTCAAGACCCGAGACCTGATGAGGAGAACTGACAGGACGATGCAACAAATGAGTAAGGCACAGGAGCTGGAGGTTCCGGCGATGTACACCTAGCGTGGAGGAGAAAAAAAGAATGGAGAGAAGAAGACACTTGTCTTGGGAACGGCTTGAGGAGATATTTGAAGAGATGCAGAGAAGGGCGGATAGAATTTTCGAAGTATTTGAGCCAAGCTTGTTATCAAAGCCTCTTTGGGATGCTGAGCGGTGCTGCCTTGAGCCGCTCGTAGACGTTCGCGAGTCGGCGGACGCAATAGTCGTTACGGTGGATCTGCCCTTTGTAGACACCAAGGAGGACATAGATATCACGCTACTTCAAGACAGCCTAGAGATTCGGGCTAAGACGCGGAGAGCAATACGCTTTGAGAGATGGGGAACCGTACAACGAGAAATCGACTTTAACGAGTTTCGTAAGACGCTGAGGTTGCCAGCCGAGGTCAAGCCGGAGGAAGCGAATGCTACGTTTAAGAGAGGAGTACTGAAGGTTCTACTTCCAAAAAAGACTAGAAAGATGCGTATAGAGATTGGGTGAAAACACAAGATTGCTTCTCTAGACTGCGTTGTGAACTAAACACATTTTTGGCAATTCAGTCTAGTGAGGGCCAAAAACCACTCATCATATAGCAAACGTTCCTTAGGTTTTTCAGTCTTGATGTTTACCGCATGTTGCGCGAGATTACACATAAAGCGTTGATATTAAATACAATACGCACCTATATGTAAGGAATGCCGCAATTAAGTAGAACAAAAATTGTGGAGCGTACGATTAGAAGGCAAGTTGAGCTGAGATGATAAGGAATAAACCTTTGGAGCTGATCTACTGGGCGAGGTTTGGCCTGGCCATAGTTGCTGCTGCCGTCTGCGTGCTTCTCAACCTGAAAGACTTTAGTGGCATAGCCACTGGTATAATCCTGTACCTGGCGTCTTGCATTCTAATTCGGCAACTCTTCATGACGAGGTCCGATGCCGTGAGAAACATGAGGAAGATTTACACCACAGGCATAGGCATCTACTTTTTCACCTGGATCACAGCTTGGCTGATGCTCTACACCATACTCTCTCCTTCAGCCTGAGTTACCCACCGGTGTTTCTTCTGGCTTTCTCCACGTCGGCTCCGCCTTCTCCGAGAACTCGAGGTACTCCAACCACGCAGTGAAGAACCCTCTGTCGAAGCTCGTCTGCAAGGGCTCTCTTGACTTTCTCGCGAAGTCCTTCTTGATTTCTGCTAGGTCTCTATCCTTCATTCGGTTGATGAAGGCACGCTTGTCGTCTCCTGACCTTGAGGCCACCAGCATCCCCCTAAGCGCACGGACATATCCTCTCTGCCACTCTGTGTTCTTCACCTCTTGCCTCATTTTTTCGAGCACCACTTCTGCCTGGGTGAGGTTTCTTTGTTCCAGAAGCTGGAAGAAGTTGGTTGTTAGCTCTCTCTTTTCTGTTTGTGATTGCAATTTTGTTCACTGCTTGTGATCATGTAGAGTCTTCTTCAACTATGTCTTCTATCCCGTTCTCCGTGATCTTGAAGATCCTTTCCCCCTCTGGCAGGTATGGGCTTGAGACCAGTCGTCCGATCCTCACATTCATCCTCGTGGCTCTTCTTAGGAATACTCTCGTGTGGCTTGTGTGGGCCACAATGTGTCCACCTATAGCCTCAACCTTGTCTCCGAAGAATGCGTCTGGCTTCGCCATAACTTGGTTTGTCACAACAGCAACCAAGTTGAAAGCCTGAGCTAGCCTGAAGAGTCTGTGCATGTGCTTGTTCAGCTTCTGCTGTCTCTCCGCAAGGGTTTCTCTCCCTATGTATTCGCTTCTGAAGTCCGCTGTCAGTGAGTCGACGACGATCAGTCTGATGTTGTTCTCCTTTATTATCTTGTCCGCCTTCTCGATGAGCAGAATCTGAT
>CAZKBR010000055.1:0-3178 GCA_964551465.1 uncultured Candidatus Bathyarchaeia archaeon
ACACTCTATTCTTTTCTATCCCTTCCTTCAACAGATTCTTGACAGCGTTCTCTGTAGGCGCAAAGAGCAGATGCGAACAATGGTCCACCAAGACCCTATTAACTTCCTCAGCCATCCTCCAGTTATACGAACGCAAGCCAGCTTCCACATGCGCAACCGGTATCTGGATCTTCGCGGAGGCGAGGGCTCCAGCCAATGTAGGATTTCCATCGCCAACAACCACACTAAGATCTGGCTGTTCTCTCCTCAATATCTCTTCTATTCCCAAAAGCATCTTCGCTGTCTGCTCCGCATGACTTCCAGAACCCACACCCAAATTATAATCAGCATCAGGTATCCCAAGCTCTTTGAAAAACCCTCGAGCCATCTCATAGTCGTAGTGTTGACCGGTATTAACTATCACCTGCTCCACATCTGGATCCCCACGCATCTTCAGCATCAGGATGCTCATCTTTATGTACTGGGGACGTATTCCCACGACGCTACAAACTTTCATATCTTAACATTTAACTTGCATAATTAAATTAGCATTTATAGAAACGAATCGAAAGTCGATGTTGAACCTTCTTCGGGTTTGTGACTACCGAAAGGAATTCGTACAACGTTTGCGGGGCTATGTAAGCGTCAACAACCGATTGAACCAACCCTTAATAAAAACATTTGTTTTCTGAGCCTGCTTCGAGGAAAAGCCATCATACTTTATGAGAGGCGCCATTCTACGAGGGTATATATTATCCTCCACTCTGAAAGAAAGGGATTGCAGAACGCAGAGAAGGGTTATAATTTGAAAAAGCATTTTAAAGAGATTGCTCCTCCTAAATAAGGATAGATATGAAGAAAATTGAAGGAATAGAAAAGAAGTTAGCAGGACTCAAGCCGATACTGAAAGGAAAATTCAAAGTGAAAAGTATTGGACTTTTTGGCTCATATGTAAGGGGAGAGGAGAAGGGAGAGAGTGATTTAGATGTGCTAGTTGAGTTCTCTGAGCCTATTGGATTTTTTAGGTTTGTCGAACTTGAGGGGTTTTTGAGCGAAGAGATAGGGGCTAAAGTTGATTTGGTTATGAAGGAAAACTTGAAACCTCGAATAAAAGAGAACATACTAAAAGAGGCAGTTTACGTATGAGGAGGGATTATAGAGTTTACATCGATGACATCCTAGAGGCTCTCAGAAAGATAGAAAGATATACAAGGGGACTCAGTTTTGAGAAGTTTTCTAAGGATAGTAAAACCGTAGATGCTGTGATAAGGAATTTTGAAGTCATTGGAGAAGCAACAAAGCGTCTACCCAAGGAGACAAGTGAGATTTATCCCGAAGTCCCATGGAGGGCAATGGCTGGGATGAGGGATAAACTCATCCATGAATACTTTGGAGTAAACCTTGAAGTATTATGGAAGACAATAAAAGAGGAGTTGCCACCATTGAAGCCCTTAGTCGAGGAAGTGTTAAAAAAGATGAGTGAAGCGATGAAGTAATAAATCCCTCTCATTCCAAAAATCTATGAAAAACGCCTTAGCCTATGATCCTCTGGAGGAATTTAAAGAGGGAAAATGCGCCTTCAGTAAAGGAATAAATGAAAATGTAATAATAGACCTAGCATCGACGGAAAATACTTGCGGTAGAAATCCTGAGAATATCAAAAATTTTAGAAAAAGGCTACTGAAGAAAATGTTAACAGCAAAGGCAACAACCCTAACGTAAGCTAAGTAGCCGCACAGTAGTCGTAACTAAGAAGGCGCCCTAAAAAATGACCTGAAAAAGCTTATCTTTGAAAAATTTCATTCGGTCTTAAACAATGAGGATACTGATGGTTAACGCATCATACGGCGGAGTCAGTGGATCCGGAAGAGCAGTGAAGCTCCTCTCCGAGGAGCTACTGACAAGAGGCTTAAAAATCGACCTATTCACCGACAAAACCGTGGGACGCCTAAACATTCCGAAGCTCAAATCCATATCCTTCACGGTGCTCGCAAAGCTCAGAGAAAAAAGGAACTACGACATCATTCACGTTCACAGTCCAAAATTCTCAGAAGCCGTCGAAAAACACTCCAACAACGTCCTGACCATTCACGGAGACTTCCTCACCGAGTTCCAACTCTCATATGGCTCACTGATGTCAAACCTCTTCGACAGGTGGTTCAGCCGCGAAAGAGAAAAATTCAAAGCCATCACATGCGTCTCACCCTACTGGAGCAAACTGCGCGGATGGAAATACATCCCCAATGGATTAGACCTAGAGAAAATCAAAGAAATCCCCCCTTCAGATGAACGATTCGTACTATTCGTCGGAAGGAAGGACAGGATCAAAGGCTATGAGCTGTTTGAAGAGGCAGCAAAGGAAACCAGCTACCCGTACAAGATGCTTGGCGTTCACGAAAGGTCTCCTTGGAGAAAAGTAATCTCTTACATGAAATCAGCCTATTGCCTCGTGCTACCAACACTGCAGGAAGGAATGCCATACTCAATTCTAGAGGCATTTGCCTCAGGATGCCCAGTCATAGCAACAGACATACCGCCACTCAGAAGCTTCGGAGAAGGAGCAATACACTTCCTAGAGAAGAGAGACGCAAAGTCCATAAAAAATGCAATCACAGAACTCGTCGAAGACGAAACCCTCCGAAAGAGCCTACGGAGAAAGGGGCTTCAAAAAGCAAGAGAATACGATATTAGAAAGGTAGCTGACCAGTACATATCGGTCTACGAAGAGGCTATAGCCAATTCACAATTAAGAAACTAGGCGATATTCCAAAGGGCGGAAATTTTCCCGCTTCAAAGTATGTGGCAACCATCTTTATTCAACACGGCTACATTGTGCTTCTGGAGAATATTGATGCATTTTTCAATGTTGTCTAAGACGCGTTGAGCTATGCTGTTCGGGTCTCCGCCTAACCTTATATAAACTACTTTAAGCTTCTCAGCTAAAGATCGCCTCAAATGTGTGAAGTCGGCATCACGAGTTATAATGAACGCCTCGAGTTGAATGGATAGTTTGGCTAGTTCATTATTCCTCATACCCGGGTGGGCGACCTCGCCAAGGGTAACAACCTCATAATCAGCTTCTCGAAGATGCTCTACAACCTGAAGGGGAACATTCTCATCAGCAATAAATTTGAGTGTCATGGGCTTCACTAAGGCTGCGGCTCTTCAGCAAATCGCTCGAAAATAACTAGTGTAAAAT
>CAZKBR010000056.1:0-3142 GCA_964551465.1 uncultured Candidatus Bathyarchaeia archaeon
TAAGCTCCTTTACTGGCAAAGAATTCGCGTTAAAATTATTTAACCGTTACGTTATGCTGTCTTAGGACAGAGTTTATACCGTTTCTGGGGAGGTTTGAATTGTTGCTGGTTCCTTCGTCAGTATTTCTCTGAGCGTGTTGTTCAGGATTTGGATATGGTCTTCGAGAGCGTCGTTGTGGTGGATGAACCGGTGTGGCTCCGTGAAAGCTTCTTTCACTAGGACCTTTTCAGGGTCCATGCCATAGGCTCTTATTATGCTTTTCAGCATTTCCAGTTTGTTTGATTTGGTCTTTGGCTTTATGGAGATGTTTGATGATAGGTGTATGCCTCGTAGGAATTCTATGCCTTTCATCCTGATGTCGTCACACCTGTGCAAGTTCCTGCTGTGCAACTATGTGTTTATTTCATACTGGATACCGAAAGTATCTAAATTTGTTCAGTTGGAACTTAGGTAGCCCCGTTGCCCTTCAGCTTTTAATACTTCATCGACCATTCCTATGATTGGGGTAAAAAATGAAAACGCCTAGGGTTTACACTGTTTTTCTGGTGACGGCTGTTTTTCTAAGCTTAGTGTTGCAATCATCAATGGTTCTGCCTCATATTCATGGAGCATATTCGGGAACAATATATTCAAAGTACTCTACTTCTACTCCTGTTTTGGACGGCACTATTGGCACAGTCGAGTGGAGCGGCGCTAAACTATACACAGGCGTCGGCGATGGTGGCATATTCGACGTATACTTCATGCATGGCCAAGACAACTTCTACGTGGGTGTCCGCGTGCAAGACAGCACCATGGTAACCACAGATCGGATCTCCATCTTTTTCGACGAAGGTGCAACTGGAACAAATGGCGGAGGCTCAGGAGACGGTGTCCTAACTGAGGGGCAAGAAGATGACAAGGTGATCCTTGGAGACGGCTCGTTGAGAGACGGATACTACCATCTTGGAACATTCTACCTATCTTCAAGCCCTTCAGAAATAAATTTCGAAGCAGCGATCGCATACCATGCGACCAGGTGGGAAGCCGAGTATAAGATCCCATACGTTGGCGTGGAAGGGCTTGCAGGCGATATGAGCGACCTGACCATCTCAAAAAACGACACCATAGGCATTCTTGTACGCTTACGTAGCGGAAGCACTGACCTGACTTATCCTGCAGGCGCAAGCGAGGGGATTGTTACCAGCTGGCTGGCTTTGAAGTTTGATGGTGACACTCCAACCGTCAGTAACGTCAATTATGATCCCACTCAGCCCGGCCCTAACGATGCTATTACCGTGACTGCTACCGTTGCCGACGCCACTTCAGGCGTCAAGGACGCTATCTTGATGTATTCGATCAATAGTGGCGCCAGTTGGATTAGCGTTCCTATGACGGGCACCGGAGTCTACTCTGCCACTATTCCCAAGCAGGCCGAGGGAACCACCATACAGTTCAAGATTTTGGCGAGGGATAACGTAGGCTTCGAGTACACAACTGCTACGTCTTCGTTCCTAGTTAAGTCCCTGCTGTTCGGTATGGATCCTCTGCTGTTCTACGCTCTAATAGCCGTTGTAGCAGTTGCCATAATTGGAGTTGTGGTAATAGCGGCAAGAAAACCAAAGCCTCCTCCAGCACCAGCGTATGCACCACCACTTCAGCCACAGCCAGCTGTACAGCCAACAACATACTGCCCAAGCTGCGCAACACCAATAACACCCGGAACAACCTTCTGTCCCAAGTGTGGCAGAAGAATACAATAACTCCCTCTCTTTTTCTAATTTCTGCTCTATGTTTTCGATCAGCAAGCCATGGATAAACCATTGGGATCCAGTAATCCGGAGACAAATATTTCTCGACAATTTAGTTGAAGTCCAATGACATAAAAAGAAAAAGGGGAAGTGAAGATTTGCGGGTGATATCTCCACTATAGTGATGATCAGCGATAACTCTCATGTTCTCGAACAGACTACTAAGTTCCCCTACTTCAAGAATCAAGACGCAGAAAAAAGTAGTGTGAATTCTGTCTCAAGACAAGATAACCGTTACGTTATTCTACATTTTGTTGACAAACTGCTTCGTTTGCCGAGGTGTTTTTGAAACTCCCTTGGCATTCACATAATTCATGCAAAAGAAGATATATCCGACCTTGCTAAGAGACCCTTGGATGATGCTGGATGTCAAGCGCCAAGATGAAGTGTAAGATTGTGACCTTCGAAGAAGTCCATGACATGGCGAAGCAAGTGGCCGAACAAGTAAAGGCGTCCGGCTATAGGCCAACGACCATCGTCGCTGTAGCCCGTGGCGGTCTCATCCCGGCTAGATTGATGTGCGATTTTCTCGGAATCACGGATCTCGTCACATTAAAGGTTGAACACTGGATAGAGACTGGCAAGACCAAGGACGAGGCAACCATCAAGTATCCTCTAATCGCAGATTTCACTGGCAAAGACATCCTAATCATAGATGACATCACGGACACGGGAAAAAGCCTGATCGTTTCAACCGAGTATTTGAAGAAGACTAATCCGAGAAAAACGCGGGTGGCGACGATGCAGTACATCCCTCAGTCAAAGTTCAAGCCAGATTATTTTGCAGAGGAAGTGAAGGTTTGGACCTGGTTCATCTACCCATGGAACTGGATCGAGGACACAAGCACCCTCATCGTTCGACTTTTGAAGACAGACAAAGAGAAGAACTGGGGTCTAGGCGAGATCATGAATGGACTGCTAGACAATTTTGAAATACAATGGAACAGGGAGATGCTGAAGTACATCCTGAAGATCATGGTGGAGAGAACGCAAGTCGAGTCTTATGGTAAAGGTAAGGATGCGACCTATAGGATCCGGGAAGAAAAGGTGATAAGGCTATAACGTAGTTTCTAGGTTTTTTGATGCTGGAGTAAAGTATTCCTGAAGCTTTTCTAGTCGATTGTTCTTCAAAGGGCATTCAACTTATTGATGCTTATGTTGATTGTTTACTTGTTGAAAATCGTTGGGGGTCTGTTCAAGGGAACGAGAGTAAAAAGCCTCCAAAAGTTGAGACGATGCACGCATGAAAGACTGACTGATTACGAACAAAAACAAAAGGAGCCTGCGGAACACCTCACGTGCTAGTTAAGGTTATTAGTCAGCGTTGGGAATCTAGCGCTAGAAGACAAGT
>CAZKBR010000057.1:0-3099 GCA_964551465.1 uncultured Candidatus Bathyarchaeia archaeon
GCATTGCCTTCTGTCCTTGTCTGTGCGCGCACGACCAAAGGTCCATAGTTTTAAATGCTTGTGAGCAACATTTTGCTGGTATTTCTTGCATTAACATTTGGGGTTTTGTGAACGATCGAGGGATCGTATGTGAAAAACTCACAAAAATAAAAAATAAGCTTTAAACCCAGAGCCTCCTACAGATGAGTTAGTCATAGATTTATGCTTCGGTCGAGTTGAGGTTGGCGGAGTTTGTCAGAAGTCAACATTGAAGAAACAGATGTCTTGGTCGTTGGAGCCGGACCTGCAGGGCTGATAGCGGGGAGGGAAGCCGCCAGAAGAGGAGTGAATGTTATTATCCTTGAGGAAGATGAGGGGGTGGGTAATCCATGCCACTGCGCAGGCTTGCTAAGCGTTCAAGGGTTAAAGGAGATAGGAATTGAACCGAGTAGGGAGTTTGTCCAAAATGAGGTTTCAGGAGCAATCTTTCACTCTCCATCAGGCATAACCTTCGAAGTCAGAGGAAGGAAGAAGATGGCCTATGTCGTAGACAGGGCGTCGCTCGACAAGGTATTGGCAAGGCAAGCCGTTACCGCTGGAGCTGATCTGAGACTTGGATTCAAAGCGGAGATGTTTCTGGTAGAAAAAGGTGTTGTTTCTGGCGTCATTGGAGAGAACAAGGAAACCATAAGGGCTAAGGTTGTAATTGATGCTGAGGGAAGTAGTTGCGGATTATTGAGGAGGACAAAATTCGAAAGGCCAAGCCCGGGAGGTTTTCTACCAGCTGTACAGCTTGAGATAGCTGATGTGAAGACAGATAAGGACCTCGTCGAGATCTTTGTGGGAAGCAAAGTGGCTCCAAAGTTCTTTCTATGGATGATTCCAACGGGCGATGATTCAGCCAGGGTGGGTTTAGCTTGCAAAGACAGGAACGGGTACGAGTCCCTCCAAAAATTTGTTGAGCGCAGATTGGGCAAGCATCGAATAACAGCCATACGAGCTGGTTTCGTCATTACCAGCGGGACTTCCGCTAGAACCTATTATGATGGAGTGATTATCGTTGGTGACGCCGCGGGACAGACGAAGCCGACGACTGGTGGGGGAGTTGTCACTGGTGGGGTGTGCGCTATCATCGGTGGTGAGGTTGCGGCTGAGGCTGCCTTGAAGGATGACTCATCCGCTGACTTCCTTAAGAAATATGAAGAATCTTGGAGGAGAAGGCTTGGAAGAGAGTTTTCCATAATGCTTCTGGCGAGAAGGATCTTGAACAATCTTCCAGATGAGACAATAGATGAGATATTTAAAACAATCATAGAAAGTAGACTGCAAAAAACAATTGAGGAGAAGGGTGACATCGACTTTCAAACTGAAGTCCTGAGAACGCTGGCAAGACAGCCATCTCTTTTGAAGGTTTTGTTACGCGTCGCCGGGAACGTTTTGTTTGGAAAGCAGTGATCGACCGATTCTGAGGGAGTCCTCATGGTTCTATGAGCCACCCGCCACCAGACAATACGACATATAGGATTTGAAGGCCTAGTAAAAAAGTCGTAAAAGCTATTGACTTTCCCCACGATATTTTATGATAGTAGTAGAGGCTAGGGACAATGAGAAACCCAACCCATAGTCCAAAGATGAAATCTGAATAGGGAACCCAACCAAGCAGCATCGCAGGTGTGGCAGGATAAACCGTTAACTTAAGGCTTGCCAGCCAATCCCCTTTTCCGCCCAGAAGCTTGGCGAAAACATGATAAAACAGGACGAATTCTGGCAAATTAAGGGTCATGAAGATCATGGTGAGCACTCCAGTCCAAAGATGTTTAGATACTCCTAAAAGCTGTTCAATCATGGGTGCGTACTTGTATGCTGCCATCTGGGCATTGGTAGAGGCGTGTATTACGTCCGATGGAAAACCAAGAATGTTAATGATCGGTGTCAATATCGCTAGAAGAAGGCTAAGCACAACATAGTATTGGAAAACACTTCCTGCCCCATCTTTGTTGCTTCCTTTCTGGAAAAAAGTGTACGGCCTAATCATAATGGTCTTGGCCGTTTCAAGATGTTGCATCAATCTTCCGAAGATTCCATTCATGCCTATGAACTCCTAGAACGTGCTTGCTTGACGTTCAAATTTTTCGTAGTTATAAAATTCTTGCGCGCAAGATATATTTCATATGCTTGGCTGGAACATGCCCATTAACCTTATAAGCACGTTCTACATTATATGACCGACACCTAAAAGGAGTGAGCACACGATTTGGCTGAAAAACAGAATGTTGTCTTCATTGGGAGAAAGCCTCCGATGAGCTATGTGTTGGCGGTGTTGACAGGCTTCTCCGCCACAAAGTCGGACGAAATCATTTTGAAGGCCAGGGGAAGGGCAATATCAACTGCTGTTGACGTGGCTGAAATCTCTAGACGAAGATTCGTTAAGGGACTGGAAGTCAGCAACATCACCATCGGAACCGAAAATCTAGCACGAGAAGGCGGTGAAACAAGGGGAGTATCAACTATTGAGATCACACTGAAGCAATCCGGAGCTGCAGAAAAGAAGCCCGCGAAAAAAGAGAAATAGTCTCTGTTGCAACGGTTGAAGATTGAAGGCAGACTCTCACTACAGGTCTCTGAGAAACCGCATTTTTTTGAAATATCTGCAATTCTCACATGCCTGTATGCAAAGCTATATTAGGTAGTACAGGCAACTCTAACAGCACACACATGCAAGAGAGGTGAAAAACTTGACAACAGGTGTAGTAAAAAGGTGGCTTGGCTTAAGAGGCTACGGATTCATCAAATGCGACGATGGAACAGAGGTCTTTGTCCACAATTCGGAAATACAGGGCAAGAGCAGTTTGACGGAAGGAGAAAAAGTAGAGTTTGAAATACAGAAATCTCCGAAGGGTCCAAGAGCAGTGAATGTTAGAGCTGTTTCTGAATAGAAAGATTTCTAGTTGAGAAGTTATCAAATAGACAGAATATTGGATGGGCATTCGTGGGTCATCGGATGACTTCGGGCCTTTCAGATGGCTTATGAGTGCCGTGACGTTTTTGATTTTTCAAACTAATCAGACTTCCATAGGATAACACTTTCCACATCAAACCCGAACATCACGCCTTTTTTTC
>CAZKBR010000058.1:0-1213 GCA_964551465.1 uncultured Candidatus Bathyarchaeia archaeon
ACGCGCGCTTATGCTAGTAAACAGAAACCTTTGATTTGGGGTTTGTTGTTTGCTGATATACAGAAGGGATTCTGGTGGTTAGCACCAAGCTTTGATTTTTATGTGTTTTATGTTGTGTTGGGTGAACAGCTTTTCTAGTGCCCTCGAGTTCTGCTGAGGCACCATTATCACGCCTTTTCCAATTTTTTTGGCTTGAAGCGTTTTGAGTAGCCCATTCTTTTCGCTCTTGTATACCTTTCCCCTGAGTTTCCTCACGACTTTGTAGCCCTTTAAGGCCCTTTGCAGTATGGACTTTTTTGTTTGTGGGAGGCCTTTCACAGAGTATGTGTAGATGACGTAGGGCTTTAGTTGTAGGTTTTCGGTGGTTAGGATTATAGGCTTTCCGTAGATTATTAGGCCTTCTCGGCTTATATTGTCTAGAAAGTCCGAGTCTAGTGCTTGTTTTATGTTTGTTGCGACGACCTGAAGCCTTCTCTCTGTCTTTATTTCGCTAAGTATTCTGTGGGCAGTCTCTAGTTCCCCTCCCGTTTCTGGATTGTGGGGCACATCGAAGACCAGCATCAAGTCTACATCTGATGTTTCTGTGAGTTCCCCTCGTATGGCTGAACCGTAGAGGATGGCCGTTGTTAGCTTTGGTATTCTCATTAGCTTGGATAGGATCTCGGAGATTAGTGATAGTATGGGTTCTTGTATCATTTTTTATACCCCTACACTAGCCTTTATTTCAAGGAGCAACTTCCTAGCCTCGTCAACCCTTTCGCCATTGGTCCTTGCTCCATAAAAGTCTCCGGTTCTCATGCTCTCAAGAGTTTGAAATTTTGACAATATGTCCCTATGCCCATATTTTCTGAGGGTGTAGGAAATCCTTGTCGTGCTTATCTGAGTGTTCGCTGTGCTTCTTTTGAAGGAAGTATGCAATGTAGTGGTGTGTGGCCCCGTATATGCCCTCTATGATCAGCTCGGCGTCCTCTTCTGGATCCAGCTTCTCCGTGCTCTTTTCTTCACGCTTCGCTTTTAGCAGGTGGCCTTCGGCCTTCACAATAGTTCACTTTATAGTTACTGGTAAACAAAAGAGCTCAATTTAAACATTTCTGTTTATGAGGGGTCAACTTGCCCCTCGTCTTGAATCCTTGCGTGCAATGGTATGATGTAAATGTTCCTTTTATTTCACTGTAAAAAACTGTGGATTCAAAAAGCTGAAAATGCACCGGAT
>CAZKBR010000058.1:1313-3077 GCA_964551465.1 uncultured Candidatus Bathyarchaeia archaeon
TGAGAGGGGAAGCCTACAGTATGTTGGGTTTCATTTTCCTTCAAATCTAGGGCGTTTTTGGTCTTTGCCGACTTTGTAGCCAGGCTTTAGGTAGATAATTTTTCCGGTCTTCAAAACTTCTAGTGCTAGTGGGTGCCGCTCTTCCAACATTTTATCAAACTCTTTCCTTGTGTACCCGAATGGCTGGATTTCGCAACCAAGTTCATTATCTGCCAAGAGTGAGAAGCGCTTGGAGAGGTCTTCAGGAAGATGTTCAGCGACGACCAGTACATCAATATCGCTTCCGAACGAGTAGCTGCCCTTAGCGTAAGAGCCGAAGAGTACGGCCAGCAAGATGTCTATCTCAAGCTTCAGCTTGTCGACGTATGTTGAGACGATCTCTTCAACCTTTTCCTCTGGAAGCGCGTACTTGATCCTCACAGAATCTGATGATCTCCCTCGCAATCTCAACGGCCTCCTCTGCGTCTCTCTTTGTATAGAAATCTAATGGTGCTCCTTCAGGGTGGACGTTTGGGTATCTTGCGACTATGTAGTGCCTGTCGAGTGTCTTTGCTATGTCAATGAGCTTTTCAGGCGGAGAACATTCTTTTGGAAGTTTCTTCAGCAGCATGGAGACTGAGTGGCCAATGGCCTCAGCGCCGATATGTTGGAAGAACGCTTTAACTCCCTTTTCTGCTGCTTGTTGAGCCGAAAAGCAGCTCCACTCATAGTCTTCGCCGGCCAGGCTCTTCTCAGCATGGCTGAGATCCTTCTTCGCTTGCCTCATCCAGTCCTGAGTTCTCTTCAACAAGAAACCCCTTTATAAAATATAATTAGATTGTTAACTGTTAAATTTGTTATTATATTATCTTCCCTCTTTTACCTAGGACTATAATTATCTCTGTGATGATCGATGTCTGAGCCCGTTTCTCCAGCCGCTCGCGTAGCCAGGGGAGCCACCTATATTTACTTGCAGACACTTTTGGGAAACATTTTTGGCGTCGTATACTTTGCCTTCGCTACAAGATTTCTAACCGTATATGAAGTCGGCGTTCTCTCTTCGTTATTTTTGATCACAACTATTTTTTCGACTTTCTTTAGTCTTTCGCTGCCAGCAGCCTTGACAAAATTTGTGCCTGAGTTCATTGGGAGTGGTAAAGCCGATTTGGCCAGAGGTGTCATTAAGAAGGGTATAATATCTGGGTTGGTCGTCAGCATTTTTTCCTCGTCTCTGTGTTTCTTAGCGTCTTCGCTGATATCCTCACTGCTATTCGGATCACTAGTCTATCAATATGTGTTGGGGGTTTTGGCGCTTGATGTCTTCGCCATAATGTTCTCCCCATTTCTTGGAGGGGCGTTAGTTGGTTTACAGAAGTTTAGAGAGGTATCGATAGCCAATTCTCTTGGATATGGAATAAAATACGCAATCGCGATAGTTTTATTACATTGCGGTTTCGGTCCGCTTGGGGTGGTTTTGGGTTGGGTAATGGGAGATTTTTCAAAAATAGTTGTCTGCACTTATTTCCTCGCATCCTTCAGAGATGGAGTAGCTTCTGTTCCCTTTTCTCGTATGATAAAATACTCTTCCCCAATTTATCTGGCAGGGTTCTTGAGTTACTTGTCCGCAAGGGCAGATCAATTCTTAATAATTTTATACTTAGGTTTGAAAGACTTAGGTATTTACAATGCCGCAATAACCGCATCTTGGGTTGTATCCTCGATATCGGACTCTATTAGTTCCGCTTTGTTTCCGCAGTTTGCTGAACGCTTTGGAAGAAAAGACAG
>CAZKBR010000059.1:0-3059 GCA_964551465.1 uncultured Candidatus Bathyarchaeia archaeon
TTCCTTATACCCGCGAAGTCTATGAACCTACCAACCTCAAGTAATGTGCTGTCCATATCGAAGAGAACCACAGCGACCTTCAAGCACTACACCTCACGAGTAAGAATTAGACACTTGTATTCGTGGCTTACAAAAGTTTCGGTCTGTAGACAAGTCTTGGATTAGTTTATTGTCTCGGCAATTTTTCAAACAAAATAAGCCCAAACCATCATCGGTGAGTTGCTTGAAACCATTTCGATATCTTCCGCAACATCTCCTCTCTTTTTACTATTGGAAAGATGACCTGTCAGCTATTCTAGTACACGCACGTTTGGTTCATCAAGGCCTCAAGCTTTCTATTCTGCTTCTGATGAGTTTGATTTGTTCTGTTGTTATATTTTCTATCACCTTTTCAATTTCAAGAACAAACTTGCGTGCAGATTCAACATCTCTTCTGATCTTTTCTTGTTCAAAATCTTTAGCCACATAATACTGAACATCCACTCTTGTTTCTTTGGCCTGCGAAATATCTTCAACCAGTTTTTCTGTTATAATTTCGTGTCTTGCTAGCAGTCTTGCGACGGCAATGCTACAATCATGTATCTCTGATTTGACACCTAGCTTCATTAGCAATGCATACAGGGCAAAGTACCTTGCATAATATGCTGTTGTCAGCGTCCACTCGGTCTCCTTAATCTGAAGAGCCGCGTTCATGGTGTTCAGGGAGCCCGTGGCTTTCCTGATGTATTCTTTCACCAAGTTTCCACTTGGACGAACTAATCTTATTCCTCTTTTCTGTTTCAAACACCAAACTATGTTTCTATCTTCCAACATAGTGTCTCCATAGCAGACGAACAAACAACTCCGAATTTTGAAGAATTATATGGTCATTTACTATCTCGCTTACTAAGGCGTCTCCGGACCTCAGGCCATCCTTAAAGTCCTCAGGACTGGCAGTTTTGACACTGATTTTCTTTCCGTAGGTTTTTCCGATTTTCTTGATCTCTTCTACGGTGATTTCGGAGGGTTTGCCCAGACAAAGCAAGTCTATGTCACTGACATCAGTGGCATAATTCTTCGCGTAACTGCCAAAGAGGACGATTGCGCCCATCAGGTCCAAGCTGAGTATTTTTTCAGAGATTTTCTTGATCAGGAAATTCTTATCGAGGTATCTTATCGTTTCGAGTTCCTCAGCAATTGTGAGGTATTCTTTTGTTAGGATGTTGTCTGGATTGAGCATATACTCTTTGTTCTTTCCAACTTTTCTTGAAATCAGTATCTTGTTCTTTTCCAGTCTTCTTAGATAAGGCAACAGTGTCACATGGCTTGTGCCGAGTAGTTTAGCAATAGCCCTGATGTGGAAGCTTGCATCGTATTTGTTTCTATACAACTGCAAAATGGCAAACTCGTAATCGGTAATTTTTTCTACCATATGGTAGAATTTTCCACCAATAATATTTAAACTTTTCGCGCAACCCACAGTCTAGCGTGGACTACAATGTTGATGGCAACACCTCCTGCAAACCCCTTTTTTCCTAATTTCTAATTGGTTTTCTATCTTTCTAACGATTTTATAACAGAATCGAAGGCTGGGAAGCGTGGAGGGTGGGTTGGAAAAAGTTGAAGAATACGCCAGAAAAGGTAAGCATGCACATTTTCTGATCATAGATGAGGATGGGCGGCATACCAAAAAGGTTCCTGGAGAATGGAAACCTATCCAAGTTGGAGGAAAGAGGAGTTATTGGCTTCATAAATACGAACCAGCAAAGAAAAAGACTGATTTTTGATAAATTATCCTACTATCTGATAAGCTTCAAAAAGTCTTGCATACGCGATTTTTACTTGTTGATGTTGTTTATCGCCCATCTTCCAGATGAGTGTTTCCTAGAGTATTTACGAGTGGACTTAGGTGGGCTACGGGAGTGTTCGCTATTAGCGAACATTTATATAGTGTAGCGAACGCTTAACAGGATATGCGACTGGTACGCAACATCTTTGAGCCAAAAGCCACACGGGTATTGAGAGCACTCCTCGTAGATCCGCGGCGCGGTTGGACGATTAGGGGATTGGCTGAAGAGGTAGGGATTTCTCCGGGATATGCTCATGCCGTTGTATCCACGCTCATCGATCTCGGTTATGTGGCACGCACTGATCACTACAGGATAAGAACAGTCAATCCAACAGTCCTGCTCAGACGATGGGCGGCCTATCACCAATACGATAGGGTAAACGCCTTTCTTGAGCACTACACTTTTGAACGCGAAGTCGATCGGTTCATCCAACAACTATCCAACATTAGCAACTCAAACTACGCGTTAACAGCTCTGGCCGGCGCATCTCTAATTGCTCCCCACGTAAGGCCCGTTGACGTACACATTTACATTAAGAAAGAGGACGAAGCAGCAAAGCTGGCCAAAACTCTCAGTCTTCAGCCAATCCCAAAGGGAGGCAACGTCAAATTCGTCGTCCCATACGATGAAGGGGTCTTTTACGGCCAGCAAACAGCCAATATTCGAATTTCTAACCGAGTAGGCAGAGTCAGCGTGGTTTCTGATGTGCAGCTGTTCGTAGACCTCTACAACTATCCGGCCAGAGGGTTAGAAGCGGCTGAACACCTGTATGAAGGTATAGTTGAAAAATGGGGGAAAGCCATGATTGGTGGTCAATGACCATGTATGACCGGAGCCAAACAGAAGCGTCCAAATCCGCGCTTATCGAGCTTTGCTCCGCCCTCCACGCCTATAGAGACGACTTTGTTCTTGCTGGAGGATGGGCGCCATACTTCCTCACCAAAGGCCACTTCGACCACTGCGGTTCAAGAGACATAGACCTTGTACTCAGGCCTTCAGTGATGATAAAGTATGAAAGTATAAGAAAAGTGGTGGAAAGGCTCGACTATGAGGAGACATCTAATCCCTTCCGCTTTGAGAAAAGAGTCGTTTCACCTCTAGACGAGAAAGAGTACCTCATAAGCATCGATTTCTTAACCGAGCCCCGAGCCGCGAGGAAAGTGCTTCAACTCATAAAGGTGCAGGAAGATCTAACCGCCTGTTTGATTGAGGGGTCCAGCATCGTCTTCA
>CAZKBR010000060.1:0-3031 GCA_964551465.1 uncultured Candidatus Bathyarchaeia archaeon
CCCACGTGACCGGAGTTCAAATCTCCGCAGCCCCACCAAATAAATAAATTAGTGTTTGAGCGTTATTCTTCTGTGTTGTTGCCGGGGTGGCTGAGCGGTTAGGCGGCCGGCTGCAGACCGGCTGAACACCGGTTCAAATCCGGTCCCCGGCTTCAAGCCTATGCTTTTGAAGCCCAAAACTCGCGCTTTTTTGCAATTTTAGCTGAGGAGAAGCCTTACAGGTTTGCAAAGAACATACGGGTTTCGCCCATGGTCTTTGCATTGAGTGGGTTAACTTTAACGATCAATGGGAAGTTCTCCACCGCCTTTCCGAGCATAAGGCAGTGATGTGGTGGCAGCTCGCGGGCTATAACTCTCACTGTTTCAACATCAACCCTTGTGGCCCGTGAAACTATGTCTAAATCATTTTCGTTGGTGAAGTTGAAGAGAAATATGTTGTCCGCCTGTCTGTAGACGCCCTCGGGAATGCTATCGGGTTGGTTTGTCACAAAAGTAGTGAAAACCCCTAGATGTCGCATCCTCGTAATCACGTCATCCCAGTAAGTTTCCCTGAGATAGAGATGAGCCTCTTCGGCGAAGAGGAAAACAGCTCTGACCACCCACCTTCCTAGCAGCTGAGAGAACTTGTTGAGCAGAAATTCAACAATTATTCGGCGGAAGGTAGGAGGTAGATTTTGGAGGTTGAATATTAAAGCTCCACCCATCTTGACCTTCTTCAAGACATTCTCCAGTGTGTTGGCTTCCTCGGCATAATCTGTGAAAAAGCCCGTGCTGACTAGGCTTTCGTATCTGCGAAGAAGGGCGTCTTGGACATAGTTGTTTTTCACGCTTTGTATGGCCCCTCCCAACTTTCCGAGCGACAGCATGTTGCTTTTCTCCAGGTAATCCCAGATTCTTCGGAATTCCCAAGCCGATGTAGCCGGAAGATCGAGAACTGAAATCATTGTTCTCAGAAGGACGTTCAACCCAGCGTACTTCAGTGTTACTTTAAAGTTCTCTCCTGGGGAGAGAACAATAATCTTGTCGTAAAATGGACCTTTTTTGCCCTCGCTTGTGTAGCCTAGGTTAGTGTATTCCCCATTTACGTCAAAGACGACGCATATTCCTCGTCTGGAAATCAAACCTAAAACCAACAGCTTAGAGAGATGGGATTTTCCCGTTTCCTTCTTGCCCGTTATTATGTTGAGCTTCCCATCGATGGATGCGAGGTCTATTGAGACCCCGGCTCCACCTTTCGTAATACCGACGCTTATCGAGTGGTATTTCCCCACACCAGCCATCTTGATCAATTTTTCATCAGATAACTTCTCCACTCTTGAGGTGGAACGGGATGGGACCCATGAGATGTCATCGTCTAACATCTCGTTGACGACACAACTCCTGATTTTGCAGGTGAAGCTTTTTGCGTCTTTGATCATGTTAACATACGTCTTCATCTCAAGAGGATCTAAGTCTTCTCCCATAACTTGGTCAGTGGAAGGCTCGCGGAGTATGTCCTCTAGAATTCCAGGAATATTGGCGTATCCAGTGTTGACGACTTGAGCGATTAACCCCCTCTTAGTTGCCGCGTCGTTAACAAGGAGGTAATCGCCCTTCCTGACATCTTCTGGAGGACAACAGACGACCTGAAGCGTGTTCCCGTCGATTTTATAGATATGCATCATAGGTCCATTTCTCCTCCAAGTTTTGAGTTGAAGCGCCGGCGTATGGTCCGAACAAGACTTGACGAACGTCTGGTCTTCCAACGATTCTTACCCCGTAATTTTCAGCTATGTAACGTTGCATTCCTATCACCTCACTTGCAGAGAATCTCGTCGTGATGTGTGCCAATCTAAGCGTTTCGGGATAGCTCTCAATAACCAGGTCATTTCCGATGAGCCTCTCTACAGCGTGTATCCCCTCCTCCTCTGGAACCTCCCTGTCAATATCTAGTCGAAAGGAGAAGCAGCCTGGGGCAAGCTTCGCCGCGTAGACCCTACCAAAGAAGCAGAGACTGCTGCCGTACTGGAGGTGGATCGCATCATCTATTTTTAACAAGCAAGGTACTGATCTGTCATCTATCAAGTCGGCTATTCTACGGTCAGCCACGTAAAGCTTGGTCTTCTTCGAAAAGGCGAGCGTGATGTTTCCTCTGTTCCTAGCAACATGTAACATTTCGCTCATGACTGACACTGGGCTGTCGAATGTCCAAGCCGTCAGCGAACCATCCCAAAGGAGAAGCGAGTCTCTGCACGAGTGGCAGATTAGCTTCTGAAGCCAACGTTCCAGAACATTGCGAATTCGGCCAGCCATCCACCATAAGCTTGGGGCTGAAACCTCATCTCTGGATCCAAAGTAGGCTTGGCGAAGCTTGTTGTACAAGACCCGCTTGTTGCTCTCCGTAATATGGAAGATAAAGGGGCCGTAACGTGTGTATTGATGCCCATTGTCGTATCTCCAGACTATGCTGCCGCGCACGGCGCAAAGGATTCCGTCCTTAGTTTCTCCTAACTCGATACTTGAAGTGTCGATGCCGAAGACTGGACTATCGTCCACGATTGGGTGAAGTCCAACCGTTTCCAAACGCTTGTTATCGGCGATGTTGGCTTTGATCTCGCGATCGTAGTCTAAGTCCTCAATTTCCAACTCGAGTAGGTTTACGTGTCTCGGTCGAAAGCTTTGGTCAACTATGTTTTTTAGTGATCCACACCCTAGCGTCATGAAATCCTTAGGAGATGTGTAGCTGAGATCAGCTATTTCCATGAAACTCCCTCCCGAGAACGGTGTGCTTGAAAAATGGACTTTTGGCTCCTCTTCTGGAGATGGTAAGGGGTAAAATTCTTATAGGAGAAGACGTAACCTCTATACTTGTGTGACGGGTTATCATCAGACGTAAATCACCCCCATTACGGCTTATCGCATGGAGTCTTGCAGGGCTCCATGCGACCCGTCGCACCTATTATGGTGCGTAGGTTGTTCCTTCGACTTTTGTTAGGACATAAGCGTACTCTAGATCCTTTTTGAGGCGCCTCACCGTGCCTTCCTTCGTCAA
>CAZKBR010000061.1:0-3003 GCA_964551465.1 uncultured Candidatus Bathyarchaeia archaeon
GGATTTAGAGGATAAGCTGGCGGTCAGCTCCGTGGAGGAAAGCGATACTTTGCGGGATAAAATAAGATACATGAAAGAGACCGATATGGCTGTGGTAGTGTCACAGTCTCAGAACGAGATTGAGGAAATGAAAAAGAAGGGATTGGATATTAGGCCACACCGCAAACGAATGGTCAAAGAGGACCTTGATGAAAAGTTCAAGGACCCAAATAATCCACTCCGTGTCGCTTTCGTATGCGCAATGTGGATGACAGGCTTCGATGTGCCGTGCTGCTCGACGATTTACCTTGATAAGCCGATGAAGAACCACACGTTGATGCAAACTATAGCCCGGGCGAACAGGGTATTCGGGGATAAAGTGAACGGGCTAATTGTGGATTACTTCGGCGTCTTCCGTAGTCTGCAAAGGGCGCTGGCGATCTATGGCTCAGGGTCTGGGGGTGGCACCAGAGAGGGCGACATGCCGGTGCAAAACAAGGCGGCCCTGGTGGAAGAATTGAAGAAGGCCATTAATGATACGACGGGGTTTTGTGTTGAGCGAGGCATTGATCTTGACAAGGTGCAAAGAGCTGAGGGCTTCCAGCGCGTTAAACTGCTGAACGATGCGGTTGAGGCCATCATCATCAATGATGAATCAAAGCGGAGATACTTATTGCTGGCCGGCAATGTGAACAAGCTGTATAGGGCAATACTGCCAGACCGACAAGCCAACGAATTTTCGCCGATATGCAGGCTGTTAGGCGTCATCGCGGAGAAGATCCGTTCTCTAACCCCCCAGGCCGATATAAGTGCGGTCATGGTGGAGGTGGAAGGGCTGCTGGACGAGTCCATCGCTGCCGAAGAATACGCTATCCGGGATAGACGGGGTAAGTACAAGGCCGTGAATTTGAGCAAGATTGACTTCGAGGCTCTGAAGCAGAAGTTCGAGAAGAGCCGCAAGCGTATCGAGGTGGAGAGACTACGGGGCCTAATCAACAGCAAGTTGGCGAAGATGGTGCGCTTGAATAAGAGCCGCATGGATTACTTAGAAAGGTTCCAGCAGATGATTGATGAATACAATGCTGGTTCCATGAATGTGGATGAGTTCTTCCGGCAACTTACGGAGTTCGCGAAGGAATTGAATCGGGAGGAAAAGCGGAGCATCTCAGAGCAGCTTTCCGAAGAGGAACTAGCTGTCTTTGACTTGCTAACCAAACCGCACATAGAGCTGACCAACAAGGATAGAAAACAGGTGAAGAAAGTTGCCCGTGAGCTTCTTGGAACGCTCAAGAAGGAAAAACTTGTCCTTGACTGGCGAAAGCGCCAGCAGTCGCGAGCGGCTGTCCTGCTGTCCATTGAGTATGCCCTCGACGGTCTACCTCCAAGCTACTCTCAAGATACATATAGAGAGAAGTGTAATTTGGTTTATCAGCACATCTTTGATTCATACTACGGCGAGGGGCGGAGCGTATATTCTGCGGCCTAGGTACAGAATTGCCGCCCGTGATTAGAATGGCTGCTGAATTTCGTTGCAATGTTATTCGCTAAAAAGCCAATTGACACGCTTTGTTGAAACAATAAGCATATTTATGTAAAAATGGCGATATCGTGAAAAGATTTCGGTTCGTAATCTTCGCTTCGCTTGATTCCTGAAATGAACGGGGGACTTATTGTCAATTGCTCCTGAGATGTATCGGGAGGATGAAAGAAATGGCAAATTTGGTTCTGACGGTAAAGGGGAAGCCAGGGACAATATCCCTGGAATCTTTTCTGACTGTAATCGATAGTTCCTTTGAAATTTTGAAAGACCTAGATACTGCAATCTCTGGACAACCACAAGGCAGCTTGGATTGGGTAATCAAGAATATATACCCTGGCAGCGTTGGCATAGAAATCAAATCTGTGGCAAGAGACCCCGAAGTAGACCATGGGACAAAGGTAGCTGGGGCATACGCTGATGGAATAGAGATTATTCGTAGGGAGGGTATAACTCCGCCATATTTCTCTGATAACTGCCTTAGGCTGGTAGGGAAGGTGGCTGGGGTTTTGGGTCGGGATGGTGCGGATACACTAGAGGTTCTTGACGTTACCAGTAATAAATCCACACAGCTTGATGCAGCAATTGCAACAACCACCAAGCAACTTATGGGCTCTAGCTACGAATCCTTTGGCTCTGTTGAGGGCACACTTGAGATGATTTCCATACATAAACCAGCTCGTTTCAATGTTTACCACAGTATAAGTCTACATGCGGTGCGGTGTAACCTTCGGGCGGAGGACATAGAAAAGGTAAAAAGTGCCTTAGGGCGTAGAGTAGTGGCCTCTGGCCTGGTCTCTTATAATGCAAAGGATGAGCCCAAAAGTGTTACGGTAGAGGAACTGGAAGTTATTCCTAGAGAAGAAGAACTGCCCACCGTAGAGAAATTCATAGGCTCTGACCCTAATTACACTGGGGATATGAGTACCGAGGAGTATATCCGGAGTATAAGAAGTGGCTAATCCTCAAAAGATATATTGGGATTCTTCAGTGTGGATTGCCCTCATAAAGGGTGAAACTGTAAAGGGTGTTGACCGGTGCAGGGTTCCCAAGATGATTTTGGAGGACGCAAGTGACGGCAAGGTAACGATATTCATTTCTAGGCTTACAATAGCTGAAGTTCATAGGAAGAGGAACTATCCAGGTCTAACGAGGGGGGAGGATGATAAGATACAGGCGGATTTCTTCAAGCATGAGTATATCAAGAAGATAGACGTTGATAACTGGGTAGCACAGCGAGCAAGAGAGATAGCTTGGAACTATAACTTGAAACCAAATGATGCAATTCACGTGGCAAGTGCGGTCAAGGTCGGCGCAGAAATCCTACACCATTGGGATGGGGACTTTGGAAACGTCCCATCAAATGTAATGCCTAGCGGAGAACCGATTGACTGGGAAAGGCAAGCAACATTTCTTCCCTAGAATGTTACTTGCCTTCAAGGGGTAGTTACCTAATAGAAAATAACCGGAAGTTCCGCCCCGACAGG
>CAZKBR010000062.1:0-2860 GCA_964551465.1 uncultured Candidatus Bathyarchaeia archaeon
TCCTTTATGACCTGCGAAATCTCCACCTCACGCCTCGAAGGCGCAGGACTCTTCCTCTCCTCTGTAGAGAAGGAAGCCATGCGATAGTAACACCTTATCAAGGCTTTATTATGTAAGGAGGCGTGCCTAGGATAAACCTCCCTAGGGCCGTAGACCGCGGCAAGAATCTTGTTCTTACCCTGTTCTATGTAGGCCGACCCGTCCGCCCTCTGAAGGAGACCAATCTCAATCTTGATTGGGCGAAGGTCATTAGGTTTCCTACCATCAACCCGACCCCCACCCTTACCGACCAATTTTTTACGAACCTTGCCCACCATCGACAAATCCTCCTTACTTTCTCTTCCCTATAAACTCGCCAACCCTGTTCGTAAGCCCTGATGTATGAGCGTCCCTCTCAATCATGCGGATCACCTCAACCGCCAATACCTCGTCTTCGACCTTCTTGCCTATTACCAGAATATAACCATTTTGACCAACAGTAATCTGACAGCCTGTCCTATTCTTAACCAGCTCAATCATCGACCCCTTCTTCCCGATGAGCCTTGGAATCTTCGTAGGGGTCATTTTGACCACATAGCCGGACTCCGCCTTGCCGAGTCCTCGATCCTTGATCGTGAGTCTTGGATCCAAAGTGCGATCGAACTCCAAGACCTTAGCGATGATGACGTCGCCAACATCAAGTATGTCCCTCAACTCATCCCTGCGAGAATCAAACGGACGTCCAGACGCTCCAGAAACGAAAAGAATCCCCTTGTATGGTGAATTTATGTCAACCACCCACTCGCTCAAACCAACTTTCAAAACCTTACCGATAACCAAGTCATCGATGCTCGGCAGATAGCACCCATGAACCGCAATAACCTGTATTACTCGATTCTCAAAATCCACCAGCCCGACCTTGGAAGCGTAAAATCCTTCCTCATCTTTATAGACGTTTTCGCCCGCAGTATACTCGCCTTTAGCCAACAGATCGCCAGGAATGACCCACTGCCTACTTTCTACGAACAGCAAAACCAAAAACCCTCTCATAAATCTTAAGAAGCCACAGACACGCACCCAACCATCTCAGCTCTCTTCACCCTATCTCAAACAACCGGTCAGCTACTAAAACTTTACTTTTCGATAGAAAGCGACAAACCCTTTAAAAACTTAACTTGGACATTACCGTGAGTGATGCCCCCAAGCTTCTCTACGAACCCCGCATGCAAACCTGCAGGCATCTCCACCACAGCAATCCAAGAGCCATCGGCCTGCCACTCCTCCTTCTCAATATTCCCAAAGCCCTTTACAATACCTATAGACCTCGCCGCATACTCAGGAGGGATCTTCACGGCCACTCTAATCTGCTCAATTTTGAGAGGAAGGATGGGCCTCAAGGCCTCGATAACAAGATTGGCCTGATCCTCCACTCCCCTGAAGGGATCAATTTTTATACGGCTCTGCTCCATCGCCTGCTCTATTCTAACCACAGGATGAGGCTTATCCGTCCTTGGATCGATACAATGCCTGGAAATAAACGACACTATCTGCCTCCTCTTTTCTTCAACCAACCTAGTTCTCTGTTCACTCGTCAGCTGAAGTTCACCCTTTTTCAATATCGTCTCAGCAATTTTGATGGCATCCGAGGTTTTGAACATCTCCAGCAATGCTTTCTCAGGAGCACGAAGCCCCTTATTCGCATCCGTGAAAATAACGTCAACCACCAGAACTTCTGATATGTCAATAGATTCACCGCGCTTAAAATCGAGAGCCCGGTCTGGGTGCACCAAAATCTCAAAATGCGCACCAGAAACCGACAGACGTGCAACTATGAACCTTGAAGTTTTCCTCTCATCGTATCCCCGAATTCCTCCGCTCATGCATCATTTACCGGCTTTATTCAGGCTTAGAAAATTTGCCCTTATCGATGTATTTTTTGACCTCCTGCTTTGTGAACAACTTAAACTGCCTCGTATCTGAAGGGATAACTGTGATCCTAATTCTTTCTGGTTCGAGCTTCCCCTCCACAATTTTTGACAGACATTTTATGGCCAGCAGTATCGATTGTTCCAATGACAAATCATCCGTGTATTCGGCCTCCAACAGTTCCTTTACCGTTTCACTACCTGCACCTAGGGCAACAGCTTTGTAACCCCACACAGCCCCACTAGGATCCATTTGGAAGATCCTGCAACCAGTCTTATCGACGCCCCCAAAGATTATTGAAACACCGAAGGGCCGAACACCAGCGTGTTGCGTGTAAATTTGCGCGGTGTCACCAACCCTTTTTGATATAACCTCAACATCGACTGCTTCATCATATGTAAGTCTATTACTTTGAGCATATACTCTAGCAAGATCTATGAGGATGCGCGCATCTGAGCTTAGTCCAGCGATGGCTGCACCAATGTGCTCGTCTATTTGAAAGATTTTCCATGTACAATCAGGATCCTGAAGGTTAGAAGACGCCTTTTCTTCGGCTGCTAAAACCACGCCTCTAGAACACGTGATCCCCAGCACGATGGAGCCTCTTTTCACGGTCTCGAGGGCATACTCAACCTGAAATAAGCGCCCATCTGGAGAAAAGACGGTAATTGCCCGATCATAGGCTCCTGGCTTAGAAAACATGGTCAAACTTTATAGCACCACATTGTTGAATTAGGGTTAACTATCAGTGATAAATACCAATGTTATTAAAAACCTTTTCGTAGCTCGCCTTAGACTTCTTTGAATCATCCTATGTCTTTACTCAATGACGCGCACATTCAAAGACAATCCATCGTCATCTGTATGGGGGAGATTTAGCGCGCCCAAGCAAGTACTTTCTTTTGAGAGACCTAACCGTTCCAGAAACACCGATCACATCTATCGCCACGGGTTT
>CAZKBR010000063.1:0-2817 GCA_964551465.1 uncultured Candidatus Bathyarchaeia archaeon
ATCACAAGAAAGGAGGCGTGGCGTGCTGAAAAGAAAGGGTGGCACACCCTTGTTCAAGTCAAAGACCGTAGGGAAAAGGAGGCCTTAGAAAAGGCCTTTGACGAAAAATGGGCCAAAGCACACTCCATTTAACGCTTCTTTACTCGGTATCTGGTTAGCGGTTCTGTTAAGTTATCGGTTGATGGGCTCTTAAGCCTTGGGAATTGATAGTTAGATTTTGTCAACTTGTCATGGGATAGCTGATCTCTGAAAGGCTGTTATTTTTATCCTTCTAACTGCTTACTCCTTCAACTTTTCTAGGGTCTTTAAGGCCTCGTCTAAGGCCCTTTTCGGCTCTTGTCGATCATCATACCTGACCAATGAGGCCAAGTAGCGTAGCCATCGTTCCAACTCGTCAAGCTCCTCTTCCTTGATAGCCAACGCCATTCACTAATCTTTTCTATCGTTCTGCACTCATCCCATCAGGTCGTGAGCAATATATTTCTATGTCAAAACACCCTTATAAACCCTTTATTTTTATACACAAATGCATAAATTCTCTTGAAACAAAAACCCAAACTAAATGTATTTAAAGATCATAGCATTATTAAACCAGCGATTTGTCTAACCGCAGGGAAGAACCATGCCCATTAACGATAGGGTAACAGAAGTAGAAGGCATCGAACCAGCTGAGTTTCAAAAATTCGGCCTTTCCAAGAAAAAACTTCTGCAGATGCTTGAGACTCTTGTCAGAATACGACGCTTCGAGGACAAAGTGGAGGAGCTGCATATCGTTCGAGGCTTGCTCATCGGAGCAGCTCACCTCTATCTCGGTGAAGAAGCGATAGCAACGGGTGTGGTTTCTGATCTGGAACCTGAAGATGTGATACTGAGTTCTCACAGGGGACATGGCCACGCGATTGCAAAAGGCATTCCCACTGATTTGATCATGGCAGAGCTTTTCGGTAAGGCTACCGGAGTGTGCAAAGGTCTGGGTGGCTCAATGCATGTGGGTATCTATATGAAAAAAGGCGGACTGTACGCGTCAGCAATTGTTGGTAGCCAAATTCCAATAGCAGTGGGAGCAGGGCTTGCCCTAAAGTACAAGAAACAGGATAACATTGTGGTTTGTTTCTTCGGTGACGGGGCCGTCAACACGGGAGCGTTCCACGAGGCCCTCAATATGGCTTCCGTCTTGAAGGCGCCTGTTGTCTTCGTCTGTGAGAATAACCAATACGCTATATCTATGAAAGCAAGTAGGAGTGTCGGTGCTAGAAGTATTGCTGAGAGAGCGGCATTCGCTTACGATATGCCTACTTTCGTAGCTGACGGCAACAACGTACTGGCCGTGTACAAGGCGACATTAAAAGCTGTTGAAAACGCACGAGAGAAGAAGGAACCAGCATTCATAGAATGCAGAACATACAGAATGAAGGGACACAGCGTTCATGACATGCTCAAGTACAGATCCCCTGAAGAAGCGGAGGCGTGGAAGAAGAGAGACCCAATAATAATGTTTCGCAGTAAACTTCTAAGCGCGGGTATAGCCACTAAGAACGAGATTATGGCTATAGAGAAAGAGATCGACGGAGAGATCGAGCGCGCAGTTGATTTTGCCATGAAGAGCCCAACGTTGCCATTTGAGGAGCTGGAGAAGTATGTCTACGCTGGAGGAGGAAAAACATGAGGGAGCTGACTTACGCTGAGGCGCTAAGAGAGGCGCTAAGAGAAGAGATGCTCAAAGATCCCGCAGTCTTCCTCATCGGTGAGGACATTGGACTGTACGGTGGAATCAACAAAGTCACTTTCGGGCTTCTCGAAGAATTTGGTCCAGAAAGAGTAATAGATACGCCAATTTCAGAGACGGCAATCGCTGGAGTGGGCATAGGAGCGGCACTTATGGGGCTAAGACCCGTTGCAGAAATAATGTACGTGGACTTTTTGCCATTGTGTTCAGAGCAGATTCTGAACCACATGGCAAAGGCATACTTCATGAGTGGAGGGCAACTGAGGCTTCCTCTCACAATTAGGACCCAGTACAGTCTAGGTAGGGCCTACGGCCCCCAGCATTCTCAGTTCATCCCATCATGGTTCATGAATATACCTGGAATTCTTCTAGCTCTGCCTTCGACGCCCTATGACGCGAAGGGGCTGCTCAAATCAGCGATAAGAGCAGAGGATCCGACAGTTTTCATTGAGTGTCGTGACCTCTATTTCAAGATCAAAGGTCCCGTTCCAGAAGAAGAGTACACAATCCCCTTTGGTAAGGCAGACATCAAAAGAGTTGGAACAGATGTAACTGTTATCGCGATCTCACGAATTGTACACGAGGCTCTCGCAGCAGCAGACGAGCTGGAGAAAAAGAAGATAAGCGTAGAGGTCGTTGATCCTAGAACTTTAAACCCTTTGGACAAGAAGACCATAATTGACTCTGTCAAAAAAACTGGCCATGCTGTAGTGGCCTCAGACGACACAAAGACCGGAGGAGTATGCGCAGAGATACTGTCTGTGATAAACGAAAAGGGGTTCAGCCATTTAGACGCGCCTATAAAGAGGGTGGCGGCACCGGATATGCCTGTACCTTCCTCGCGCGAGCTTGAGAAGTTGTATGTACCAAACAAAGACGATATCATAAAGGCGATAACTGATATCCTATAAGAGGAGAACTGAGCTTGCAAAAGATATATGTTCCAAGAATCGATCCCGCCATAGAGACCGCGAGAGTTATATGGATCAAAAATGAGGGCGATCGAGTGGAGAAGGGGGAGCCTGTGCTGACGGTAGAAGGTGAAAAGACGACCTTCGATGTAGAATCACCAATTGAAGGCGTGCTGCACA
>CAZKBR010000064.1:0-2748 GCA_964551465.1 uncultured Candidatus Bathyarchaeia archaeon
TGTGATATATGCCTATCGGTCGTGCAGAAATTAGATACTTAGACACTGTGGCATCCTTCTCGTTGCAAGCCAAAACTCGCTCTGCATGTAAAACATTTCAGAATATGTTATTCTTCCAGATCTACCCGACATACATCATAGAACAGAAAGATTTGACTTAATAAAACAACGACGATATATGTTATATGATGTAAAGAAGATATACTTAGTAAAGTTTAATAGCGTGTCTCTCCCCGTTAAAGGTTGGAAGAGAAATGTTGACTCTGTTCCAGCCTTCACCCGAAGGCAAGATAATATACGCCTTGTCCGATGTAGAGAAATCGTTCTCAGAGTTGGTTAAGGCTACAGGCCTGAGTGAAAGGTGGCTTTCAATAAAACTTAAGGAACTCATCTTCCTAGGCGCGGTGAAGCATGAAGACAACAGGTATCGGGTCGATTATGAGCGGCTACATGCCCTATTGAGCCCCTCTCTGAAGGATTTCGCTTGGATGGCCACCTACGAAGTTGTCAAGGAGCATCCTCAAGTTCTGTGCGTTTTGTTGTTTGGAGGTGTGGCGAAGGGAAAGATTCATGAGGAAAGCGATGTCGACCTCTTGGTTGTTGCTGAGGAGCCGCTGGACCTATCTCAAGATGAATATGAGGTTTCAATGAAATTTAAGGTGCAATTTGAAATAGTCGCCATGGACGCAAAGGAGTTTTTGGCCATACTCCACCTTAAATCCTCTCTCCTTTTCGGCATCCTAGAAAAATATTTGATTCTCTTCGACCGCGCCGGCATCGCAACCCTGTTGAGGACAGCTATGAAGGAAATTAAGGACACATGGCACTACGATGAGGATGAAGAATTATGGCTGAAAACGAGGAAATAAAAGCATTCATTAGAAACGCGAAAGAACAGTTGATCGACGCAGAAATCAGTTTACGTGAGAAACGGCACCACCTCTCCTTCCTATGTAGCTCACTAAGCGCGGAGAACGCAACATCCGGACTAATCATAGCGCTTGGCGGAAGAACCAGCAAAAAACACAACAATTGGATGGTCCTCGGACATCTAGCCAGTGAAGACGAGAAAATGAAGCCAAAAATTCTCGAAATATCCAAAATGCTACATGAAATCGAGCCACACATCCCAAAACTTCTACGTTACCCATTCCGCTACAATCAAAAATGGATTATCCCAACAGAATACTACACGAAAGAGATGGCCCAGCAAGCCCTGGAAAAAGCCAAGCAAATTCTAAAAATCACTCAAGAATGCCTAGAAAAACTAGGAATTAAAAATAGTTGAATCCGGAGTATCGGGCTTATGAGTCAATAGTTTATTTTCGAGATTGTTGACATATTTGTTTATGACCGCGTCCTCCCGCATATTTGTGCTTAGCCACCCGTATAGGCGGCAACTCTTCCTCCCTCAACATCCTCTTGATATGCCAGAGAACCCGTTTCACATAACTCTTAATAATGGGCGTAACCTCCAACTGAAGAATCAACGCTTCAGGAACATATTCAAAGCTACGCCTAACACCTCTACCAAAGCTCTCCTTGACAAGCAACCCATATGCAACCAGCTGATACTTGAGATCCGTCAATATGTCAGACATCTAAGATCGTGTCACATGGAGTTCTATTTCAAAACTGAGAGTTTTCCGGGTTCAAAAAACTGAATAAAGTTCCCGGTCGTTTTGAAGGCTTAGAAAGCATTAATTACATACATCTACGAATAACCATCTTGTAACAAAGGCGTTAAGGAAATGTGAAAAATTGTCTCTTGGTTCAAAAATCTCTAGAAAAGAGAATTTGGAGTCTCTGCTGGATCTTCTCAGCAAAAATGATGAGGTGATTTTAGCATACCTATTCGGCTCCATAACTGAAGGCTTTAGCACTCACGACATTGACATAGCCTTAAAATTGGAATCCCATGATGATCTTGGCAGCATTGCCACACTGACCGGAGAAATCGCCAAGATCCTGAAGGTTCCAGAAGACAGAGTAGACATAGTTGACATCGATAAAGCGGGTTTACCTTTAAAATACAACGTTTTAACCCACGGCATAAAACTCATAGACAAAAAGGACGCAGAAAGCGCGCTAATCAGCGAAGTCACAGAAAACTACCCCACCTATAACACAGACCACGAATACCTATGCAACCTATGGCTTAAAGAAGACCCAGAGATCGACAAAAAACTATTACTCAAAAGGCTTGACGAACTATTACAAAGCATAACCATGATAAGACAAAGGTATCTGGGCAAAGATGTCTCTTGGCTCCTAGCAGACTTGGAAAGAGCTTATGCGTTTGAAAGGGTCATGCACAGGGCAATCGAAGCAATGCTGGACATCTGCCGCCACATAGTTTCAGCCAAGAGGCTTGGATTAGCTGAATACTATTCTGACTATCCCCTTAGAATCGCTGAAGCAAAACTGATGGATAGTGAGATGGCCAACAGCATCAGTAAACTCGCTAAGCTAAGGAACATACTTATACACGAATACACTGAACTAAATTACGAAAGACTTCTCGATGAAGCTAGAAAGCTTGAGAATGAACTTTCGCCAAGATTCACAGAGTGGCTAAGGACTTTCATAACAGAAGAAGGAGATTCCAGCCCTTAAGACAATTACCCCATCAACCTAAGCATGTCTGTTTGTGTCCGCATCCGCCTGAGCACTTCTGTTTAGCCACGCGTATCGGCGGCAGCTCCTCTTCCTTTATAATTCGTCTAATGTGCCCCAACACACGCTTCA
>CAZKBR010000065.1:0-2696 GCA_964551465.1 uncultured Candidatus Bathyarchaeia archaeon
AAACGGCTCGATGGCACAAACCTCTCCTTCGCTTATTTTGGACCCGTCGAACCCTGAAACATTAGGAATAGACTTGCCGGTGTGGATCGCATATCTTGCAACCTGATGTCCAGAAAGGTTCCGAATCGGCTTGAAGCCGTAACGTTCAATGGTTTTCTGCACTACCCTTCCAACGTCAGACAACTTAATTCCAGGACGCAACGTTTTAATCGCCTGCTCCAGAGCATCGTTCGTCGCATTAATCATATCATCATAATCAGGGCCGAAACCTATTGAGATCGCCGTATCAGCTATGTAACCTTCTACATGAACACCCAAGTCCACCGAAACCAGCGAGCCTACAGGTACCAACTTCTTTTCGCCCGGCGGAGGCGAATAATGGGCGGCTACCTCATTTATACATATGTTGCACGGGAACGCAAGCCCTCCGCCCTTATCTCTGATCAATTTCTCGATGGTTTCGCAGATCTGAAGTACAGATGCTCCCTCCCTCACGATTTTCGTCGCTTCTTCTCGAACGTCTTTGGCTATACGACCCGCCTTCTTGTAGCATCGAAATACATCATCAGGCAACAAGGCCTTCGCACCGCGCCATTGAGGAAGAATATCAATTAAACGAGTTTATATCTTTAGGAGAAACCTTAAAGTCTCATAGCATTTGAACAAAAACAGTTCAAAAATCCTAATAGACGTGGGGTAACAAGAGGAGCCTGGTTGATGGGTAAGTTTAAACATGTGGTAATAGGGGGGACCTTCTACAGACTACACAAGGGACATAAGGCCCTAATCAGGAAGGCTTTAGAAGTTGGTGAAATGATCCTCGTCGGTTTGACAACAGATGAGATGGCTAGAAGAATGATCAAGGGCCATAACATAGGTGATTATGAGGGGAGAAAAAGAGGTCTCGAAGAATTTCTTGTTGGGTTGAAAGCGCTTGATAGGGCCAAGATATTTCCAATCGACGACCCATATGGACCCGCGCTGGTTGACGGTGAGATCGACGCGATTGTTGTGAGTCCTGAAACGGTTGAAAGGGCAAGAGAAATCAACTTTCTGAGGGAAAAGAACGGTTTGGAGCCGCTGAAAATCGTGGTCATCGAGATGGTTTTAGCCAAAAATAGCCTCCCAATTTCAACAAAAAGAATTCTGTCAGGAGAGATAACAGAACAGGGAGAAATTCAGCATCGCGAGCGGAAATCATCATAGACGCCTATTCTTCCCAGCTCACATCTATGTTGAGTTTATCGTCAACTAGAAAATCTTCCACCACATCCCTGGCTTTCTCTCTCTTCTCTTGATGCTGTATCAAGAAATCCTTAACCATCTCAGCCAGTATCTGTTTGCAATCACCGCAAATTACATCGCCAGCCCTGCACCCTTCATAGAGTTCCTCCATCTTCCTGTCGTCTTCTTCAAATATGTAATTCATATACTGAAAAACCGTGCACACGCTTGGGGTTCCACCCGTCTTTTTCTGCTCCTCCGCAGTTGCCCCCCCTCCTGTAAAGGCATTCATAATCTTCTTCTCTGCCGTTTCAGGCTCGTCCGTCGTAAATATGCATGTTTCCGGGATTGAAGCCGACATCTTCCCACCCTTCCCAAGCCCAGGCAAAAATCTGCAGTGAATCTGTGCCGGTTTATAAAAACCAAGTTTAGGGGCCACATCCCTTGCAATTCTCCAATATGGGTCCTGATCTATAGCCGCCGGAATGAGGCACGGGACGTTCCTCTTTGAAATTATCGATTCCAAGAAGGCCGGTACCGCCTGTAATGCTGGAAAGAATATTATGCCAATGTTAGAGCTGTCTTGGAAGCCAAATACTGCCCTCGCCGTTGAAAAAGTTATGTGCTTAGCTATCCTGATCGCCACGTTATACAACATCTTCGCAGATTGTATGTCGGAAATTATCAGCGTCTTCTTTGGATCAAAACCCACGGCTATTATGTCCAAAGTGTTCTCGTACATGAACTTGTTGACAGCTTTGGTTGTAAGCTCAGGGTGTATAAGAAACTTCTCATCATCGGTCATTTGAAAATACAATTTTGCGTCAAAGGCGTCTTGTAGGTACTTTGTGAAAAACCATGGGACAAGATGACCTAGGTGAACGGGGCCTGAAGGGCCTCTGCCGGTGTATAGGCAAAAGCCTTCTCCTTTGTCATATAAGTCTAGTATCCAATCCAGATCTCTGTGTGAGAAGAAGAGTCCTCGGCGCAACTGCATGTGTAGCTTTCCAGAGTACCTCTTTATTCTCTCGAGGATGTCCTTTGTTATGAGCTGAGTACCGAACTTCCTTACCAACTTCTTGTAATCTATTTTTCCAGAGACTTCCCAAGGAGTAACGACCATTTCTTCGTTCAACACATGTCACCTGCCCATGCGCGCGGGCTTACTTTTTGAGCGTAATTCCTACAATCTTATAGTTAAATAAATTAATGTAGATTTAATTGATTCAGTCTCTCATTATATAGCGACTATGACGCCCTAGTTAAGAAAAGAACAGAAAGGCGTATATCTTATACACAACTCTTTGAGCGTTTCAACAAGGAGAGGCCCAGAGCTTGGTGGAGCTACACTCCCTCGAGGTTAAGATTCTTCAAGCATTGAAGAGCGAAAGAAGACTCAGCATTGATGATCTGGAAGAAAAGACGAAGATTTCTATAGATTCTATTTCACGCGCCTCTCTCTGGCTAGCATC
>CAZKBR010000066.1:0-2670 GCA_964551465.1 uncultured Candidatus Bathyarchaeia archaeon
ATAGTTTGATTGTTGACTTGAAGAATTTGATTAAGGAATTGATTGAGAACGTGCAACTGTACCCTGTTTGCGATACATGTTTTAAGGGAAGAAGAGAAGTAGGTAAGCCTAAGAAGTATGAGCTTAAAGAAGAGAAAGAAAAAATAACTTATTTCTGATTCGCCACGTTTCCTTGATCGGATGGAGAAAACAGAAGACTGACTGCAAGGGGCTTATCGCAAGGTATTTATGTATGCATGTGATATCATTTGTATACGGTGAGCGCGCTTGACACTTAAACCTTTAGCTGTAAGGATACCCGAAGAAATTGAGAAAGAAATTCAGGAAGTGGCTGAGCGTGAAAAGTTGGACAAGGCCACAGTTGTTAGGACTCTCCTTGAAATGGGAATCGACGAGTGGAGAAAACAAACCGCCTTGGAGATGTTACGAGAGGGAAAAGTAACGTTTGCCAAGGCTGCAGAGATGGCTAAGCTTTCTCTCTGGGAGTTCGCTGACCTGGTGAAACAGCGTAATATAGAGTGGGTCAGGTATACGCCGGATGAAATAGAGAAGGAAATTAAGGAAGCAGTGGCGGAGTCCAAGTGAAGCCACTCGTTTTTAATGCCACGCCATTAATTTACATAACCAAGGTAGGGCTGAGCGGGGTTTTTGAAGACTTAAGAAATGAAAAACTGACAGCGCCACAGGTAAAGAGAGAAGTCATAGATGAAGGAAAGCTCAAAGGCGTCCCAGATGCTATCATCTTGGAGAAAATGTTCAAAAACAACGTATTCAAAGTGACTGAAGCCAAGAACAAAAAATTTTTAGAAAGCCTTTTGGAAACAAAGGGGCTTCACATAACTGATGCTGAGGTTTTGACCATTGCCAAAGAGCGTGATGGAATAGCGGTTATAGACGATGAAGTGGCCAGAAAAACCGCGAGAATCTATGGAATATCCTATGTAAGTACACCATACATTTTGATGAAAGCTGTCTTTCAAGGGCTGGTTACAAAGGAAAGAGCCAAACAAGCGATAAACGAGATGATTTTTGCGGGCTGGAGATGCAGCATAGAAAGCTATACCAAAATCATGGAAGCAATAGAAAAATTGTAGCGGACGCATAGGTTATGGCAAGTTGAAAGACCGAAAAGATAGCATATTTTTGATGCACTATAAGGTTCTTATTTTGGAAAACCAAAACATATTTCGGAAAACCGAAAAAGGATGATAGCTATGTATCTGGACAAGATTTTGGGGAGTAAAACAAAGATAAATTTGTTGTCTGTTTTAGTATCGCACCCAGAGAGAAGAATTGTTGAGAATGAGTTGGCTAAGGAAGCTGGCGTGTCTGTCTCTGAGGTCAATAGGCAAATAAAGGATCTGGTTAATGTTGGCTTAGTTGCCATGGAGAGGGTCGGTAAGTCCAAGGTGTATCGGGCGAATCAGCAACATTTTTTGTATGAACCTTTAAAAGGTGTTTTCAGAGGTTTGGGAGAGATCTATAGAGAGATTGCGGACAAAGTTGCTAGGTTCATTACCAAGAAGCATGAAGTGAAAGCAGTTGTGCTATTTGGTAGTCTGGCGTTGAGGAAGTTGCGGTCGGACTTTGTGAAAGAACCTAGTGACGTAGACATTATGATTATTGTTGAGGATGAAAGTCAGATTAAGTCCATAAGAGATGACGTGTTAGATTTTGTGAGTTCGGAAGTTTTTCCTGTGTATGGGATTAATATCTATCCTATAGTTTTGTCGGTTGATGAGTACGTGTCTGGACTGTCTAAGGATGTGTTCATTATGGATGTGCATACGAGGGGAGAGTTTCTTTATGGTGAAAAGCCGAGAAGATTCGGTTAAATGGTGTTTAAAGAAGGCTGAAGAATATTTGCAGTCGGCTCAAGAAAACATTCGTGCCGATAGGTTGTTTCCAGCAGCAGAGGAGGTTTTTAGATCTGTTGAGAGTAGTCTTGAGGCTCTTTTGTATAATTTTGGAGTTAGAAAGATCGAGTATCCTGGCACACGGACAAAGTTTACTGGGAGTCTTGCTTTGCAGTTTCTTATTCGAGATAACCTTGTACGGGCTGGCAGGTTGGAGAGGGTGGTGTATGATAAGTATTTGAGTTTGGCGACGGAGCTTCATATGGCTGGTTATCAGCCTAGTAAGACTTTTAGCATTGAGGAGTTGAAGGAGAATTTGCGGTTCGCCGAAGACCTTCTAACTAAGGCTAGAGCGATTGTGATGCGCTAGTTGCTGTGGGGCCTATGAGTAAGTTTGGTAAGGCAAAGCCGGAGAGTTGGCTTAAGAAGAAGCAGAGGTTGCCTATTTCTGATGTTGCGGAGCCTTTTGTTTCTGTTACGGATATTAAGCATTACATTTACTGTCCGCGGCTGATTTATTTTGATAAGGTTTTGCATGCAACGCCTGTTTTTGGTTCTCAGCAAGAGGATAGCAAGGAGCTGCATGAGGACTATGTGAAGAAGGAGCTGAGGAGAAAAGACGCCATATACTATTCGCCCGAATTTGTTGGGGCTGAGAAGCTGCTGTTTACCACGCTTAGTTCCGGTAATCTTGAGTTGCAGGGAAACGTGGACTGCATAATCAAAACTGCCAGCGACGAGTATGTTCCTGTGGATTATAAGAATATGGCTTCAGACAGGGGACGGGCTTGGATGGATCATAAGTATCAGTTGG
>CAZKBR010000067.1:0-2480 GCA_964551465.1 uncultured Candidatus Bathyarchaeia archaeon
GTGAATGTTCTTTCCTCATCGAGTGTGATCGACATCGATGGCACCTCTCTGTCTCGGACCATGCAAACGATCTTCACTCCTGCCTCTCTAAACTGCACATTCTTATCAACGATTTTCCTTTCCCCTGGGAAGAGAAGGACCCTCACCTCCGCGTCCTTGCTGAATGTGTCCTTCACCTTTTTGAGGAAATCTGATGTTGCGTTGTTTATCCATATGGTCTTTGCCTTCTTCATCTCCTCCTCCAAACCTTCGAGCCCAATATCGAATTTCAGTATCATGAATTTTTCCTTCATTTCCTTCACCTCCTTATCGAGCGTCGTCTGAACTGATCCCAGAAAGTCGTTGTAGTCCTTCTTGATCTTTTCGAAGACATCACGTGGGTCAACGGCTTTGAACAGAAGTGGTATTCCAGAGTAGATCCGTATCCACCCCTTGTTCTCCAATGACTCTAAGACCGAGCAAATCCTTGTTCTTGGGACTCCAGACTTCTCTGAAATCTTTGTTGCAGTGTTCAAGTGGTCGCTCAGTAAGCTCAGGTAGACCTTGGCTTCATACTCTGTGAGCCCGACTTTCTGTAGCTTCTTGACGACGCTTTCCATGAAGTTTCGATTTATCTTAGGACCATGAGGATAAATAGTTGTTGTAACTCGGTGGAGTTAACGCCGATGTCGATCGAGCACAGCGTTTTGATGATTAGAAAGAGTTAATAGTAGGATACTCGTTAGAGTTCGGAAGCAACTTTTTTGCATTGGAGTTGCAAGGAGATTGTTAGACTCTAGTTATAGCCGTTCACTTCTGATGACGGCAGCTGCGGCCGTCGTTTGGAGCATTGGCGGCCTCGGTATAAGAATTGTAAATGTTTCGCCTTGGGGAGTAGTCTTCTGGAGAGCCGCGTTCATGGGGTTGACTATTCTGAGTTTCTTGATAATACGGGATCGTAAGCGCGCTTTTCAAACCTTTAAGAAGATAGGGACTCTTGGTCTAGTGGCAGGTGCTTTTCTTGCGATAGCCTCGACTTTCTATGTGCTTTCTATCACGCACACTTCGGTGGCAAATACACTCGTTCTCCAAGGGATTTCACCTTTAATTGCGGCATTGTTTGGCTGGCTCATGCTTCATGAACGTGTGAGGCCTGAAACATGGCTGGCAATTATTATTTCTATTGTTGGTCTGGTGATTATGGTTTCAGGTTCTCTGGCTACAGGTGAATTTTTAGGCGATTTATTCGGGTTGGTCACTGCCATAGCGTTTGCGGGCAACATCGTTGTCGTCAGGGCAACTCGTGAAACAGACCTGATCCCAGCTGCGTGTCTTGGTGGTTTCTTGTCGGCTTCAATAGCTATTCCGATGGTAAATACTTTCACAATCGCTGCACATGACCTCGGTATTCTGGCTGGTCTAGGTGCAGTTCAATTGGGACTTGGTCTCTGCCTGTTTGTAACAGGATCGCGCAATTTGCCACCCGCTCAGACTGGTCTCCTAACATTACTTGAGATCGTCCTTGCACCCCTTTGGGTTTGGCTTTTTATCGGTGAACAACCGACTTTGAGCACGTTGACCGGTGGAGTGATCATTATAACCACCCTCGTTCTACATACACTCTTAAGAGGTAAGGTTCACAATAACCCCTCGAGATGACGCGTGAAGCTGTTCTAGACTTATTCTAAGATATTTGCATGAAACAAGAATATTGAAAATGGAGTCCTAGTCGTCGATTGAAGTACTGATGTGCAAGTGGTGAGAAGTGGTTTGGGCTTTAAACATTGTCCGGGCATCAGAGATCTTGTTAGGCCTGTCCAGATAATATTGAGAACATGCCCCTCTTGTGGTGGCGAGGTTGAGTTCTTCAGCGATGAAACAGAGGCAAGATGCCCAGAATGCGGGCGTACTCTACATCGCGAGGCTACACCATCATGCGTGAGCTGGTGTCAGTACGCGGAAAAATGTATAGCCGACCTTAAAGACAGAGATATCATATCCAAGTCAAAGGCAGACGAGCTTGAAAAAATAGCAAAAAAGACAAACCCTCACACAAAGTGAAGGGTACGACAATAGGCATACACGGCGCTCGAAACCTCACAATGATAAACTCAATCGACTGGGCTTAGGTTAAATTGAAATCGTTTGCCAAGATTATAGGAAAATGAGAGTTGATTATTATGGAGAAGAACAAGAAACCTATTGCTTTTGACATAGCATCTTTTGACACTCCAGTCTTACTTGGTCTGTTTATCAGCATTCTTAGTGAGAAAGCTTGGGAGCATATGGGGTTAAGGGTGAGACCAGGAACTGATAAGGCTGAGAAAGATCTTGGACGAGCCATGCTGGCTATAGACTCCATTGCCTTTCTAATAGATAGGTTGGACCCCTACGTTAAGGATGACGAGAAGAGTAGGCTTAGGAGCCTCCTCGCGGATCTCCAAATAAACTTCGCCAAGGTTAAATAGAATCGTTGATTGGATCAGCATATTGCGGACGCT
>CAZKBR010000068.1:0-2441 GCA_964551465.1 uncultured Candidatus Bathyarchaeia archaeon
TGGCTTATTTGATTCACTCTGAGCTCGGTGAGGGATTTATCTACGGTTTGGATGTTAGAACGAAAAGGAGACTTGGCGAGGACTACGTTTTGAGGGATAGGGATGTTGTTAGGATCTATTCGGCTAAGGGGAGAGGCTAGCTCCTTGAAGGCCCAGTATTCTCGTGCACCCGCGGTAAGGGATTCTGCTGTTTCAGCGTCATTTTCTCACTTTTCCCTTTCTTCCCTCACCTGCGTGCGAACAAATCAAGCTTGAAGAATCTTAACAGCCTACTTAATTTAAGGTGTCCATATGATTCACCGTCACATTTTCAGGGCTTATGACATTAGGGGGGTCTTTGAGAAGGATATCACGCCTGAAGCGGCCCTCAGGATCGGGAGAGGGTTTGGCACATACATCGGAGGTGAAGGCAAGAAGCTCGTAGTTGGCAGAGACGTCCGACTAAGCGGACAGGTCTTGGAAGAGGAGCTGACTCGTGGACTGGCCTCTACGGGGTGCGCTGTGCTCAATGTGGGAGTGATCCCAACCCCCATTCTCTCATTTTCGGTCATTAGGTATGGTGGAGACGGTGGTGTGATGATCACAGCCAGCCACAACCCTCCTGAGTGGAACGGGTTCAAGCTTTTCAAGAGGGGAGGAGGCACATGCGCTCAAGGAACAGGAATGGAAGAGGTCAAGGAGACCGTATTCTCCGGGAAGTTTAAGACGAGTCGGAGGGGAAGCGTTGAGAAGTACGATGGGGCTCTGGCTGACTATGCTGCTTTCGTCGAGGACAAAATTAAGATCAGGAAGCCCCTGAAGGTCGCTCTGGACGCAAGTAACGGCACGTGCGGGCTAGTTGCGCCGGAACTTTTCAGACGCTTTGGCTGCGAATTAATTCCAATCAACTTGGAGCCAGACGGGAGGTTTCCAGCTCATCTCCCTGAGCCAAAGGAGGAAACTTTAACGGATTTGATGAGGCGCGTCGCGGACGAGGTCGCGGATTTCGGCGTTGGTTACGACGGGGATGGGGACAGGGCTGTTTTTGTAGACGACAAGGGAAGAATGGTGCCAGGTGACTTAACACTGACCGTCTTTTCAGACTATTATTTGGAAAAAAACGAGAACGTGAAGATAATTTTTGATGTCAGTTGTTCTTCCAGTGTTGAAGAAGCTATCAAGGCAGGTGGCGGAATTCCGATTGTAAGTAGGGTTGGACGCGCTTTCATCGTGGACATGATGAAAAGTGAAGGCGCGATTTTTGGAGGAGAAAAGAGTAGCCACTTTTACTTTTCCGAAATACACGGCTTCGACGACGGCGTGTTCGCCAGTCTGAAGATGGCCGAGATCTTATCTACCAGAGATAAGAGGTTCTCAGAGATCGTGGATGCAATACCAAGGTATCCTTCGACGCCAACCATAAACTTCGACTGTCCTGACGAAAAGAAGTTTAGGGTCGTTGAGGCACTAAAGCGTGAATTCAAAAAATCAGGATACGAAACCGTCGACATAGATGGCGTGAAGGTCTTCATGCCTGACGGATGGCTTCTCATAAGACCATCGAACACTATGCCACAGGTGAAAATTACAGCCGAGGCAAAGACAAAGAAAAGACTGAGGGAGATCGTAGATTTTGCTCAGAAAAGATTGACGGAAAAGATAAGAGAAACAGTTTGATACCTATCACTCCCAATCTTTCTAAACACCCATGTCTTTATACTTCATCAGCTTTTTCATCAACTCTCGTCTTTTCCTTGGAGAAACATCTATTTTGTTTTCTCTTTTCACGTAACTTTTCTTGTTGATCAATATCATTTTGTTGGGCTCAAGGTCGCTATACAAACAAACACCAGGTCCAACTAAGCTGCGTGGGCCGACCCTAACCCCTGGTAAGAGGCAGGAGTTAATGCCAGTCTTGCAATCATCCGCCATTACGACTCCAAACTTCGTTCTCCCAGAGTCTATCTCCCTACCGTTTATTTTTACAACCACATTCTTCTCGTCGAATCTGAAGTTCGCAGTTATCGTGCCCGCACCAAACGAACAGTTGTCAGAGATTATTGAGTCGCCAACGTAGTTTGTGTGGAACCAACAGTTATTGCCTATCAGAGAGTTCTTTATCTCACTGGAAAACCCTACAACACAGTTGTCGCCAATTGAAGAGTGATTCCAGATCAAGCTGTTGTTCCCGATCAAGCTGTTCGAACCGATGTAGCATAGGCCTCTTATACAGGCACCTTCTAAAATCCTCGTCCCATGCCTAATCCACACATTCCCCTCGACCTGAGCTTTCTCAGAAATGCTTACTTCATCTTCGATTGTCCGCCTATGGATGTGCTTGTTCATCAAATACTCGTTTATCGTGAAGAGATCCCAAGGGTACTTGTAGGCGGAAAAGAAGCCGTCGTACCTAACGGCTCTAACAACATTCTTATCCTTAATAAACTCTTGAATTGCATCCT
>CAZKBR010000069.1:0-2414 GCA_964551465.1 uncultured Candidatus Bathyarchaeia archaeon
CTATTGGGTGGCCTTCGAACAACTGTGAAATGAAGCTAGGGATAAACTTATTTTTTACTTTAGATTCAGGTTTTTCAAGGTGCCAAATATGGGTTTTGGGGATGACAGGTTCAGAAGAAAGAAACGCTGGTCTATTTTCGATGAAGTAGATAGAATGTTCGAAGACATGTTCAAAGAGACCTTTGAGAGTCTACCCGAGGAACTGTACAAAGAGCGGAAGCTTCCTGACGGAAGTATCGTTAGGACATTTGGACCAGTGGTATACGGCTATTCCATGACCATGGGGCCAAATGGAAAGCCTGTGATCAGAGAGTTCGGCAACCTTAAACCTTCACGTTTGGGTCTACCGGTGACTGAGGAACAGCGAGAGCCTCTGGTAGACACCATAGTAGGAGATCAAATTGTTCAGGTGATAGCCGAGGTACCGGGTGTGGAGAAGACCGATATTGATCTTCACGCAACCGAGGATGCCTTAACGATCTCCGTGGACACAGAGAAGCGGAAGTACTACAAGGAGGTTCAACTGCCGGAAAAGGTTGATCCGGATAGCGCCACAGCAACTTACAAGAACGGAGTCCTCGAAGTCTCCTTGAAGAAACTGGAGGAAAGGAAGACCACAGGGAAGAAGATTGGTATAGAATAAACTTCCTCCCTCATTCCTGCAAAATCATATACGCCATATTTCAGTTAATCTTCATAAAGAGCTAAAGCAATGTATTGATGATGAAGATGGCGGCAGGCAAGTTCCAACACCATATGATTCGGGAAATCTTCGAAGAACCAAGAGTCATCCGAGATACACTGGGCTTCTGTGAAAGAAAACTTAGAAACGTCATGGAGGAAATTAAGCCAAGCCGGTTTGGTATGATCTATGTTACTGGGAGTGGAACCAGTTATCACGCAGGTCTCGCTGGACAGTACGCTCTATCCTCATTAGCAGGCCTCGCAACAAGTCTGATTCCAGCCTCAGAGTTTCCCACATGGATCCCCCCTTCAGCAAAGGACTTTCTCCTAATCGCTTTTTCTCAGTCTGGTGAGAGTAGAGACATATTGGCGGCTACAGAAGCCGCGGTCGATAAAGGAGCAGAAGTCTTAGCAGTGACTAATACCCAGGATAGTTCACTCGCAAAAACCGCCAAATTTGCGCTGATAACACAGGCCGGAAAGGAACAGGCGGTTACAGCCACGAAGACCTATGTTGCGCAACTTGCAGCCATCTATCAGCTTTCCGTCGAACTTGGCGAAGGACTGAAAAAGATTTTGCAGATCGATCTAACTGAGCTAAGAAGTTCACTCGAAAAAGCGGCGAACTTTGTGGAAGAAACTTTGAAAACCCAAAATAGTGTTGTAAGGGAGATTGCGAACAAGTATAGGAAAAACAGTTTCTTCTTCTTGTTAGGTAGTGGCCCAAACTATGCGACGGCCCTCGAGGGGGCGCTTAAACTTAAGGAAAGCTGCAACATTTTTGCTGAGGGTTACGCATCTAGGGAGTTTCTGCACGGACCTATGCAGTTGGTTAATGAGAAGACGCCTATGTTTTTTATCGTTTCACCGGGCGATAGCGTTGAAGAATGGGCGACCCTCATGAATCGTTTCAGAAAGTTTGGGGCCCCGGTTATATCGATCGCTTGTGAGGATAAGGAGATCGTTGAGAGTTCAACAGATTCGATTTTCATCCCAAAAGGATTGCCGCCTGTCTTCTCCCCAATGCTTTATGTAGTGCCTTTGCAACTATTCTCATACTACTCTTCGATCGCTCGGGGATTGAACCCGGATAGGCCTGAAAAGCTTTCCAAAGTGGTGAAGTAGAGGTGAAGGTCAAATCCATTCTTTTCGACATTAACGATACCCTTTATGATGCTTCACTTCAGATACAGAACGCGAGGTTGAATGCGGTTCGTGCGATGATTGAGGCAGGCCTACCAGTGGAGGTTGAAAATGGCTATCGAGTCTTGGATGAGGTGGTTGAGAAATACGGTGGCAATTACCCGAAGCTTTTTGATAAGTTGTTGGAAAGACTTGGGCTGAAATGGAATCCTAGGGTTATAGCGGCCGGCGTGGTTGCATATAGGGAGACTAACTCGGTCTACCTGAAACCCTATCCTGACACTATACCGACGCTTCTTAAGCTTAGAGATCTGGGCTACAAGCTGGGCATCATATCAGATGGCATACCTGTCAAACAGTGGCAAAAGCTGATTCAGCTGGGAATCCAACACTTCTTCCAGCACGTAGTCATCTCCGAGGAGCAGGGATACAAATCGGTTGCGCCGGAGCTTTTCAGAGCAGCATTAACGGAGTTGGACACCAAGCCCGCAGAAGCCGTTTTCATAGGAAACGATTTGGAAACAGATATTTTGAGCGCTAATAAGGCAGGCGTCACCTCCATCAGAATAAGGAGAGGAAACTCAAGA
>CAZKBR010000070.1:0-2286 GCA_964551465.1 uncultured Candidatus Bathyarchaeia archaeon
TATAGAAAAGGATTCCAGGTTAGGGAGAACGGCAAGGTCGTAACAGGAGGAATAAAAATAGCCCACAGTGAGATCGCCCTAGAAGCAGATGTAGAGCGTAGGGCTGTAGACAGCACCATACGTACAATTCTAAAAGACCCTTGGCTGAGAAAGATCTATAGAAACCTTGAACAAGTGTGTTCCCTCAGGGATGTTGCCCGTGAATTCGGTCTGAGCGTTATTGTTTTCACCCCGAAGAATGCCAGACAACCCGGGATCCTGGCCGAGGTCACAAGCGCGGTGGCGGAGCAAGGGCTTAGTATTATGCAGGTCTTTGCAGATGATCCAGACATTGAAGAAAAGCCCAAGATAACTCTGATTGTTGAAGGTGAAATCCCACTAGAGTTAATTAGTGAGTTGAGAGGTCTCCCAGGAACCTATAGCATAACCGTTTACGAAAGAGGAGAGACACTATGAAAGGCGATGAATGTCTTGGAGGTTCGCTGGCATTCGTCATCTTGGAGAATCTAAAGGGGCATGAAGATATTGAGCAGAATCGTCTGGAAGCTTTGAGGAAGGAGATTGAGTCAGACGGATTATTGAAGAAGGCAATTGCGGTTGATGAGAAGACTTGGGTCGTCATTGAGGGTCATCATAGGATTCATGCACTTATGTTGATTGGCTGCAGTAGGATACCGCTCCACTTCCTCGATTATTCATCGCCAAAGATCCACGTCAAGGCATGGCGGCCAGGGGAAATTGTGACAAAGGAAGCAACGTGAGTGTGATCCTTCATTAGTGAGAAACTATGCGTTCTTAATAAAGACGAGTTTCCAGCAATTGTGCCGTGCTTGTTGGAGTTGCCGAAGGTGAATTTTTCCAATTCTTTAAAGTAATGCTACAAAGAATTTATTGTAGATATAGAATAAGCCTTGTGAACCGTGGTTTGATTTGTATGCGTGAACGCTTTAGATGTGGGAAGGCGACGAAGCGTAGTAGATACGGTTCCTTGTCAAAAGACCGAGTGCGTCGTACTATATGGTCTGCTGAACTCTGTACTAGGGCGGGGCTGAGCTACCATCTGATAGACTCGGAGTGGAAGATGTTTTATATGATGCCTTATGAGGCTCAAGAGTTGATTGCTTGCTCAAAGGGTTTGAAGACCATAATAGCTTTCTCTACGAGGCATCGTAACTCCCTTAGATTGCTTGATCAGACGATGAGCGGGTTAGATACGCGCAATGTTGCGTTGAATCTAATCGTTGGCAATCCAGCTTATCTTAGCTCTGGTGAGATAAGAAGACCCTACTTTAGAACGCTGGTGGATACAGTGAAGTTTGTTCGATCTCGCTTCGAGGATCTGACTATGTTTGTTGGAATAGAAGGTTTGGGCGCCGCAGCGGTCGAGCTCTGCGTCGAGTATGATCTGCTTCCCTTCTTGCTTCTGGACAAGGGACTTGAAGACATGGTAGCCATGGTGAAGGACATTACAGGACGCGAAAATGCGGCTGTCTATGCTCCGTTTTTGGTGTCTAAGAATTATCCCAGGCTATTGAGAGACATTCTCTACCGTCTCTCGGGCTACGTAATGAGAAGACGTTGGGTAAGAGAGGGGCTTAAGAAGTTGGGTTATGATCCTACGGTGGCCACACTTAGGGCAGTCATTCAAGAGAAGAGGCCTTTGCCGTCGAGTTTTATGGAAAGCAATTTAGGGATCTTTCTTGAAGAGGCTGCTTCATATCTGACGATGTACGGAGATGTGGATTCGGTCACAGGAAAGATTAGTGATCTGCGAAGATTGGGCATAATGACTTTGATTGGCTTTCCAATAAAGGAGAATGCGGAACAGATTCTTCTACTTGGGAAATGTGCCTCTAAGATAGCTTGATTTTTTCGTTTTGATGAGGACGGGCCTTGGGTTAACGCCGTTTCTTGAAGTTTTTCGCTCCACTCAGCTGGTCTTCTTATTTCTAAACCTCAAAGCTCTGATATTGAGGAGAAGCCTAAGCTGACCCTGATTATTGAAGGAAAGATCCAACCGGATCTGATTGATGAATTGAGAAATTTGTTGCGCTCAAAAATATAATCGTTTATTAAGAGAAGACAGACTATGAGTTCTCTTAAAAGGCGAGTTTCTCGTAGTATACGTTGTTTTGCTGGAGTTGCCAGAGGTGGCTCCTCATAAAAAGAAGAATGCGCTTTACGCGATTTACGCTATGAGCTTCCTAACGTCGGTTGGCTTCGGAGCGTATGGCATAGTTGTATCACTTTACATGTGGAGTCTCGGCATATCCTTTAGTGGTCTCG
>CAZKBR010000071.1:0-2281 GCA_964551465.1 uncultured Candidatus Bathyarchaeia archaeon
CAAAAATCATAGACCTGCCGCTGGGTGACTACTTGATAGCCTCTGAAAAGGGATCCGTGATTGTTGAGAGGAAGAGCATCCACGACTTCATCTCATCCATTAGGTCGAACAGGCTCTGGGACCAGCTGCTTCGATTGATGAAGACTGAGGAGATCTTAGGCCACAGGATAAAGAGGACGATCCTGTTGATACAGGGAAGCGTCGAAGAATACTTCAGATCTATTGCAAGATACTCCATTAGAGACACAGATGTCTTCTGGTCCCAGATAACTGGGGCATTTCTTGAGATCCTATACGTCTACAACATCCCGATAATATTCATAGAAAAAGAAGAAGAGCTAAGGCCCTTCTTCAAGACTTTAGTCCGAAGAGAGGAGATGGGGCTAAACGATAAGCTGCCGAAGGCAAAGTGGTACAGGAAGAGAGTGAGAGCAGAGCTACCGACGAAAGACCGAAAGAGGTACATTCTGTCTTCCATACCTTTCATAGGCGAGGTTCTGGCGAGAAACCTCCTAGAACACTTCGGCACGATATCAAATGTTGCAAATGCATCCGTCGACGAGCTACAGGAAGTACCGAAAATTGGAAAGAAAAAGTCTGAAATTATCTACGAGATGTTTCATTAGAAATAAGCCCTGAGATCAAATCAGCCCGAGATCCCGCAAGCTCTGGCAAGCCTTGCAAACTTCGGTTACAGTGGGTTCACCACAAACTTTACAGTTTTTCAACCCCGCTTTGCCAGCCAACTCTCTCACTGATGGAGCTATTTTCTCCAACGACCTCAAAACTGTGTATTTTATTCCCGGATGCTCTGTTTCAAGCCTGTTCAAGAAGATTCTGATGTTATTTCTGAGCGCCTCCTCCCTGTAAGGGCAGGAAGCTGTTTGAAACTCGATGCCTTTCAGAAAGGCGAAAAGAGCCACCTCTCTCTCCGGCACCTCACACAGCGGTTTTACCCTACTAACAAACCCAGCAAAGTTCCCCTCAAGAACAGGGCCAACACGCCCTATACGCAATATGTCCCCATGAATCACGTTCAAGAGCCTCGTTTGAACCTCGTCGTCCAGTGTATGTGCAATAGCCAGCTTGTCTGACCCCACTTTCTTAGCAACCATGTTCAGGGCCTTTCTCCTTAGGACCCCACAGTATGAGCATGGGGACAGATCTCCTTTCTCCTCAGCGATATTCATGATTTCGTCGAGGTCGTGCCCATAGAGCTCTCTAAAGGATGTTACGACCTGTTCTACGCGCAGTTTCTTGCAGTTTCCACTGACTATCTCGATGGCTTCCTCCCTGTATCCTGAGATCCCCTCATTGACTGTGATCGCGACCAGTTCGGAGCGAGGGAACTTCATCTCGATCTTATGCAATATGTGGAGGAGCGACAAGCTGTCCTTGCCACCGGAAACGGCGACGGCTATTCTGTCCTCTGGGTCAAACATATTGTAGCTGGATATTGTAGTCTTGACCTTCTTTTCAACAGACCCAACGTAGCATCCTTTGCACAGCTTCTCGCCTGAGTAACTGCGGAGAAATATGGCTTCTCTTCCGCAAACCATACACTTAGTCAAGGCGCATCTCAACGTCATATAGGGGTTAAACCATATCGGATAAGAGTCAATCCAACGTTTAGGGCCAACAAACTTAGGCAGACGGCGCTGAGGACTATTCTTGCCGCCTTTGCGTCTCTCTTCATATAGGCCTTGAGGACAGAGAAGATGTAGGCGTCTCCGTCTAAGGGGTAGAGAGGCAGCATGTTAAAGATTGATATGTTGATGATTATGAAGAAGGACCAGTCCAAAGTCAGGTATAGATGATACGATATTGAAGGGTCGAGTAAGTCGAGCCTTGGGGGGTAGTAATCGAAGCACCTCACACCCATTATGCCTCTGCTGCTGTTTTCGGGGCTAGCCTCAGCCTCCATAATCTTAGTACCACTGGACGTTTCCACAATAAGCATATCATTAGGCTTCACGTTCGACATAAAGTTGTCTAAGCCGCTGAGATCGCTCATATTGATACCATTGATAGCGTACACTATGTCCCATTGTTTTACGCCGGCATTGTATGCTGGACCACCCTTAGTTAGATCGATTATCAGTACGCCCGATGCTGGCGCGTAGAGGCCCATTACTAAGAGAGGTATAAGTAGCCCAACAGCTAGGTTTGATAGGCAACCAGCGGAAATGACCCTCAACTTGGAGAATATGCCAGCCTTATCGAGCCGCTTCTCATCGGGCTCCACAAACCCTCCGAATGTGATGAAGGCTATGATTATGCC
>CAZKBR010000072.1:0-2158 GCA_964551465.1 uncultured Candidatus Bathyarchaeia archaeon
ATATGTGAGAAGCCTCTGGCAGCCACGTTGGAGGACGCTGAGAAAATGGTGAAGGCGGCTGAAAGTGGTGGGGCCAGATCAATGGTCATGTTTAACCTCAGGTTCTTGCCGGCCATGCAGTACGCTGAGAGCTTGGTTAAGAATGGGTTTCTTGGACGAGTCTACAGGTTCACTGGGTCGTACCCTAAGATGAGTCACGTTTATCCGAAGCGATACTTCTCTTGGAAGGATGTTCTGAAGACTTCTGGTGGAGGTCCGCTGCTGGATCTTGGAATCCACATCGCAGACTTAACAAGGTTACTGGTTGGAGAGGTCAAGGAGGTGTCGGCTGCAACGGAGACTTATGTTAAGGAAAGGCCTGTTAAGGGAACAGATAAAATGGAGAGGGTTGAGACCGAAGACACCGGATTGAGCATCTTGAAGTTTGAGGGTGGAGCAATAGGGGTTCTTGAGTCAACGAAGGTCGGTACTGGACATGATGAGTCATTGAAAATTGAGGTGAACGGAAGCAAAGGCGCCATATATTGGAGCCTCGAAAAGCCGTCTTCACTATACACGCTCTCCCTGAGTGAGAAGGATGTGGGGTGGAAGGAGGTTGCGGTCAAGAACCCCTATCCATTCGTGAGTGAGGTTTGGCAAGGACACGTAGTTGGAATTGGTCGCTTTCTTAAAAGTCTAGAGGAGGACCAGGCCCCTGAACCGAGCTTCAGAGACGGACTCAAGGCGCAGGAGATAGTCGATGCCGCTTACAGGTCTTCAAAGGAGAAGAAGTGGATAAGAATATAGTAGAACTGGTTTGGCCTGATGGCTTACCTGTCTCTCATTGATTAGAGTTCGCGCGCGTGGATGCGGCTCTAGATTTCATTGGTTTGAATTCCTTTCCGATCGTTGTCCCTAGGGTTAGGTGTTTTTGAAAGGAGTACGTGAAGACAGGGGTGATATCTTCTATTAGAGATTTTTCGAGGCTAACTCATCGGGACCCCAGATTGAGGAAAATCATGAACAATGAGCGGTGTTGGAGGGCCGCCACAAACATCTGCAAGGTACTGAATCAGATCAAGCGGAAGAACGGAACGAAGGCAAAAGCGCCGGATTGAATCAAGGATCGATCAACCTAAGGTTTGAATCTCTTGTTTTTGCTCATGGCGCTGCTAAACATACCATTTGATATGTACCAAATACGGTATATGCCATTTCTGGTATAGCTGATGCTTTCTGCATGTATTAAGTTGGATAGAAGGGGATGTTCGTTTTTATCCATGATTTTAGGAGGGGTGGATAGATTTATAATAAGGTTTTTTCTTATTATAAGAAAGAGGTTATCCATGTGGGCAACCCTGACCATCATTCAAGATTAGCGAGAGAAAAGAGGACTGCCGCCTTAGACGAATTCAAGAGCGGCAGATACACGGTGGTCGGCGACCTCGTCCTCAAGGCCATTGAGCAAGCCATTGAGGCGTCCGCGGCGGGGGAAGGGAAACATTTCCATCTGAACCCTAGGAGCGCTCACGCACAAAGGGCGAAGTGGGCTAAGAGAAACTTTCCAGAAATTGCACCGGACATCGATGTCGTTTGGAGCGCTTATGGCGATCTGGGCTACGACGGAATCGATGGGAGGCGAGCAAAAGAGGCCATAGAGGCCATGGAGAGGATCATTTATGAAATTGAAAAGCGAACTGGAATCAAACTTGAGTAGACTGGTTGAAGCCACAGCGTGCGTCGAGGGCGTGGTGGCTATAATTCTGTTTGGCAGCAGGGCGAGGGGAGACTACGATGAGCATTCGGATTACGACCTGCTAGTCATCTTTCGAGATGAGGATGTTATGTGGAAAAACCGCAGGACCCTCTTCGAAAACGTCGGAAAACTGGGCCTCTTCACCCAAGTTTTAACGAGGGACATGGGAGAATTCATGAAAAAAACAGAGCCGACTTTCAGACAAAACATCTTGGAACAGGGAACTCTTCTCTACTTGCGCCATCCATTCAAAGCCCCGGCTTTCTCACAGAACCTGAGGCAGATGGCGATAGTGAAATACAAGCTGGATGGGCTACCACAAAACGAGAAGATGAAATTGATCTACTGCCTATTCGGAAAAAGAGCTAAGAGAGGCGTAGTTCAACGAAGCGGGGGAACGAAACTCGGCGACGGTTGCTTCAT
>CAZKBR010000073.1:0-2039 GCA_964551465.1 uncultured Candidatus Bathyarchaeia archaeon
ACCCTTTGCTTCCACTCGATCAATTTCTGTATTCCATCCGTGAGTTGTAGTTCACCACCTTTTCCAAGCTCAATCTTCTGAAGAGCCTCAAAGATTGCTGGGTCAAAGACATAAACAGGCATTATCGCAAGGTTTGTGGGAGGCTTCTCAGGCTTCTCAACAGCTCGCCTGACTTCTAGAACACTGCCCTTCAAGCTCCTCACCTCTATCACACCGAACCTAGTCGGGTTCTCTATCTCTTTCACAACGAACGCTGCCTTCGCCTTTGTGTCCCTGTAAGCTGCCACAAGCCTAGTCAGATAATCGTTTTCGGGCGAAATCACGTAAGCATCTCCCGCGTAGACGAGAAAATCCTCTTTTACGAGGGGTTTGGACTTGAGAACGGCATCCCCAAAACCAGCTGGCCTAGGCTGATTTACGAAAACTATAGTTGAGTCCTCCACCTTTTCGTAAAAGGCTCCGAGGCTACTGATAGCCTCACTCTTGCTCATCTCCTTCAATGCATCCAAAAAACCTGAGTCCGGGGTGAAGTGATCCTCGATAGCTCGCTTTCCTCGTCCAACAATAAAATAGAACTCCCTGACGCCAACGTCGTAGAGGTGCTCGAAGACTGCCTGCAACAGAGGCTTAATGCACAGTCTTCCATCTCTCGACTTTGCAAATATGGGAAGCATCTCCTTCGGCGTCTCCTTCGTAACCGGCAACAGCCTAGTCCCCAAACCAGCGGCCGGGATGACAGCTTTCCTAATCAAGTGAAACACCATCCAAAACATCATATAGGGACACAGTTTATTTAAAACGATTCATTGAGTTTGGGTTACAAGCTTCTGACTTAAGCCCTATAAATGACTGAGTGAAAATAATTGAAAACTGTAAAACCAGCTTGAATGTAAGAAGAGATGGTAATGGCAATGGTGAAAACAGAAACTGTGCGAAAGTTAATATACGATAAGTACTGGATTCAGAAACTTTCAATGCATAAAAGTCCATGTTGTCATATGATAACATGCTTCGTGTAGCAACAGTGTTGGCGAATACTGGAACCTGAAGGCCACTCGCAAGTATTGGCTATTTCACGTTCCAAGAGGGTTTAAAGTAAATTATTATTTGACTATTTATGTGAGCAATACATCAAATTCTTCGGGCTGACGAAAAGTGAGCGAAAAAGAACTACCGGGATATAGAGGTAAGGTTCTTGAAGCCCTCATGAAGGCAGGAGTCAAAGTTGAGGATCGTATTAGAATTTTAGAAAATGGACAAATATTTGAAGGAATATTGATTCCAAGATCAGAGTATAGTGACGACAAGCATATAGTAATCAAGATCAAGTCTGGATACAATGTCGGTATAAAAGTAACTCCAACAACGAAGATCGAGAGAATGGGTGTCGGAGCGAAACTTACATTCCGGCCTCCTCCGCCGCCAGAGCAGAATCCAAAGTTACCAAGGGTGGCCATCGTAAGCACGGGTGGAACGATCGCAAGTAGGATAGACTACAGAACTGGGGCGGTCCATCCGGCTATAACAGCGAGAGATCTCTACAGCACGATTCCAGAAATCTCGGAGAAAGCCAATATTGAGGTAGAGGTTCTGTTCAGTCTCTACAGCGAAAACATCAGTCCATCACATTGGACTGAGCTGGCAGAGTCGGCAGCTAGACATATTGAAGCTGGAGTAGATGGGGTCGTAATCTGTCATGGAACAGATACTATGGCCTACACATCGGCAGCGTTGAGCTTCGCCATACAAAACTTACCAGTTCCTGTAATTCTTGTGGGGTCGCAGAGGTCATCGGATCGCCCAAGCTCAGACGCGGCGATGAACTTGGTGAACGCCGTTTACGCTGCAGGAAGAGCTCCATTTGCAGAAGTAGCAGTGGGGATGCACGAGACAATATCGGATAAGACGACAGTAATTCACCGCGGAACAAGGGTTAGAAAGTGCCATACAAGCAGGAGGGACGCGTTCAAATCGATAAATGTTCCTCCCATAGCCAGAGTAGAAGAGGAAAAGATCACGATGCTGACAGAAGACTATAG
>CAZKBR010000074.1:0-1998 GCA_964551465.1 uncultured Candidatus Bathyarchaeia archaeon
TCTTTTTCGCTTCCTTTTTTCTCCTCTGTCAGTTTTCAAAAGATTTAAACTTATTCCACGAGCTGAGATCCGATCAACCTTCAGATTGCGAAAAGACAACGTTGATTCTTTGGATCAAGCGACTGGGTATGATCCCCACTTCTTCGCCGAGTCATACATTGCCACAACGTTTTCCGGGGGCACACCGGGTTGTACATTGTGCACCGCGCATAAGACATAGCCCCCGTTTGGCGCCAGATCTTTGATTCTCTTCCTGACTTCTTCTTCAACTTCTTTGACCGTTCCGTAGGGCAACACCTTCTGTGTGTCTACGGCTCCCCAGAAACAGAGTTTATCGCCAAACTTTTCTTTCAGCATTTTTGTGTCCATGTTCTTAGCTGAAACCTGAACAGGATTAATGATATCGACTCCGATTTCAGCCAAGTCATCCAAGAAGACTGAGATGCTACCGCAAGAATGAAGGAAAATCTTTGCATCCGTCTTGCTTTTTATCAACTGAAATGCCTTTTTCTGCCTCGGTTTGATGTATTTCCTATACATCTCCAGCGAAAGCAACGGGCCATTTTGCATGCCCAAGTCGTCGCTGGTCCTAACGATGTCGATGTAATCGCCTATTTCCGGAAGGACCTCGCTTTCAAACTTCATCCCGTATTCAAGCACCTTGTCCATTACGTTGCACACGAAGGACGGGTCTCTTATCAAATCGATGAAAAACCTCTGGAAGCCCGTCAAACTCCATGAGGTTTCAAAGAAATTGGCCGATGCACTGTAGACGAGGGCGTAATTTGTTTCTTCGTGCAAACGCTTCACCCTCTCTCTCATATATCCGATCGCCTTCTGAGCACTTTCATAGGGATCAGGCCAATCATACTCGTCGACGTCGTCGATCGATGCGTTTCTCAATGGATGACCATCACTTGGTATGTCATAGTAGTAACCAGCCCTCACCCGTTTGACTCCCCACAAATCGATGTAGGAACCGTCAGGAAACACTTTCTTCGGTGGTCTGGCTGGGAGAGGAGAGGGAAGGATATGTCTTGTATCAATATCAAATCTTTCGAGTACCGGCTCATCGACATACGCAAGCTGTTGCATCATGTGATACAAAACAGTCTCCGACTTGACACCAAGGTAGTTTTTCAACTCCTCGTAAGTCTTTGTATGAATGCCAGCGCTACTGCTTCCAAAATCGACCGGAACTCTGTCCGGCTCCTCGTGCTCAACGGCGGCCAAAACCCTTTCTCTATGATTCATGTCTATTCTCCGCTACCCGCAAGCCCTTTCGCTTTTCTCACAGCATCCATGGCGTCTCTACCGTAAGCATCAGCCCCTATCTGTTTAGCGAATCCCTCGTCGATCGGTGCCCCGCCGACCAATACCTTTACACTCTTCCTCAACCCTTCCCTATCCAGCTCGTCAATAACATCTTTCATTTTGTCCATCGTGCTGGTCAAAAGGGCAGACATAGCCACTATGCTTGGCCTTTCATTCCTGACACTCTCAACAAATCTTCTAACCGCCACATCAGCTCCTAAGTCGACAACGTCGAACCCAGAGCTTCTCAACATGGTTCCAACTAAGCTCTTACCTATGTCATGCAAGTCGCCCTCAACTGTCCCCAAGACCACTTTTCCCATTCGGTGAACCTCCTCAGGATGCTTGAGATGAGGAGCAACTAAGTTCATTGCCTCTTTCACGGTCTCTCCAGCCATCATCAGTTCCGGCAGAAAGAATTCTCCTGCCTCGTATTTTTCGCCAACTTTCTTCATTCCTTCAGCCAAAGATTTCACTATTTCAAGAGGGGGAAGCCCTTCTTGAAGCGCTTTCTTCACGTTTGCCACGACTTTCTCAGAATCTAAGTCAAGAAGAGAGTTCTGAATTTCCAACGTTTTCTCAGCCATTTCTCTCCCACTTTGAAAAGAATTGAAGCTTCTCAGATTATGTTTTCTAAAGAATGTCAGGGATTTAAATAGCATCTAACGAACTAGTATGTCACGT
>CAZKBR010000075.1:0-1953 GCA_964551465.1 uncultured Candidatus Bathyarchaeia archaeon
ACGAGAAAAAGAGCATGGATATAGCATGGAAGGTTTCGCGTTTGGACTGACAGATGGGATCATACTCGTTTTAGGCATTGTCATGGGTGTGGCCGAAGCAACCCAGGATGTTAGGCTAGTTATGATCTCGGCCATAGTTGGCGGAATAGCAAACGCTCTCGGTAATTCAATCGGATTCTTTATCGCTCAATCAACCGAGAGGGGAGTCCAAATTCACAATTTAGAAGAACACGGAGGGAAAGTGAGAGTCCACTCTAGTAGAGAGGTTTGGATGAGCGGAGTCCTCTCCTTCGTAGCCACAATTGTAGCGTTGATAATCTTGATCTCTCCTTTTATGTTTCTAAGTCTCTCCTTGGCTCTGGTCTCTACTTTTCTGCTGGGGACAGTCATGCTGTTTCTTCTGGGTCGATATGTTGGCAAGATCAGTGGAGAGAGCCAGCTTAAGACAGGCCTCAAATACGCTGCATTGGGTATGGTGGGAGCGGTTGTCTCCTATTTTGTCGGAGACCTTCTAAACCATCTGACAGGAGTTTAGAATCCTACTGCCCCATGCTCACTTCTCAGACAATCACCCTACTAGGGACTTCCTATGCGTGAACAGCAAGTTTAGGGCGAGTTGACGAGCGCTAGATTTATATCTCGGGATAAAACGGTAATAATACTAAGATTTTGTCATCTATTGGCTAAAGGTGTTGACCCTTGAGTCTGTGGAAGCTTCGTTTGTCAATGTTCGGGACACTAGCCCTCATATTCGGGTTATCGACGATCTTTGTGGTAGCCATACTGCTTGCAACAGGCACATTCGACATACTCACTCTACCCATCTTTATTATCGGGTTTAACCTCGCTCAGTGGCTGGTCGCTCCTTACATAATAGATGCGATCTACCATGTGAAGGAGGTTTCAAAAACCCAAGAGCCAAGGTTGTATGAGACTGTTGAGAGGTTAAGCTCTAGAAACGGCATCAAGATGCCAAGGGTTATGATCGCAGATATTCCGATCCCAAACGCGTTTGCATATGGCTCGCCGATAGCTGGAAGCAGGGTCGCTGTTACGAAGGGGCTCTTGGACAAGCTTGAAGATGAGGAAGTTGAGGCCGTGATTGGCCACGAGTTAGGTCATGTGAGGCATCGAGACGCTCAAGTGATGATGCTGGCCTCACTTCTACCAGCAATATTCTACTTTATTGGCTTTTCGTTCCTGTACACTCCACGCCAGAGGGATGAAGACAGAGGTTCAATGTTGGCCGCTATAGGAATGGGTAGTATCCTCCTATACTGGGTTCTAAGCTTTCTTGTCCTCGGACTGAGCAGGCTAAGGGAGTATTATGCAGACAGAAACAGCGCTGAAACCGTGGACGACGGGGCTCGCAAACTGTCCGAAGCCCTGGCGAAGATCTCTGTGTCCACTGGAAGAATGAGGCTTCAAAGGAATGCAAGTGGATTTAGCAGCTTTAAGACCTTGTTCATCTCTGATCCAGAAAAATCTAGCGATGACGCCGTCCAAATGATGAGGACAGGGATGGTTGAATCGGATCAGGCGTTGGTGAACGAGGTTCTGTCCAGAGGAGTCACGCCACTGGATAGTATCTTGGAGCTCTTCTCAACCCACCCGAACACGGTCAAGCGGTTAATGGCTCTACGGGAGCTTGAATGACCCCACTATTTTTTTGAAGCCCGCTACCTCAGGTTCTGGACTTCTCGGGGGCGTTTTCTATAGAGCTGAGGAGAAGATCGGAACCGAAGGGCTTCTAAAGGAAATCGAGAATTTGAGGAAGATACGGGAGAACAAGAAATAATCCGAAATGTTTTTCTTGTATCGGTTCCTTTTTTATAATCGTCGGATGGTCGTCGTATGGCTAGGAAGCACCATAGTAAGAAAACCGAGAAGAAGAAGATGCGTAGGCGCAAGAGGGAAAGAAAGAAGCGTAAAGCAAGATACAAATAGCTCGTT
>CAZKBR010000076.1:0-1694 GCA_964551465.1 uncultured Candidatus Bathyarchaeia archaeon
TTACGCTGAGTTTTGTGGATCCCCCATGTGTGACCCAGTAGGCCTCCTCCTCGAAGCCTTTGATGTGCATGGACTCTTTTGCGAATAGGTCTTCTGGGATCAGGAGAGGGAATAGCATTTCCTCGTGCCCACTTTCGTCAAGGAGTTTTCGCATAATCGCCAAGATGTTTCTTCTGAGTTTGAATCCGTATGAAAGCCATACACCGCAGCCTTTGATCGGGTAGCGATAGTCCAAGATGCCTGCTTCATCGATGACTTTGCGAAACCACTTGCCGAATTTTTTCTTCCAGATTTTTCTCTCGCTGATCATGTTCCTAAGATTTGGATGTTCTAGGAGAAAAGGTTTTATCATTCTTTTCTAGGCTCTCGTTTTTTCATACGGCTTAAAATCAGTTCTGTTCTCTTTAGGTCGTTGGCATTGTTGATGTTGAGGAATGTGTGAAGATTCTGGTCTATTGACTGGATTGCTATGGTCGAAAAGTACAGAACATTCCTAAGTTTGGAGATCATGGATCTCAGGTTCAATTTGCCTTTTTTGAAGACGTCTACCGCCGAAGCGTAGGCAACTTTTGTCTTGTAAACCGATTGAAGAGGCTCTATATATCCACTTGGCCATCTCGGAACGACAGCATCGTATTCCGGAGCCAAGTCAAGCATGAGAGATAAGATCTTTTCTGAAATTAGTGGTGTGTCACACGGCAGAAGTATGGAGTATCCGCTAGCAGCGCTCCTAAAGCCCGTTATTGCGCCCACAAGCGGCGATCTGACATCAAGTTCATCGAGAACTACCCTCGCGCGAGAGGAGAATATCCATGAATATTCCTTCAACTGTTCTTTGGAACTCACCACAACAAAAACATTGTCCACTAGAGTTGCAACTCTGTCATAGACGTGACTTATCAGCGGTTTCCCAGATAACTCGATAAGGGCCTTGTCTCTGCCGAAGCGCTCAGAGGGGCCTCCAGCTAGAATTATGGCAGAATATTTCAACTCTCATCTTCTGGTTTCTTAACCTTTTCTAGGAGAAAAGGTTTTCAATGTCTTGCTCTTTCATCAATATGATTGCGTACGCATGATGGAAGGGGAATTTGTAGAAACTGCTTTTCATTTGCAGAAGAGGGTGTAGAATTGAGTGAGAAACGGGGCTTCCAAGAGCTTTTTGATCATGTAGTTTCAAGGGGCAGGTGCACTGGTTGCGGCGCGTGTTTTGCTGTTTGTCCATACAAGGGCGTTCTAGAGTATGAGAATGAAGAACCCAGACTGGCTAGTGAATGCAAAAATTGTGGTATCTGCCTACGCGTGTGCCCACGCTACGAGACGTCAATGGAGGAAATGGAAGATTTCGTTTTCAGCCGGACAAGAACAGCAGGGGAATCCTTTGGCATTTATAGAGAGCTTTACATTGCAAGGAGTACAGATAAGAGAATCCTTAAGAGATGCCAAGACGGTGGGGTTGTCACATCTTTAGTTGTTGGGGCTCTAGAATCTGGAATGATCGATAGTGCCTTGGTTTCTGGAATTGACCCCGCTAATCCTTGGTCACCGATGCCTCTCGTTGTAAAGACAAGTGAAGGGATAATAGAAAACGCTGGAACCCGTTATTCATATTCTCCAAATCTCCTCGCCATCAAAGAAGCCTTGTCGAATGGTCTTAAGAAGATAGGTTTCATAGGTACCCCCTGCCAAATTCAAGC
>CAZKBR010000077.1:0-1690 GCA_964551465.1 uncultured Candidatus Bathyarchaeia archaeon
TGGCGCCGGGGAGGGGATTTGAACCCCTGAGATCCCGAAGGATCACAGGCTAGCCAGCTCAAAGAAGACTCCAGGCATACGCACAAAGTACTGCGCCCTACCAGAGTACCCTACATCACGGACCTGGTGATGATATCTAGGCCACCCCGGCAACTAACTCTTAACAAAAATGGCATATTAACCTTTTATTTCTGTTCCCTGCATGTGGGAGGAACCACTTCTACGACGCCACATAGGAGGGTAAGTTCCACACGGCATAATTACTCTGCTAATTTCAACAGCCAACCCGCGATCCAAACTAACCATCTTCCTCCAAGACATCTTTGCCTCACCAATGGCTACAATCTCACCCTTTTCCGAAAAGATGCCAACCAAGTCCCTAGGCTCAATCCCTGACTCGAACCTCAGAACGCCAGGCAAAGCAAGATCGGCCCCGTGGCAAATGGCGTCAACGGCAGAATCGCGAATATAGATCTTTGGAATGTATGAAAGAGCGTTCTCCATGGGCTGAACAACTTCCCTCAAACGAGACTCGTCACCATCCTCTCTCCAACTCAAATAGGCGTCATTCAGATCGTAAAGTGTAACAAGGCGGTTGTCTTCGGTGAATGGACCGGCTCTAGTCCTTCGCAGTTCAGCCATGTGGACGCCGCAGCCCAGAGCTTCTCCCATATCAAAACAGAGTTTCCTAATGTAGGTACCGGACTGGCACCCCACTCTGAACAAGATGTGCTCATTTTGGAATTCGATATTGTCTATGTAGTAGATTGTCCTCTTTCGCAGGTTTCTTCTGACAGATGAGACCAAGGGCGGCCGCTGATATATCTCGCCGATAAACTCACTCATTATCCTTCTGACTTTCTCTTCCGAAACCTTGGAATGGATACGCATAACGCAGACATATTCTTTCCCAGCTAAGAGGAGTGCCTGTGCGATTTTTGTAGCGTCTTCCAAGGCCACAGGCAGAACGCCAGTCACACTAGGATTTCCTCGGCCCGAGCCACTAAGGTCCCGCTGTGACCAGCATGCTCTACGTTCAGAATTCGTTTAACCCAAGCCACAACCTCGTGGCTTGAAGGACCCTGAGGCTTGTCCAAATTTATGATGCCGTTCGCCAAGTAATCTTGTATCGGTCTCTTTTCTGGCATACATCCATAGTCTGGGTTTGTAATATCCTCTGCCTTCACGACGACTTTACGTCTCACTTTCCAAGGTGGTTCAATTTCCATCTGATCAAATCCTCAAATTGAAACATAGATCTTTGAATGGAGTGAATTTGAAAAATCTATTGTGTTTTTGCAGTCATTTCGTCAACTTTACCCGTCTTTTTAAGGACATCAATAATCTCCTTGTCTTTGACCCCTTTCTTGATGTCGATTTTCCAGTCCAGTGGTCTGATGTGATTGATATTTGCTCTTCTTCGCTTTACTCCAGTTAATTCCCTTGGACCCGTAATCAAAATGAAGGATTTGTCAATGACATCTACAACCACGCATTTCTTACCGGACTCTCTTCCTCTAGTCTTAACACACACTCTTCCAACCTTCACAGACGACATTTCACATCTTACCTCCTTGACTTGAAATATACCCTTGAACGAACTTCCTCATCACTTCTATGTTCGACTTAATAGACATCAAGCCTGTGTTGATTATCAAATCATATATCGACAGATCATCCATCTCGATGT
>CAZKBR010000078.1:0-1676 GCA_964551465.1 uncultured Candidatus Bathyarchaeia archaeon
CTTCAATGACACTCCAACCATAGTGGTCTCTTTGCCTTTCTGCATCAAATGCGGTCAAGAAATTCCGGCTGGAGACTCCTTCTGTTCCAACTGCGGAGCACCAGCGACCCCGGTGGCCGCCGATCCTTCCGTAGAATCGGTTCTGTTTACAACAGAGGCATACAAGGGAATTTTCAATCCGTCGAGACATCTACTTTTCTTCACGGATCGACGGCTCATTGTTGCGCCTCTCCCTGGTAGCGGATTAGGCACATCGCCCAGTATAGTCGCCAATGTCCTTGATGGCCTGGCCCAGAAGGCTGGTGATGTGAAGATAAAGCAGCTGAGGGAGAAAGGGATCGAAGAATTGCTGGTAGACAAAAAGAACCGTGCGATTCCATATGAAGAAACAACCAGCATTGAGGTGAAGTGCAATATACTCGGGGGCGGATGGATCACTATAAACAAAGTGGCTGGCTCTGAGAAATTCACCGTCGGCATAAAGAAGAGGATAGGCGATTTTGAGCGACTACTGAGACCGGTCCTCGGAGACAAGCTTATTGTGAAAATGGTAAGTTTAAGATGACGATACTGACCGAAAAAAATGGAAGACTTAAACAATACAAACAATACAAGAAAAAGATAGAAAATACACGAACGAGATAGGCATAATCGACACGAGTCTGATTAGGACTAATATCGCCTATGCTTCTGGTAGCACTCTCTACAATAGACTGGACGCCCCTCTTTAGGCTCGAATGGCACTTCTGTCTCTTTTCCGCAATCAGCACAGATTGCTGGGTACATCTTCCTAGGAGCGCCGTAGTCACGTCTTCTTTCACTCATCCCCTTACACCTCTTTTCAAGTGTTAACTATACAAAAGACCGTCAAAAAAGACAATCTTTCGCATAATATCTCAAGAATCATCAATCCCTTTGCTTATAAAGCTGTTCCTTCAAGCATGGTTTGATGCAATCAAAAAATCCCCTTTTTTTTCTCTGAAGGGGCCATAATTCGATGTGAAAGCTAACCATCCTTTCTAGACTCTGACACATAATTGTGGAGACATCTCCACTCATAGGGGTGATCAGCGTAAGCCACTATGTAACCTTCTCATCTCGATGGCTACGTCCTAATTTCAGGAACAGAAATCCCACTCTGTTTGCATAGTCATCCCATTCTCTGCCGAATTCTTTTCTGAGTAGTCTGTCCTCGACAGTTGCTCTGTAAATCAAAGCTGGCATTGAAACCGTTGCAGTGAAGATTATCCCCACAACACTTCTGAACGCTAGGTCGAAGCCGAGAATCATTATGATAAAACTCAAGTACAGAGGATGTCTGCAAAACCGGTACGGACCATCTGTGATCAAGAATTCCAACTCTGGTTCAGTTCCACCAAAGAAACCTCTCCTCAGATACAGAAGCGTGTATACAAAAAAGAGCCCTCCAAATGACACGAGAAGTATTCCGATGTCTTTTGAAACAGGAATCTCGTTCCGATATAGAAAACCGATGAAAAGGTTAGCCGTAAGAGATAGAACCGTAAGTAGAGATGGCAAATCAATCTTTATTCCCATTTTTCGTCAAATAGACCTCCTTTGGGGTTAGCCTGGTTTGATGTTCTTGGCTGCTCTTCCTACAACTTGCTTAATCCTTTTTGCCCGCGTTTCTGGTTTTTTAGCACTCTGTATCCAGT
>CAZKBR010000079.1:0-1540 GCA_964551465.1 uncultured Candidatus Bathyarchaeia archaeon
CGGAGATTGATGTTGTAATACGACTCCTGAACTTTGCACGCAGCGTGATCCTCTGCCAGGCTGGGTCTATGTAGCTGGTGAAGGCATCGATGCAGATAATCCTCTCTGCTAAATGGAATGTTATAGCGAACGAATAGGTTCATAGGTCCATGAACCTTGTAAATTCTCGTGCAATATGGTATATCCCAGAGTATGTCAGTGACTAGCCCCTCCTTGCCAGGGTGAACCTTAAGCAGTGTGAGATACTCAGATAAACCGATTTGGTCAACGTCTACTGAAACGCTAAACCACATGTTTGTCTTCCTGTTCAGCTCTTCAAACATTCTTCTTGTAGTCGGTAAAGTGGCCCCTATTTTTTGGGCTATGGTAGTCATGGAGACACGCGGATTAGATGCTAGTATTCTCATGATCCTGAGTTCTTTGTCGTCTAGTCTAACAACTCTAGGCTTCAATGCGAGTGTCTCTATGACCGTTTGATACTCCTGATCATTGAGGTACGGACGGAAGCGGCCGATGCTGTTCACGCGTGAAAAAACCTCTTTGATGAAATCATTGCCAACGATACTTTCACGTCTGGAGTAGTACCCTATTCCATCCGAACTTTTGGATTCTTCTCTCAAACCGTGCCTGGCAAATGCCCAGAATTCTCCCTCATCTGTGTCTTCGAGAATTCGGCAAGCGCAGTAATCCGCCTGTTCATAGATCCACTCTATCTTATCTAACGCCCTATGTGAAAAAAGATGTGCGGCCTCCCGAGCGAGTAGGCCCTTCCTTAGGGCGTCAAAGTAGAGGTATGGTGGCTGTACGTTGATGACGTTTAGAATGGGGTAAAAACGTATTCCCCACCACTTAGTTCTTCCATTTTCAGAATACCAAGGATCAAAGAAGGAAGCTATTACGGGTTTTTCGCTGTATTTCCCGATTTTGCCCCTCTCAAATCCCGTCAGCTTCTCCATCATGTTGACGCTTTTGAAAAATTCCTCCTCCGCCTCTTCCAGCCTTTCATCCAGCTCTTGATCCGGCGTCCACTCTTGCTTGAGAAGTAACTCCATTTGATCGACAAGCGCTTCGTAAACTTCTCCTTTGTCTTTTCTGAATTCCTCAATGTCATTTACCCACCCACTTTTATGAAGAACCTCTGAAATTTCAGCTAAATCGCTAAGAAAAATTCTCTTTGCTGTTAGATTCTTGTATTTTGAGATCGAGACGTTAAACACATGAGATAAAGCCTTGGCAAGTACACATCTGCCATACTCTGCCCCCGCTTCTTCTACAATTCGCATGCGCGTGCTAACCATTGCGGTGACTAAGGAAGGGTTTATTTTGGCGTATTCACGCGACTCAGATAATCCTCTGCAAAGATGAAAAATTACGGCATTTTTCTGCCCTTCATCAAGAGGAACAATATCGGCAGCACTCTTCATGATGGCAGAAAACTTAATCAAACCCAAAGGAGCCTTCGGAAACAAAGTAGCCAAAGAATCTTGAAAAGCCATTCTTACAGCTGTCTTCATCCGTCTTCAATCCAGACATTAACAAC